>NZ_CP014205.2:0-309285 GCF_001594225.2 Pseudomonas glycinae
AAGGCGGCAACCTGGTGGTGTCATACGACTTACTCAGTGAAGGCGAGAACGGCGAAATCGTTCGCAGGCCTTCCCCGCCAGCCTCGCCGTTGAACATCGGTGAGCCGAAGCTTGAGCTGGTCAAGCCAATACTCCTGGGCGAAAAGGACGGCGCGCTGGAACCCAAGGATTTGCCCAACGGCATCAGCGAAGTCACCTGCCCCAACCCGGTCAACAATCCGACCCTGCCCAAGGATGTGGTGCACTGGCAATTGCACGATGACCAAGGTGTGCTGCTGTTTACGGACAGCAAATCCCTCAACTCACTGAGCGCCGGTAAACCCGTGAAATTTCCGCTCAATGCGGCGTTTGTACTGCAGTATTTTGAGGCCCGTCGCGGTGAACGGTTGAGTATCCGCTATCACATCGTTCGGTTTGAATCGGGCAAGACCAGTTATTCGAATCCAAAAGTATTTACGATCGGAACCTCACAGCAACAGCGACTGGCCCCGGCCGAGTTCAAGGAAGCAAAAGGTGATCAATTGAATCCTGATCACGTAACGGCTGGTGCAACAATCATCATCAACGCCTCCGCTGGACTGAAGGCAGACGACGAAGTCATCGTTACCGTGACGGGAAAATCTCCTACCACCCTTCCTGCGTACCCGGTCAAGCCCACAGAGGCGGACAAAGAGCTGTCGTCGATCAAAGTGCCTCACAGCGTGATCCTTGCTGAAGATGGCAACACTATCGAGCTGACTTATACCGTCAAACGCAAGGCAGGTGGTACCGATGACCCTTCAGTCCCGGCGGTATACGACGTAAGCAATGTGATCGGAGCGGGCAAACTGAAGGTCATGGGTGCCCGCCACAACCGCAGCGTGTATTGGGCTTCGCGAGCCAGCCGCTGGCTGATGGCATTTGATGCCACGACCGACAAACCGATCCTGGCCGAGTGGAAATACGCCAATAGCAGCACCTGGACCAAGGGCCAGAACTGGCTCGATACCTCCCCACAGGAACCTCTTCAGGTACGTACTCTCGACGACCACTTCACGATTAGTGAAGCGAACATCTACGGCAATGGCAGCGAAAGCACCGTCACCGGCCAGGCAGCGTTCGTCGCGCTTCGAGACAAGAACAATATGGCGGGTTGGGGTTTGCCTGCCAATGGCAGTACCATCCCGCCCACTATCATCACCATGAACGACATTGTGGAAGTGAGCTGCACACGCAGTACCTATGCAGCCCGACGCAGCAACAACACCACCATCGCCTGGAGCAACACCGCAGGTGAGGGCAGTGACATGAGTACAGTCAATCCAACGGGCTTCACCCAGGTTGTCGGCAATACCACTGCTTTCGCGGGGATCAAGGGTGATGGAACCGTCCATGCCTGGGGCACAATAGTTAACGGAGGAACGACAAGTGCCGAGGTCAAGGCCATTACCAATGCTGTCGAGGTAACCCCTGCCGGATATGCCTTTGCAGTACGACTGGCTACAGGCCACGTCAAGGCCTGGGGCGTGGCCGCCCATGGCGGAACCGTGACTCCACCGATAGATACGCTCGACGATATCGACGAGCTTCTCGGCAGTTTATATGCCTTCGCGGCGAGAAGAACAAACGGCACGGTAGTCGCCTGGGGCCACGCAACCTATGGTGGCGCGGTACCGGCCACCATTGCCGGCCTGACCAATATCACGCAACTTGCCTGTGCCAATCACTATTCATTCTGTGCCCTGCTCGACACCAAACAGGTCGTCGCCTGGGGCCCTGCTGCGCAAGGGGGGACAGTTCCCACGCTGATAGCCTCCCTGACGGATATCTTTTCAGTCGTCGGAACCTGGGCCGCCTTCGCAGCGCTGCGAGAAAACGGTCATGTGGTTGCATGGCCCGAAACCAATGCTGCCGGTATCGTGCCCGCCGCCATCGCGGCCCGGGATGATGTTGTTCAGATCGCGGGCACATCCGACGCATTTGCCGTGCTGTACAAGGATGGAACGGTGGCGGCATGGGGTAATGCAACGGTGGGCGGGAATACAGCTCCGGTCGCGGCGCAATTGACCGACGTCGTAGCGATCTACGCCAATACCCATGGTTTCACAGCGCTAACCGCCGACGGTCGAGTCGTGACCTGGGGGCAAGCCGCAGGAGGTGGAGACAGCAGTACCGTACAGCCTCCACTCAACGGGACGGTGTCCTATCTCGCAACCCCGGCTTCACGTGGACAAGCGCTCATGGCCAGCCGTTTGAGCCAGTCAAAAACGTCGGTCTGAACCCGCCCCCCCGGTCTGGTCGAGCGGCGCTCTGTCGAGAGTGCCGCTCAATACTCACCACACAAGGAAAATCGGGGGATGGAAAGTGACCCTGTTTAATTGCCTGCTCCCATCAGGGAAACCCACGCGCCCTTTCAACCGGGCGGGCGGATTTGGTAGTTCTACCTGCTGAGGATGCATTTGTTGAAGAGTGTTGAAGTTTATATCCGCAAAGCCACGCCACCTTGCGCCTTTGCCTACGCATCCGCCAGAATCCGCCGGCTTGTGCGCCTTGGGGGCGGGTTCTATTGTTTGGCGGTCGCTGAAAAACAGCGATCGGGTTTAGCAGCCCGGTTAACTTCAAGGCACGTTGGTGTCGCCAGTGTTTGTTATGGCGGCTGACGTGGGGCACTTCGGTGCGCCGGGATCCTTGAGCCTGGTCTGCTAACCCGCGTTCAGCCGCCACCCTCTTCGTTTAGCAGCGATGGATGACGGCTCCATATCTCAAGGAGCTTCACAATGATCAAACCAACGCCAAACCCGCCCGAAGTCGATTCGACTTCCCCCTACGAAACCCTCGATTCCAAAAAATTTCACGAAGCCGCCGAGCGTGCGCTCGACCATTACCTCAATCCCCTCCTCCCCCGAAAACCGCTGCTCAAACCCAACACCCGCTACCTCATCGCGCCCGGTATCGACAGCGAAGAGTTGCTGGCAGACGCCTGTGAAACCCTGACCTCGGCCAAGACCATGGCCAATGACTTCGCCGGGCTGGTGGACGGGTCGCAGCGGCATGTGCTGTTGGGGATTGCGCAACTGATCATGCTGGGTGAGCTGGCGGTGAATCGCGTGCTGGATAATCTGGAGTTGAAGGCTGAGGCGCCCGCCGTAGCATGATCGCCGCCTGATCGTTCCCACGCTCTGCGTGGGAATGCCTCAATGGACGCTCTGCGTCCGCTCTTTGGGACGCGGAGCGTCCCGGGCTGCATTCCCACGCGGACGGTTCGACGCCTCGACGTGGGAACGATCCGCGCGCAAAAAACCCGCCGTCCCGTTTGATCGGGACGGCGGGTTTTGTCGTTTCAGCGATCAGATCAGACCGTGTCCACCTTCAACGAATGATCATTGAGCATCCCGTTGATGATCGTCGCCGTGTCATGCCCGCTGGCGATCAAACCGCCCGCCCCCGGCGTCACGCCGTAGTGGCTGGCGAGGTTGACGCCGGCCAGGTCGATGGTCTGGTTCGGCGTGGCGCCGGCCATGGCACTGACGTCGATGCTGGTCATGACCGAGGCGCCGCTGCCGGTGACGGTGAAGTGCAGGTAGTCATCCAGTGACGCCGACGTGCCGTTTTCACCTTGCAGCAGTTGCGACAGGTCGAGCTTGTCGGTGCCGGGGGTGAAGTCGGTAACGAGGTCGTGACCGCTGTTGCCCTTGAGCCACTGGAAGGTGTCGGCGCCCGGCCCGCCGGTCAGGGTGTTGTTGCCCATCCCGCCGATCAGCAGGTCATCGCCCCCGCCGCCATTGAGGATGTCGTTGCCCAGGCCGCCGTTGATCACGTTGTTATTGTTGTCGCCGGTGAGGCTGTCGTTGAAGTTCGAGCCGACCAGGTTTTCGATACCGGTCAGGGTGTCTGTCCCGGCGCCAATGGTGTTTTGCGCACCGAGCAGGCCGAGGTTGACCGTCACCCCGGCGGTGGCATGGGCGTAGCTGGCGGTGTCGATGCCGCTGCCACCGTCGAGCAGGTCGTTGCCCGGGCCGCTGTAGAGCAAGTCGTTGCCGACTCCGCCGTGCAGTTCGTTATTGCCGGAGCCTGCGGTCAGTACATCGTTGCCGTCGCCGGCGTTGATGATGTTGTCGCCGGTGCCGGCCACCAGCACGTCATCGCCCGAGGTACCGGTGAGGGTGTGGCCGTCCTGATAGCTGATGGTCACGTTCGCCGTGTCGCTGCCGCCATGGTTGTCGTTGGCGGTGTAGGTGCCGTGGTAGTCCGGGGTGATGTCGTGGGCCCCGGCGTAGTTGAGGGTCATGGTCAACTGGTAGTTCTCTGCCGCGTTGACGTTGTTGCCCGTGGTGTTGCTGATGTTGGTGATGTGGATCTGGTAGACGCCGTCGGACGTCGCGGTCAGGGTCTGGCCGTCGGATAGGGCGATCCAGGCGCCGCCGTTGATCGAGTACTCCATGGTGATGTGACCGGCCGCCAGGTTGTGGTCCAGGTTGAGGGTTTCACCCTGGCGCAGGTTGACGGTGATGCGGTCTTCATCGTTGGCGTTGGTGTTGGTGACCGCGCCGAGGTAGCCGCTGACCACCAGCACGGCGGTCATGGTCGCAGCGTTGGCGCTGAACGCATTGCGCACGTTGGCCAGGTTCTGGTTGGCGGCGGTGTTCGCATTGGTGCCGGTGAAGCTGATCGCGCCGCTGCCGGTGAAGTCCGCCGATTTTGAGATCCAGCCGGTGTTGAACGAGGTCGGCGTGGCGTTGAGGGTGTCGCCGTTCGGGTCGGTGTCGTTGGCCAGCAACAGCTCGCCCGGCACCACGATGTTGCCCGACAGCACGTTGGTGATGATGTGGTCGTCCACCGCCACCGGAGGCGCGTTGGGGATCACTTTCACGGTCAGCGTCGAGCTGGAGAGATCGCCATCGTTGTCGCTGAGGGTGAAGCCGATGTTCTCGGTGATCACCACGGCGGTGGTTTTTTGCGAGGTGTAGCTGTAGTCGCCGGTGTCGAGGTTGACCACCAGGGTGCCGCTGTTGTTGGTGGCGATGCTCAGGGTGTTGTTCACCGTGTTGAACGTGCCGTGGTTGGCGCCGCCGCTGGCGCCCAGTGAACCCTGGCCGCCGTTGGCTTTCGGGTCATAGGTGTAGGTGGTGCCGTCGACCACGATGGATTTGATGAACCCGCCATCGGCGCCGAACGTACCGCCCTCGCCGATCAACGAACCGGTGACCGGCGCGCCCTCAACCGTGCCGGAGAGCACCGAGTTGAGCTGGTTGAGATCGGTGACCACCACCGCGTTGGTGTTGGTGTGGGTGATGCCGTCGTACGCCAGCGGATCGAGGTTGGCGTTGCTCACGCCGCTGCCCAGGCCGATCGCGTAGTTCTTGATGTTGTTGGCATCGAGGAACGCCTTGAGCGTCGCTTCGTCGGCGGTGCCGATGTCACCCTCGTTGGGTTTGCCGTCGGAGAAGAAGTAACCGACGTTCTGTGCCCCGGTGAGTTTGCCCGAGGTGTTGAACGCGTTGTACATGGTTGCCACGGCAGCGTCGTAGTTGGTGCCGCCGCCCGCGCTGAGGCCGGCCAGAAGGGTCTTGGCCGTCGCGACATCGACCCACACCGAAGTGCGGTCGGTGGCGTTGCTGCTGAAGGTGACGAGCTGCACTTTCACATCGCCCAGATCGTCGTACTTGTCGAGCAAGGCGCTGATCGCCTGCTTGGCCAGTTCCAGCCGCGACAGGCCCGGTACGCCGGAGGCGTCAGCCATGCTGCCGGAGATGTCGAGGACGATGAGGATGTTGGAGTCGATCTCCACCGCCGCCACCGAACGATCCGACGCCACCGCTTTGGGCACGTCGTCGACGATGTTGACCACGATGGTGCTGGTGGTGCTGTTGCCCAGCGCATCGGTGGCTCTGTAGGTGAAGCTTTCGCTCAGGGTGTTCGGCCCGTCGTTGGCGTTCGGCATGGTTTTCGGCGCCGAGGTCAGGGTGTAGGTGTAGGTGCCGTCGGCATTGAGCTGGATCTGCCCGTAAATCCCGCTGGCGCTGCCGACCAGGGTGTAGGTGATCGCCCCGCTGCCGCCGCTGACCGAACCGACCAGTGTGCCGCTGGCAGTTTCGCCGGTGTTGCTCGGGTCGCTGCCGGTGACCGAGCCGGGGGCCAGGTCTTGTCCGTCCTGGGTCAGGTCGAGAGCTTTCTCGTAGACGGTCACGTCCTGATCGGTCGAAGCCACGAGTTTGCTGTCGGCGACGTTGACGGTGATGGTGGTGGTGCTTTCGTCGCCGTCACTGTCGCGGATGGTGTAGGTGAAAGTGTCGGTGGCGCCCGGCGGGCTCACCGAGTTCGGATTGCTGTGATAGACCGCATTGCCGGCCGCATCGAGGGTCAGGTAGCCGTAGTTGCCGTTGATGTTGCTGTTGAGGCCGCCGATGGCCGAGGTCGCGGTGTTGCCGCCGGCGCGCACGCCGACCACGATCGCCGCGCCATCCGCGCCGCTGATGTCATTGCCCAGCACGCTGATGTTGACCGTGCCGCCCTCCGCCACCGAGCCGGTGTCGGCCTTGGCGGTCGGCAGGTCGTCGATGATGTTGACGTTGATCTGCCCGGTGGCGGTGCTGCCATCGGTGTCCGTCGCCACCACGTTGAAGTTCTCGGTGATGCTGTTGGCGCCGTTGGCGGTCGGATGGGTTTCGTTATCCACCAGGGTGTAGCTGTAACTCACCACGCCGGTGGTCGGGTTGTAACCGGTGATGGTCAGCGTGCTGCCCAGCGGGGTGACGGTCGACTGCGGGAAGCCGGCCGCCACGCCGTTGGTCATCACGGCGATGCCGCCCACGGTCAGAGTTTGCAGACCGTCAAGAGCGGTGACGGTGAAGGTGCCGCTCTGGGTCAGTGCCGGGGTGTTGGGACTGGTGCCGTCGCTGAGGTTTTTCTCATAGACAGTCAGCTCGCCGCCATACACGTCGAGGCCGTTGAGGACCACCGGATCGTCGTTGTTGTGGATATTCAGCACCAGGTTGGCGGTGCTGGTGTCGCCGTCGGCATCGGTCAGGGTGTAGGTGAAGGTCTCGGTGCCGTTGCCACCGCCGTGCAGGTTTTTGAAGTCTGCATCGTTGGTGTTCAGCGTGTAGGTGTACGTGCCGTTGGCGTTAAGCACCAGAGTGCCGTAAGTGCCGGTGAAGGTGCCGGGGGTGATCGGGCCGGCATTCGGGCCGGTCGCCACCACGTCGGCGCCTTGCACGTCGTTGGTCAGCACGTTGCCGTTGAGGGTCAACTGGGTTTCCGACGCGGTGCCGGCGTTGCTGTCGTTGATCGCCTTCGGCACGTCATCGACGATGTTGACCACGATGGTGCTGGTAACGACGTTGCCCAGCGAATCGGTGGCCTGGTAGGTGAAGGTTTCGGTCAGGGTGTTGGCGCCATCGTCGGCGTGCGGGGTGGTACTGGCCGGTGAGGTCAGGGTGTAGGTGTACGTGCCGTTGGGGTTGAGCACGATCTGCCCGTAGTTGCCGGTGGCGCTGCCGACCAGCGCGTAGCTGATCGCACCGACCGCGCCGGTGACCGAACCGACCAGCGTGCCGGACGCGGTTTCCCCGGTGCTGGTCGGGTCGCTGCCGGTGACCGTGCCAGGGGCCAGGTCTTGCCCGTCCTTGGTCAGGTCGAGGGCTTTTTCGTAGACGGTGACGTCGGTGTCGCTGACCGCGCACAGTTTGCTGTTGTAGACGTCGATGGTGATGGTGGTGGTGCTTTCATCGCCGTCGGAATCGCGCACGGTGTACACGAACACGTCCACCGCACCCGGGCCGCTCACGGCATTCGGGTTGCTGTGGTAGACCGCATTGCCGTTGGCGTCGAGGGTCAGGTAGCCGTAGGTGCCGTTGATGTTGCTGTTGAGGCCGCCGATGGCCGAGGTCGAGGTGTCGGAGCCGGCGCGCACGCCCACCACCGCGCCACTGGCTGCCGGGCCGTCGGCGCCGCCGATGTCGTTGTCCAGCACGTTGCCGCTGACGGTGCCGCCCTCCTGCACCGACGTCGCGTCGGGTTTGGCGGTCGGCAGGTCATCGATGATGTTGACGTTGATCTGCCCGGTCGCCGTGCTGCCGTCGGTGTCGGTCGCCACCACGTTGAAGTTCTCGGTGATGCTGTTGGCGCCGTTGGCGGTCGGATGGGTTTCGTTATCCACCAGGGTGTAGCTGTAGCTGACCACGCCCGTGGCCGGGTCGTATCCGGTGATGGTCAGCGTGCTGCCCAGCGGGGTGACCGCCGATTGCGGGAAGCCTGCCGCGACACCGTTGGTGATCACGGCGATGCCGCCCACGGTCAGGGTTTGCAGACCGTCGAGTGCGGTGACGGTGAAGGTGCCGCTCTGGGTCAGCGCCGGGGTGTTGGGGCTGGTGCCGTCGCTAAGGTTTTTCTCGTAGACGGTCAGTTCGCCACCGTTGACGTCGAGGCCGTTGAGGTAGACCTGATCGTCGTTGTTGTGGATGTTCAGCACCAGATTCGCGGTGCTGGTATCGCCGTCGGCATCGGTGATGGTGTAGGTGAAGGTTTCAGTGCCGTTGCCGCCGCCGTGCAGGGCTTTGAAATCGGCGTCGCTGGTATTGAGCGTGTAGGTGTAAGTGCCGTTGGCGTTCAGCACCAATGTCCCGTAAGTCCCGGTGAAAGTGCCCGCCGTGATCGGGCCGGCATTCGGGCCGGTCGGTACGCGGTCGGCGCCCTGCACGTCGTTGGTCAGGACGTTGCCGCTCAGCGTGAGGTTGGTTTCCGAAGCAGTCCCGGCGTTGCTGTCGTCCACCCCTTTTGGCAGGTCATCGACGATGTTCACGTCCAGCGTGGCGTTGGCGGTGGTGCCGTTGTCATCGACTACGGTGACGGCGAATTGCTCGTTGAGCACATTGGCGCCGTTGGCGGTTGGATGCGCTTCGTTGTCGATGAGGGTGTAGCTGTAGCTGACGACGCCCGTCGCCGCGTTGAAGCCGGTAATCGTCAGCGTGCTGCCCAGTGGCGTGGTCACCGATTGCGGGAAGCCTGCGGCCACGCCATTGGTGACCACGGCGATGCCACCGATGGTCAGCGTGGTGACGCCGTCCAGCGCGGTGATGGTGAATGTGCCGCTTTGGGTCAGCGCTGGAGTATCGGGGCTGCTGCCGTCGCTGAGGTTTTTCTCGTAGACGGTGAGTTCGCCGCCATTCACGTCGAGGCCGTTGATGATCACCGGGTCGTCGTTGTTGTGGATCTGCAAGACGAGGTTCGCGGTGCTGGTATCGCCGTCGGCATCGGTGATGGTGTAGGTGAAGGTTTCAGTGCCGTTGCCACCGCCGTGCAGGGCTTTGAAATCGGCGTCGCTGGTATTGAGCGTGTAGGTGTAAGTGCCGTTGGCGTTCAGCACCAGGGTGCCGTAAGTCCCGGTGAAAGTGCCCGCCGTGATCGGGCCGGCGTTTTCGCCGACAGGCACGCGGTCGGCGCCTTGCACGTCGTTGGTCAAGACGTTGCCGTTCAAGGTGAGGTTGGTTTCCGAGGCCGTGCCGGCGTTGCTGTCGTCCACGCCTTTTGGCAGGTCATCGACGATATTTACGTCCAGCGTGGCGTTGGCGGTGGTGCCGTTGTCATCGACTACTGTCACGGCGAACTGCTCGTTCAGCACATTCGCGCCGTTGGCAGTCGGGTGCGCTTCGTTGTCGACCAGGGTGTAGCTGTAGCTGACAACGCCGGTTGCAGCGTTGAAACCGGTGATGGTCAGGGTGCTGCCCAACGGGGTGACGATGGATTGTGGGAAACCTGCGGCTACGCCGTTAGTGACCACGGCAATGCCGCCGATGGTCAGCGTGGTGACGCCGTCCAGCGCGGTGATGGTGAAGGTGCCGCTTTGGGTCAGGGCTGGAGTATCGGGGCTGCTGCCGTCGCTCAGATTTTTTTCGTAGACGGTGAGTTCGCCGCCCTCGACGTTCAACCCGTTGATAACCACCGGGTCGTCGTTGTTGTGAATCTGCAGCACAAGGTTGGCGGTGCTGGTGTCGCCGTCGGCATCGGTCAGGGTGTAAGTAAACGTCTCGGTGCCATTGCCACCGCCATGCAGGTTTTTGAAGTCCGCATCGTTGGTGTTGAGCGTGTAGGTGTCAGGCCCTGCATGCGCTTCGTAATAACTTCGTATAGCATACATTATACGAAGTTATACGAGGTGTTGTAGCGCCATCCGGCTCGATCAGTCCTGCGATCGGCCACCGTGCGATCAAGAAGGAGGCCGACGACGATGACGCTGGTGATCACGCCTACCACCTTTCCGCATTGCGTCGGGACGGACAGAGTCGCGGCGTAGGCGACCCGAACCTGAATCACCACGGAAAGCAATCTGGTCAGAGTGACGCCGATCAGTAGCCAGACGCTGTGAATGACACCGCCAGCCCTTCATTCCCGGAGTCACCCGCCGCGAGGATGACGTCCTTGCCGATGTGGATGACGATAGGGTTATTCAGCGGGTCGTCGATCTGCGCCTGAGTGACCGGGTTCGACTCCACCAGCTTGCCGCCCCAGCTCACAATGATCACATCGCCCACGGCGATATCGGGGTACGGCAGGTTTGTGCCGCTCACGGGTTTGGCCACGACCAGAACGTCCACGCCATTTTCGGCGGTGTCCTTGTCGACACCGTCCTGGACAACTTCCGGCGGACTGAACTCCATGTGCAGGTTGGAATGCCCCTGTCCGGGATCGGTGTCCTGGCCGGCGGGGATTTCCAGTTTGACCAAGAGTTTGAGCGGTGGCGTAAAAAGTTCTGGCGCCTGGTTGAAGCGCGTCACCCGATAGGCCAGATCCCACGTGCCGCTCTGAAAACGACCCGGTGCGACGAACAGGGTGGTGCGCTGGGTCTTTTCGGCATCCTGGGTAACGGTTTGCTGATCGACCACGAGGTTGTTGAGCAACAGCTCAACCTTGTCGGCCAGACTTTTGTTTGACCAGACCGGGATCTGCACTTTCATGCCCAGAGTAGGGAAGTTGAGCAGTGCGGCGGCGCGGTTGATGGCCCATTCTCCGTTCGGCAGCTGCTTGGCGCCGGGGATGTCTGGGTCGAGCAGGGCGAGCGTGCCGAGTGCGCCAATGGCTTTTTTCGGTTGGACGAGCATGGCGAGAACTCCTGCCGAAGGGTGTGGGCGGTGGAGTGATTGAGCGATCAAACGGATGATTTGGCTACTGTCAGATCTGACAGGTGAGTCGTTGTTTCTGATCAACGGTCGTTCATGGACAAGTATGCAAACCGAAATCCCTCCGGTATGAAACCGGAGGGTGCAATGTGACGAGAAATGTTTCGTGTGCTTGTCAGCAGACTACGGAACAGGGCCAGTTCTATCGAAGCGCCACAATGAGTGAGTAATCAAATGGAATTCTTATCGCCCATTGCTCTCCGTTGACCAGATTCTTGCAGGTTCTGGCCTTTGCCCATGGCCACCAGAAGTTGCTGGGGTCAGTTGACCAGTAGTGGTGATTGCCCATGGGCCATCGTCCTCCATAGGCTGCGTGTATTTCATAAAGCTCAGCGAGGCTGGGAAGCCGTGCACCGTTGGCGGCGGCATGTGAGTTCGCTGTGGACCAGACTCCGGAACCCAGTCCGATGCAGTGGATGACTCCAGTCACCGTCACGTTGTAACTCTTGGATTGGTTGGCTGCATCTCTGGCTGTGATAGTGGCTGTTCCCCGGCCACGCACGGTGACAAGCCCTGAGGAACTGTCAACTACCGCTACACCCTGATTGCTGGAGGTATAGGTGTAACCTGGGCGGCCACCGGAGGCTTGATGTTGCACCGAGTTACCCGAATTGAACGCAGGAAGAACATTGGGGTAGCCCGGAAGGATGTAGGTCTTGCCACCCAACGTGACCGGACTGGTATTGAAGTTCAACGGCGCTAACGGATTCTCCCTGGTAAAACTGCGCGACCCGCTCTGTTGATTGTTGGCAACCGACCTCGCGTAAACCGTGTTCGAGCCCAGGTGAATGCCGATGGTCAGTGACCAGACACCGCTCCCGTTGACGGGTACGATTTGCCCCCCCACGTTGTTGAGAAAAATCTGCACGCTGTACAACGGCGTTGCCGCCCCGATCACGGTTACCGAAGTGTCTGTTGTTTTGCCACCATTACCCAGTTCCCCGCCTGAATGCCGGACCGAAGTGAGGGTGGTGGTGAGGTGGGCCCTGACAGTAAACAAGTGAATGGGTGACTCAAGCTGGCTGCCGTAAAGCGCTCTGGCCTTGAGCGAGTAGGTCTTCTGGCCAAGACTCGATAACGTGGTGCTGCCATTGCCGTTGCCGTCCAGATCAATCGGCTGTCCGATGGGCGACGCGCCGTCGTAGAGCTGAACCTTTTGGCCCGGATCGGCATTGACACTCACCGTCACCTGGTTGTCGTAGGTTGTACCGTTGTTGCCTACTGCTCCCTTGCTGTCCCTGACGCCGGTGATACCGGGCAACCTGGCCTCTTTGATGGTGAAGGATCTCGGGTCACTGATTTTATCGTCGGCCTCATATTGAGCGATAACAACGACGCGGTGCAGGCCTGAGATCAAGTCCACGGTGATTGTCCACGTGCTGTTGGCATCGACGGTTGGCATACCCTTTGACACCCCATCGATTTGAACATCGACTTTCTCGGCCCGAGTGGCTGTCCCTTCGATCGTCAAACGCTTGTCGTAGGTCTGACCCGCTTCAGGAATGACCGTACCCAATGCCGTTTTCACGGTGGTGATGACAGGCGTGACGTACTCGTAGTGCTGGCGGATCACCAGCGGCAGTTTCGGGAAAACGATAGCGGCATCTTCATCCGTGCTGTTATCGAAAATGACCTTGCAAACCACGGTGGCGTTGGAGCCATGAAGCAGTTTCAGCAATTCTGTCTTGAGCAGGGTTTCATTCAACCCTTGCGTGAGCTGCGTTGAGTTCACTTCATGCGCAGTGAGCAGATCGATTCGATAGCCGCCCGTGCTGGCCTGCCCTTCGATGTACAGCCAGACCAACTGCTTGAGGGCAATGAAAGGCCATGCCTTGACCAGAACCTTCGCGTTCCCGACGAGCTCCATTACCAGCAGTTCGCCTGCCTTTGCTTCTGGAACCTCGGGCCGCGGCAGTTCCGTTTCAGGATTCTGGAAGTTGAGAACCTTCAGCGGGAGGATTTCCGATGGGGTCCACAAGCCATAGCGTTGGACGTCGTAACTGACCGCTACCTCGCGGTCGATGTTGGCCCCGACAAAGGAGGGCGGCAGGTGAAACCTTACGGTACCGGTGGCCTCGGCAGGTTTCTCCAGGTCTTCCGAAGTCCCGGCGCCTGGCGTGCCCCGCCATTTCAATCCGAGTTTGTCGAGCAGGGCGTCCATGGACGCGTAGCTGCAATCGATGTCCACCCCATTGATGGCGTGCATCGGGTTCAGCGTGCCATCGGGGGCCTGGACGACCGCAGGCGGCAGTAATCTGCCCAGAGGAATGCCGATCAGCACCTCAAGAGGCGCTGAATAGCTGTACTTCCCGGTAGCTCCATGCAGTAACGTATAGATCACAGTCACGTAGTAGCCGATGTTGGCCGAGACGTATTGCTTGTCTACCCGGAATCGTACCGGTTGCCCAACTGTCGCCAACGTGATCGGCACGCTGCCGAATGTACTGCCGTAAAGGTTGATCCCGATCCAGTGGTAGGTGAGCGTATCGCCCTTGACCCAGTTCACTGGCAAGACCCGCACGTGAACCAGCTTGTCAGTTTTCGAGGGATCAAGAATGTCATCCGGTGCTTCTTCAACCTTGGGGGCCGGAAGCGTTGCCTGCCATGACCCCACGTTGACCCGCAGAAACTCGGACTCACTGGTGCCGTATTGGCTGGTAGCGTCGTTGAACACCCGGTACTGAAGTTTGAGACTGCCGTTTTCCAAGGCTTTGACGTGCTCACCCATGACGTAAATCGTCACTTCGCCTGCCTTCTGCTCTTCGCCCGATACGGTGTGTTCTTCTTCATGCAGGTAATCATCACCGTTGGATTTTTTACCCAGCCAGATCACCGTCAGGAAATCGCCATTTTTGATGGCGGGATATTTGATTACCACCGATGCCGCTTGTATGTGGGCGGGCAAAATGTTCCCGACCACTTCGCTGATGGCAGGTGCCGGCAGTAATGATGGATTGCCGATCACGGTGGCAAACGTACGCCTGGAAAAAAGTGTCGGGCTGCCATCCTGCTTGCGCAATGCATAGGAGGCGTCGAGGGTGCCTTGGGCGAAGAGTTGCACGAACTCGTAGGCAACCGGGATTTCATGAATATAAGGCGGGTTACGGACAATGACTTCAACGGTAAACGTTTGAGGTGGCCTGCCGGGAATCGGAGTGCCGATCACTGTGATCAGGAGGGTGTCTCCGGCCGTGAAGACGTCGTTGGGTTTGATCAGTATTTGCAGGGTGACAGGGTTGGCGTCCAGGTCGGCAAGAATGATTTTCCCGTCATCCGCTTCCTTGATGATGAGCGGATCGAGGCGTGATACCCCGGCATCAACTTGCACGGAAGTGGATTTTGACCACTTCACACTCCAGTTATAAACGACATCGCAGATGTTGTAGTGGATGATCAATGCAGCGCTGTCACCGGCCGTCAGGATATCTTCGGGCCGGGCAAGGACGATGATCTCTACGGTGCCATCCACTTCTTCCTGCGTCAAAATATGCGGCGGAAGAAATACGCTGCCCCACATCACGAGGATGATGTCGCCCACGGCGATGTTTGGATAACGCGTGATGATCAGGGGCACCCCACTATCAAGCCATGGTTTGGTGACGCCGTTATCGATGACGTCTTGCGGTAGCCCGACGATAGGCAGCTCCGAGTGCCAGGGTTCGAAGGGACGCTTGTCATCACCGGCCGGGTCGTGGATTTCCAGCAGCAGTGTCAATTTGGCCGATGGGTCGTCGGGTACGGTTTCGCCTGCCCGGGTCAAAACGTAGTGGCAGGTGAAGAGGCCAGGTACAAGCTCGTCCTTGGGTACAAAAAAGAACCATCGCTGATTGAGGTGCTCATCCTTGACCTTGAGTTCGCCGACCTTTTTGTCATTCAGGAAGACTTCCAGCAGGTCATTAATCGCCATGTTCGGGTAAGGGTCGATAACGGCAAACAGCCCATTATCGAACGCTTCATACGCCGTTCTGTTGATCCCTCCATCAGCACCCGGCACAGGAATGACCATGTCGGCGAAGTAGGGTGGGAACAATCCCGACAACGGGGCGAGCAGTTGATTACGATTGGGGAACAAGGACCGGCGGAAAGTGAACATGATCAACTCCATCCGAAGGAGATACGCCATTGGCGTCAAGGGGTTATGGCTTTGGACGCGAAGGCCGGCGAACAGGGGATTTCAGGGCAGGAAAGAGCACTGGGACATTCGAGCCGCAGTTCAGGGCTGGACTGATTTAAGGCGTGAAGCGAGGGGATTGGCTACTGTCAGAAATAACAGGTCGAAGGGTATTTCCGATGAGCGGTTTGTGGCTTTGACAAGCCTGAGGGCAGGGTGAGATCAGGGCTTGCGCAAGGTTTTCTGTCTGAGGATATAAACCGTCACCAACACCGCACTGGTCAGCATGAACCCCCGCGCCCATGGCAGCGGCACCAAATAGCACGAGAACAGAATGCTCGCCCACATCAGCCCGATCGCGTAGACCTTGCCCTTGAGCGGTATGCCGTTGCCATCGAGGTAGTCGCGGATCCATGGCCCGAGCCGGGGATGCTCGACCAGCCATTGGTAGAAACGCGGGGAACTGCGGGCGAAGCAGGCGGCTGCCAGCAGCAGGAAGGGAGTCGTGGGGAGAACAGGCAGGAAAATCCCGATCACCCCCAATGCCACGCTCAGCCAGCCGATGGCCAGCAGGATGTAGCGCAACATCAGGGGGCGGTTGCCTATGGGGTTGTCCATAGGCCGGATCTTAGTGGTGACGAGGCTTGAGGATCGCCGGTTTTTCGTCGGGCGCCTGGCACAGCAGGTACAGCGCGGTCAGGGCCTCAGGGATCTGCACGATCATGTCGTCCATCAGGTTGGCGTCCTTGGCGATGTCTTCGAACTCGGGCTGTTCGTCGAACAGGCCCGAACCGACCATGATCGGCAGGAGCATTTCGCTGACTTCTTCTTCGGCGGTTTCGAACCAGGCCGCTTCGCGCAGGAATACGCCTTCCATGAAGCCGATGCACCAGCCACGCAGTTCGGAATCGTCCGGGTCGTCGCCCAGGTCCAGCTCGCAGGGCAGCTCGAATTCTTCATCCGACGCCAGTTGGCGGGCGATGTGGGCCTTGAGGCCGATCAGCGTGGCTTCGATCTCTTCACGCTGGGCTTCGCTGCTGTAATGCGGCTCTTCGGCGAACAGGGCGTCGATCCACTCACGATCCGGCACCACATCGGCGCAGATCGACAGCGCGGTCAGGTAACCGTGAGCGGCCACGTAGTCCAGCGCCTCTTCATGCAGCTCGTCGGCGTCGAGGAAGACTTGCAGGCGGGTTAGTTGCTCGGCGAAGGACATTAAAGGGCTACCTTGGGGGAATAAACAATGCGGGAATTCTAGGCCTTCTTGAGCCCTCAAGCCAGCCGCACGGCAGATTTGCCCGCACAAGCTTCTTATCGGCGGTGCCCTCTGCCGCAGAGGGGTCGGGTATACTGCCGCGCTTTGCGATCCCTGCCGGTGTCGCGGCTGATTGTGTGCGGCGCGATGCAATGCGCGCTTACGTTTTGTTTAAAGCAGCCTCGGCTGTCTTGAACCAGCCTGTGCAGGGATGTTTCGGTGGATTTTTGGAGTTTTTATGCTCGAACAGGCTCAACGCGTCCTCAAGGACATCTTCGGCTACGACAGTTTCCGTGGCCGGCAGGGTGCAATCATTGAGCGCGTGGCCAGTGGCGGCGATGCCCTTGTCCTGATGCCGACCGGCGGCGGCAAGTCCCTGTGCTTCCAGGTGCCGGCGCTGCTGCGCGACGGCCTGGCGGTGGTGGTTTCGCCGCTGATCGCTTTGATGGACGATCAGGTCGCCACCCTCGAAGAGCTGGGTGTGGCCGCCGCCGCGTTGAACTCCACCCTGAGCGCCGAACAACAGCGCGACCTCGCCAACCGGATCAAGCGCGGCGAAGTGAAGATGCTGTATCTGGCGCCGGAGCGGCTGGTTCAGCCGCGCATGCTGTCGTTCCTGCAAGGCCTGAACATCGCCCTGTTCGCCATCGACGAAGCGCACTGCGTGTCGCAATGGGGCCATGACTTCCGGCCGGAATACCTGCAACTGGGGCAGTTGGCGGAAATGTTCCCCGACGTGCCGCGCATCGCCCTGACCGCCACCGCCGACAAACGCACCCGCGAAGAAATCGTCACCCGCCTGCATTTGCAGAACGCCGAGCGTTTCCTGTCGAGCTTCGACCGGCCGAACATCTTCTACCGCATCGTGCCCAAGGAGCAGCCGCGCAAGCAATTGCTGGCGTTCCTCGCCGAACGGCGCAGCGACGCCGGCATCGTCTACTGCCTGTCGCGCAAGAAGGTGGAAGAGGTGGCCGCGTTTCTCACCGAACAGGGCTTCCCGGCGCTGCCTTACCACGCCGGTCTGCCCAACGATCTGCGTGCCTATCACCAGAAGCGCTTCCTCAATGAGGAAGGGCTGATCATGGTCGCCACCGTGGCGTTCGGCATGGGCATCGACAAACCCAACGTGCGCTTCGTCGCTCACCTCGATCTGCCGAAATCCCTGGAAGCCTATTACCAGGAAACCGGACGCGGCGGCCGTGACGGTCTGCCGGCGGACGCGTGGATGGCCTACGGCCTGCAAGACGTGGTGATGCTCAAGCAGATGCTGCAGAACTCCGAGGGCGACGAGCGCCACAAGCGGCTGGAGCAGCACAAGCTCGACGCCATGCTCTCGCTCTGCGAAGAAACCCGCTGCCGTCGTCAGGCGCTGCTGGCGTACTTCGACGAAGACATGCCCGAGCCGTGCGGCCACTGCGACAACTGCACCGACGGCGTGCAGACCTGGGACGCCACCGAGCCTGCGCGTCAGGCGCTGTCGGCGATCTATCGCACCGGCCAGCGTTACGGCGTCGGCCATCTGGTGGACGTGCTGCTGGGCAAGGACAACGAAAAGGTTCGCAGCTTCGGCCATCAGCACCTGTCGGTGTTCGGCGTCGGCAAGGCGCTGAGCGAGAGCGAATGGCGCTCGCTGTTCCGTCAACTGGTTGCTCGCGGCCTGGCCGATGTCGATCACGAAGGCTACGGCGGGCTGCGCCTGAGCGACACTTGCCGGCCGCTGCTCAAAGGCGAAGTAAGCCTGGAGCTGCGCCGCGACCTCAAGCCGCAAGTCATCGCCAAGAGCGGCAGCAAGAGCCAGGCCAGTCAACTGGTGCGTGGCGAAGAACGCGAACAGTGGGAAGCCTTGCGCGCCCTGCGGCGCAAACTGGCGGAAGAACACGGTGTGCCGCCATACGTCATCTTCCCCGACTCGACCCTGCTGGAAATGCTCCGCAGCCAGCCGACCTCGCTGGCGGACATGGCCCGGGTCAGCGGCGTCGGTGCGCGCAAGCTGGAGCGTTACGGCGAGGCCTTCCTCGAAGTGCTCGGCGGCGAGGCCGAGGCGCCGAAAGTGGTGGCCGACGTGCGCCACGAACTGATCACCCTGGCTCGCGCCGGCATGACGCCGTTGCAGATCTCCGGTCAGTTGCAGTGCTCGGAAAAGAACGTCTACACCATGCTCGCCGAAGCCATCGGCAAGCAGCAGCTGTCGCTGGAACAGGCGCTGGATTTGCCGGAAGACCTGATGGGCGAAGTCCAGGATGCGTTCCTTGACGGCGAAGGCGAGTTGCCGTCGGTCGCAGAAGTGGCCGAGCTGTTTGCCGGTCGCGTACCGGAAGGAGTGCTGTATTGCGTGCGGGCTGCGCTGCAATCGGAGTTTGAAATGTGAGAGGGCGTTTGTGCCAACCGCTATACCGATGTAACGATTCAGTACAGGACGCCCCTTGCCTATAGCCAAATGTCATGCTTAGCTGACTAATAATTAGTTTTTCTCTATTTCTTCAGTCTAATCATGAGTGTTTTATGCCGTTAACCGATCAACACCGCTTTGGCATGCAATTGGCCCAGATGTCCCGTGGCTGGCGTGCCGAACTGGATCGCCGGCTGGCCGGTCTGGGGCTGTCCCAGGCGCGCTGGCTGGTACTGCTGCATCTGGCGCGCTTCGAAGAAGCGCCGACGCAACGGGAGCTGGCGCAAAGCGTCGGCGTCGAAGGGCCGACCCTGGCCCGTCTGCTCGACAGCCTGGAAAGCCAGGGGCTGGTGCAACGCCAGTCTGTAATGGAAGACCGCCGGGCGAAAAAAATCGTGCTGTGTGCACCGGCCCTGCCGCTGATCGAACAGATCGAAACCATCGCCACCCAACTGCGCAAGGAATTGTTCGAAGGCGTCGACGAGGCGGATCTGAAGGTCTGCATGCGGGTTCACGGTCACATTCTGGCCAACCTGGAAAAGTCTTGAGGCATAACCGCGTGCCGTTTTTTTGAGGGATCGCGCTGGGCAGACTATAAGAACTACTGGGCAATATCGTGTTCGTACCGGATGTGCGAACGCATAGAAGTCGGTTTTGCTTATTCAAGGGATGCTCATGCTCGGAAGTCGGCACGTGGTACTGCGTTGCGCCAACTCGCTGCTGGTGGCCGGTGTTCTCACCTGGTCCACCGCGTCATTGGCGCTGGGGCTCGGTGACATCACCGTGCATTCAGCCCTCAATCAGCCGCTCAAGGCTGACATCGCCCTGGTGGATGTCGGGGGCGTCAGCGAAAGCGAACTGGCGGTCCGTCTGGCCTCGGCGGACGAGTTTGGCCGCGCCGGCGTCGAGCGCGTGTTCTTTCTCAACAACCTCAAGTTCACCCCGATCCTGCGTGGCAATCGCAACATGATCCGGGTGACTTCGACCAAACCGGTCAACGAACCCTTTCTGAATTTCCTGGTGCAGCTCGATCAGCCCAATGGCCATCTGCTGCGCGAATACACCGTGCTGATCGACCCGCCGGGCTCACCGGGAATAGTCCCCGCCACCGACGAGCCAACGGCGCGTGCGCAATCGTCGGAATTCCCGACCCCCGAGGCTCCTTCCGCAACCACGCCGGCCAAACCTGCTGCGCCTGTGCAGCCACCGGCTCCGGTCGCCGACGCGCAGGCTGAACAACTGGCGGCGAGCCTTGTGCAGAACCAGCAACTGCAAAAAACCATCGATGAGTTGAACGTGAAGCTTCAGGCCCAGGAAGTGCTGATCGCTGACGGCAAGAAACAGCTCGGCGATTTACAGGCCCGCCTGATTGAAGTGCAACAGGCGCGGCCGGCACCTGTCGCCCCCGTGGCACCTGCGCCTGCGCCGGTCATTGCCCCGGTCGAGTCTCAGGAGGATTCACTCAACTGGCCGCTGCTTGGCGGACTGCTGCTGGTACTGGGATTGCTGGTGGCAGGGCTTTATGTGCGCCGGCAACGCCAGCAGGCGCAAGGGACTGCTGCGCCGTTGCCGTTCCTGCCGGTACGAAACGAACCCCCGGTCGATGACGCCGAACCGATGCAGCCGACTGCCGTTCACAGTGCTGTCGAACATCGCGAAGAACACGCCAACGGCGATGTGCTGGAAGCGGTCGGCATCTATCTGGCCTACGGACGCTTGGGGGAGGCCGCCGGCCTGTTGCACGATGCGTTGCAGAGGGAGCCGGAACGTATCGACCTCGGCGTGCAATTGCTTGAAGTGCTGGGGCGCCAGGGCGACACGCCGGCCTATGACGAGCAGGAAAGTCGATTGCGCCAGCTCGGGGTCGAGGATCAGCGCTTGCAGGAGATTCGCGCCCGCTACCCGAAACTGGCCAGCGCCGTACCTTTGGGGGCGGCGGCCCCGGTGATTGCCGCGCTGCCGATCGAACCTGCGACGCCTGTGGAGCCGGTGGCCGAAGACAATTTCGAGCTGAACCTGGATCAGCTCTCGATGGCCTCCAGTTGGGATCTTGAGGAAACTCGCCCGCCCGCTGCCACACCTGAACAGGCTCCATCGGCGCTGGGTTCCGATCTGCAGGTATTGCCACAGGATTTCGAATTGCCGGAAACCCTGCCCGACGATGCTGAAACCGCCGAACTGGAATGGATCGCCGAGCCGGAAGCGCAGCCGCTGGACGAGGACTTTCTCAACGAATTTGGCGATCCCGGCACGTCGCTCTCGCTGGAGCCACTGGAGCTGCAGGCGCCGGAAGCCGAACCCTCGGACGCCGCCAACGCCGGCAAACTCGAACAGGCCCAGACCTGTATCGATGACGGCGATATCGACAGCGCCATTGCCTTGCTCAACGAACTGCTCAAGGAAGCCGACGAACCCCTCAGGCAAACAGCGCGCACGCTGTTGGCGGGGATTCGCTGAGCGCTGTCAGAAGGTCTGCCCGAGGTTCAGGTACACCGCCTGTTCATCCGCATCGTTCAGGCCATAGCTGAAGTTCAGCGGCCCAAGCGGCGTATCGAAGCCGATGAACACGCTGGCGGCGTTGATGTAGCCGCTGTCGAACTCGTTGTCGTTGTTCCAGGCCCGGCCACGTTCCAGCGAGGCGCCGGCGTACAACGGGAAGTCCAGCGGCAGGTAGGCGCGTGGTGTGAGGCGGCGGTAATACACCGCCCGCATCAGACTGACGTTCTGCCCGGAGATGGCGTCCTCGCGGAAACCGGATAATTGCCGGGCGCCGCCAAGCAGGAAACTGGAGGTCACCACATTGGCATCATCCAGTGTGCGGCCGTAACGACCGCCGAGAATCAGCGTGTCAGGTCCACTGCTCATGGCCTTGTCCAGTTTGAACTCCCACTGCCGGTAGCGCGTGTCGGAACCCAGGCTCGGTTCGAACTGAACCAGGGTCAGGCCGATGTCTTCGCCCTCGTGGGGGAAGTAGACGTTGTCCAGCGAGTCGAAGGAATACTTCAACGCGTAGAACCCTTCGTTGAAACTTTCGCTCGGCAGATCCTGGTCGCCGATCCGCACATCCGCCTTGCCCCAAGCCTCGCCGACCCCGAAGCGCACTTCACCGCTGTTGCCGATCTGCCGACCAACATTGAGGCCGAAGCCGTAGCGCTCGACGCGATACTGGGCAATCGGATCGTTGTCCAGCACCGAGTCGACGTTCTGTGCGGCAAACGACGCATAAGGCGCCAAAAAGTAGCGAGAGCCCACGTCCAGCGGCTGATAGAACTCGCTGTACAACTCTTGTTTATCGCCGATCTGCGCCCGGGTCAGCCATTCCGCGCCGAGCCGGTTGATGCCGTTCACGCGGTAACTGGCACCGAGGTTGAAGGCGCTGTCGCCGCGCATGTCATCCGACAGGTTGAGGCCGACTCGCAGGTAATCCGTACCGGTGCGTTTACCCCGCGCGCTGATCACCAGCGTGTGATCCGATCCCTTGTGCACCACGCGGTATTGCACCTGCTCGAAGTAATCGAGGCCGTACAGGGTGCCCATGTCGGTTTGCAGGCGACCCAGGTCCAGCGGTTCACCGATGTGCTGGCGGATGTAATAGCGGATCACGTCATCGCCGACTTTCGAGTCGTTCTCGACCTTGATCGCGGTGATGATCGGTGTGCGCTGGCCTGGCGCGCGGGCGGCGTTGAGCTCGGCGTCCTGCGATTGCGCGGGTTTGAGGCGGGCGAGGCGCACGTCCAGAGCCTGGGTCGCGCGGTAGCCGGCGTCGATCATCTCCTGGCCGCGACCGAAGTCGGTGGCGCCGAAACTCGCCAGCGGCGGCTGGATCAGCACGTCATCGGGATGCAGGGTCGCCAGTTGCTCTTCGGAGTTGCGACGAGTCATCAGGGTGATCGACTGGTTCAGCACATCGACCACGGTCACCAGTTGCTTGCGGTTGCGCAGCGGGGTGCCGATGTCGACCACGATGGCCACGTCGACGCCCATTTCACGGGCTACGTCGAGAGGGATGTTGTCGGTCATGCCGCCATCCACCAGCAATCGGCCGTCGAGTTCGACCGGGGCGAACACCGCCGGGATCGACATGCTGGCGCGGATCACCTGCGGCAGGTGGCCCTTGCGGAACACCACTTTTTCGCCGTTGGCGATATCGGTGGTCACGGCGCGGAACGGGATCGGCAGCTTGTCGAAGTCCCGGGTGTCGCTGGTGTGGGCCAGCAGGCTTTCCAGCAGCAGCGCGAGGTTCTGGCCCTGAATCACGCCCAATGGCAGGCCAAGGCTGCCGTCATCGCGAAAGCTCAGCTTCTGTTTCACCAGAAAGTCGCGGTCGTCCTGCTTGCGCCGGAACGGCACGTCTTCACGGGGCGGGGCGTCGGACAGCGCCTGCTGCCAGTCGATGGTCAGGGCGAGCTTTTCCAGCTCGTCGATCTTGTAGCCCGAGGCATACAGCCCGCCGACCACCGCGCCCATGCTGGTGCCGGCAATCGCATCGATCTTGATGCCTTGCTCTTCCAGAGCCTTGAGCACACCGATGTGCGCCAGTCCACGGGCCGCGCCGCCGGACAGCACCAGGCCGACTTTCGGGCGTGTGGCCTCACTGGCATGAACGAACAGCGGTAGGAAACCAAGCAACAGGCAGATCAGCAGACGACGCATCGTGAGTCTCGGGGCGAGCGGTAAAGCCGGCTATTATAGCGGCGCCCTCTGGCTCAGGAGTTTCAGCGATCATGACCGTCACAAAACCGGAAATCGTCATCACTTATTGCACGCAATGCCAGTGGCTGTTGCGCGCCGCGTGGCTGGCGCAAGAGCTGCTCAGCACCTTCGGCGACGATCTTGGCAAAGTGTCACTGGTGCCGGGAACCGGCGGGATATTCCACATCACCTGCAACGATGTGCAGATCTGGGAACGCAAGGCCGACGGCGGTTTCCCGGAGGCCAAGGTGCTCAAGCAGCGGGTGCGCGACCAGATTGACCCTGACCGCGACCTCGGCCACAACGACCGTACTCAGTGAGAGGCGGCTTCGGCCGCGACGGTTTTCTTGTCGCTGCTGCCTGACATCCGGCTCGACACCACGATGGCAACGATGATCAGCGCGCCGCCGATCAGCATGCGCAGGGTCGGATCTTCATCGAACAGCAGCCACGCCACGGTAATCCCGTACACCGGCTCCATGGCGAACACCACTGCGGCGGTGCGCGCCTTGATCACCGCCAGGCTGGCGACGAACAGACTGTGGGCAACACCGGTGCAGAACACCCCGAGCAAACCGATCCACAACCAGTCGATGGCACGCACCTCGCTCAGCTGCGGCGCCGCCACCGGCAGCAGACACAACGCCACCACCACGTTCTGACACAGCGCCGCCTGCACCGCCGGGATGCGCCCGGAGCTGGCGCGGTTGGTCAGGGACAACAGGGAAAACAGCAGGCCGGACAGGATCGCCCAGAGCAGGCCGGTGGTCGCGCCGCTGGCCAGATCGAAGGCGGGGGTCACCAGCACCAGTCCGACACTGACCAGCGCCACGAGGACGATTTCATTGATGCGGATGCGTTCGCGGAAGATCAGCCCTTCGAGGATCACCGTGAAGGCCGGGAAACTGGCGAAACCCAGGGTCGCAATCGCGACGCCCGCGACCTTGACCGCAATGAAGAAACTCACCCAGTGCCCGGCCAGCAGCACGCCGCTCAGGGCCAGTCGTCGCCAGTCGACGGCCTGCAATCTCTGCCAGCCGCCCTGCTGGGCAAAACGGGCGAAAAACGCCAGGGCCAGCACGGCAAACGCGGCGCGTCCGAACACGATGACGGCGGGCGTTGCGGCCGCGAGTTTGCCGAAAACGCCGGTCAGGCCGAACATCAGTGCGCCGATATGCAGGGCGCCGAGGGCGGTACGGGGAGTCATTGCAGTCCTTTTTCCAAACACCATTACAGGCACACATTGAAGCGTGTCTCGACGCAAAAGTCTGTCGGCAGGCTATCGACTTTTGTCGTCAGCCTCGCGTCGCAATTGTGTAGGAGAGGTACCGAATTCACGCAGGACGGCGGCCGAGAACGCACTTTGCGAGTTGTAGCCGACACGGCTGGCCACTTCGCCGATGGGCAGCGTGGTGTTGCGCAACAGCGTGACGGCTTTGTGCAGCCGGCGGCTGCGAATATAGTCCATCGGTGTCTGCCCGCATTCGGTGACGAACCGCGCATGCAACCGGGCGCTGGACAATCCGGCGACGCGCGCCAGATCCGCCACTTGCAGCGGATAGGCCGCGTACTGCTCGATGTGCGCATCGAGTGCCGCGTAGGGCAGGCGGCGCGCGACGATCTCGGCGGGCGGCGCATGGTTCAGGCTCGCCAACAGCAGCACCGCGCCCTGTTGCGCAATCAACGGGTCATCCACCGGACTGTTCGCCAGCCAATTGACCAGTTGACCTTGACCGGCATCCAGAGACAAACGGGCGGCGTTGTCCAGTAGACGACGGCTGGCATCGGCGTGATTGCCCAGCGAGCGTGCCAGCCATTGTTCGTCGGGCACATCCAGCACCAGACAGCGGCTGCCCTTGGGACTGCCGCACGCGTGATGCGCGCCGGCGGGAATCACCACGAAGCTCTGCTGCAAAACCTGACTGCCATGCCCTTCGACTTCGAAATCCAGCGCGCCCGATAGGCCGAACACCAGTTGCGCGTGGTCGTGGCTGTGGGCGATCAGGTCATGGCTGTAATGGCGCAGGGTCAGGATCGGGTGCATGGTGGTCTCCGGGCGAGCCGCCAGTCTACACCGGCGCAGGGGGCGACGCCTTTGTCACACGACTGACGCACAGCTGTCATGGTCGATTAACCGGGCGCGCGCAGAGTGGCGAAAACATCGCAGAGGGTTGCCCATGACCAGCGCCGAGCTCGCCAGACCCAGCCGTAAACAAAGGGTTCGCACCTTGTGGATTTCCGACGTGCACTTGGGCACGCGGGATTGCCAGGCCGAGCATCTGTCGCAATTTCTCAAGGGCTATCACGCCGACAAGATCTACCTGGTCGGCGACATCATCGACGGCTGGAAACTGCGCGGTGGCATGTACTGGCCGCAGGCGCACACCAACGTGATCCGCCGTTTGCTGACCATGAGCAAGCGCGGCACCGAGGTGATCTATGTCACCGGCAACCACGACGAATTCCTGCGCCGCTATTCGAAACTGATTCTGGGCAATATCCAGCTGGTCGACGAGGCGGTACACGTCACCGCCGATGGCCGGCATCTGCTGGTGATTCACGGCGACCAGTTCGACGTGATCACCCGTTACCACCGCTGGCTGGCGTTCCTCGGAGATTCGGCCTACGAGTTCACCCTGACCCTCAACCGCTGGCTCAATCACTGGCGGGCGAAATACGGCTACGGCTACTGGTCGCTGTCGGCCTATCTCAAGCACAAGGTGAAGACTGCGGTCAGTTTCATCAGCGATTTCGAAGAAGCCATCGCCCACGAATGCGTGAAGCGCGAGTTGCACGGGGTGGTCTGCGGGCACATTCACCACGCCGAGATCCGTAAGGTCGGCGAGGTGGATTACCTCAACTGTGGCGATTGGGTCGAGTCATGCACGGCGCTGATCGAACACTGGGACGGCACGATCGAGCTGTATCGCCTGGCGGATGCGCAGGCGCGGGAAGCGGAATTGAAAGCGGCGAAGGTTGCCGAGCTGGCTTAGAAAAGATGTGTGTCGGTTTTGCTGGCCTCATCGCGGGCAAGCCCGCTTGTATGTTTAGACTTGAAGGGGTGGGCGGGACTAAAAGCTCGATTCCGACTCTAGCCAGTACGGACCGTGGGAGACTTCTCGTCCCGCCCTTTCTACCTAAAGCGCCGATAAGGAATTCATCGGTAAAACCGACGATAGAGGCAAGCCAGCGCTACGGTAGACCCCGACAAGCTCTTAAACCCTAGCTCCGAGGATTCGTCATGACAATCCTTACCTCGCTGGTCAAACGAACCTCTCCTTGAAGATCTTTTGGCCCATGGGTTGGAGCATTTCAAACAGCTTGATCAGGCCATTCAGGAATTACTCCGCAAAGTCAGCCAAGAGGCCGGCATTAGCGAAAACATCAGACGCTGCAAAGCGATTGAAGGGATTGGTGAACTCACGGCAACGGGCTTGGCAACTACGTATATGCGAGGTGAGTTCGCCAGCGCCGATGCGTTCATCGCCTTTCTGGGAATGGATTTGAAGGCAAAGGACTCAGGCAAGAAACACAGTCCTCGCCACTTGAGCAAAAAAGGTGACGGAGAATTACGGCGTCTTGCACACAATGCAGCTATGGCAGCTTGTCGGTCCCCTGTTTGGAAACCGTTCTATGAATCCTATCTGGCAAGAGGTCTAGCCAGAACTCAGGCTTTGGTCATCCTCGCCCGTAAGCTTTGCCGGGTGGCATTCGCCCTCATGAAAAATCAGAGCGAATACCAACCCAATTTAAGGTTGCAGGGTTCCCCTGCAACATAGAATCTCCCACAGTGTTTTGTGGTGCACATAAAAATTATCCACAGGAGCGTGGAACATGCGTTGGGCGACGTATTTCGCCGTGTTGGCGTCTGTCTTGAGTGTCGGCCTGGCCCTTGGTGTCAGCATGCCGCTGGTGTCATTGCGCCTGGAGGGTTGGGGTTACGGCTCGTTCGCCATTGGCGTGATGGCGGCAATGCCGGCCATTGGCGTGTTGCTGGGGGCGAAGATTTCCAGTCATCTGGCCGCGCGTTTCGGTACGGCGAACCTGATGCGCCTGTGCCTGTGGGCCGGGGCGCTGTCCATCGGCCTGCTGGCGCTGCTGCCGAGTTACCCGATCTGGCTGGTATTGCGGCTGATGATCGGCGTGGTTCTGACCATCGTGTTCATCCTCGGCGAGAGCTGGATCAATCAACTGGTGGTCGAGCACTGGCGCGGACGACTGGTGGCACTGTATGGCAGCAGTTATGCGTTGAGCCAACTGTCTGGTCCATTACTGCTGGGTGCGCTTGGCACCGATCACGATTACGGCTTCTGGGTGGGTGTCGGTCTGCTGATCGCTTCGCCGTTTCTGCTGTTGGGCCGCAGTGGCGCGCCGAGCAGTGAGGCCAGCAGCGTGACCTTCGGGGATCTGTGGGGCTTCGCTCGCGAGCTGCCGGCCATCGCCTGGGCGGTGTCGCTGTTCGCCGCGTTCGAAGCAATGATCCTGACCCTGTTGCCGGTGTATTGCCTGCAACAGGGGTTCACTGCGGAGATTGCGCTGGCGATGGTCAGCACCGTGGTGGTGGGCGATGCGCTGCTGCAATTGCCCATCGGTGCGCTGGCCGATTATCTGTCACGGCGAACCCTGTTTACCGGTTGCGCCGTGGTATTGATGTTGTCGAGTCTGGCGATTCCGATGCTGCTCGACACCTTGCTGATCTGGCCGCTGTGGGTGCTGTTCGGCGCCAGTGCGGGTGGCCTGTTCACCCTGTCGCTGATTTTGATTGGCGAGCGCTACCGCGACGATGCGCTGGTGCGCGCCAACGCGCATGTCGCGCAGCTGTGGGGCGTCGGTTGTCTGATCGGGCCGTTGATGGCGGGGGCGGGCAGTCAGTGGATCAGCGGGCATGCGTTGCCGTGGCTGATGGCGGCCGGGGCGTTCGGGCTGGTGATACTGCTGTCGCGGCAAGGGGCGTTCGGCAAGGTGCCGGAGCCCGCTTGATAAGCCGGCCGGAGCGGGTTGCTACAGCATCCGCTCCAGTCCCACCGTAGTGCTGAACCACGCATTAAAGCGCCGCCACCAACTGCCGGGCTCCTTGGTCAATGTGTGCATCTGGCCGTTGTCTTCGGTAACCCAGACGACTTTTCCATCCTGCAATTTCGCCTCGTAACTCAACGCCGGTGCCATGCCCTGCAAGGCCAGCTCCCGAACATGGGCAGCCAGTTCCGGGCTGTCCACCAGCACCCCGACTTCGGTGTTCCACAGCACCGAGCGCGGGTCGAAATTGAACGAGCCGATGAACGATTTCTTCCCGTCGAAGATCATCGCCTTGCTGTGCAGGCTCGAATCCGAGCCGCGATAGGACTTGCTGTAAAACAGGTGCGGGCCGCTGCCGTAATTATCCCCAGGCTGGCGCCGCAGTTCGTAGAGCTTCACGCCATGCTCCAGCAGCGCCTTGCGATACGGCGCATAACCGCCGTGCACCGCCGGCACGTCGGTGGCTTCCAGCGAGTTGGTCAGCAGGCTTACCGACACGCCCGCATCGGCGCGGCCGGTCAGGTAGACCAGCCCCGGCTGTCCCGGCACGAAGTAGGCAGAAATCATCATCAGTTCTTTGTTGACGCCAGTGAGCTCCGGCGCCAGTTGGGTCGTCAGCAGCAGTTGCGGATCGGGTTCGCCCTTGGCCAGCACCTTGCTCGGCGCGTCCCACAGTGCCTGGTTCCAGGCCCAGATCAGCTCCTTGCGCCAGATGTCCATGCGCGGGTTGGTGCGGTAGGTCATCAACTGCTGATACAGCGCGTGATTCTGTTTGCGGGTTTCCTCCAGGGATTCTTCCAGGCGCGTGCGGGTGTTCTGCAGGTCTTTGGCCGTGGGTTTGCTGGAGAGGAACTCGTCGATCGGCTTGCTCAGGGCGCTGTTCCAGTACTGGTCGAAACTGTGTCCGAGCTGCTCGGCGACCGGCCCGACACTGAGCATGTCGATATCGGTGAAGTTCAGGTTGGGCTCGGCATCGAAGTACTCGTCACCCAGATTGCGTCCGCCGACGATGGCCGCGCTGTTGTCCGCCAGCCACAACTTGTTGTGCATCCGCCGGTGTTGCAGCGACAGATTGAACAGCCGCCCGGCCGCCCGGGTCACGCCGGTGCTGCGCCCCAGGTGCAGCGGATTGAACAGGCGGATCTGGATCTGCGGATGTGCCGCCAGGGTGGCGATGATCAGATCGAGGCCGTCACTGGTGGTGTCGTCCAGCAGGATCCGCACCCGCACGCCACGATCGGCCGCCTTCAGCACTTCTTCCACCAGCATTCGCGTGCTGATGCCGTCATGGACGATGTAGTACTGCAAGTCGAGGCTGCGTTGAGCGTTGCGAATCAGCTCGGCGCGGGCGGTGAAGGCTTCGGTGCTGTTGGACAGCAGGCGAAAGCCGGACTGGCCCTTGTAGGGCGCCGCCTGGGCCAGGATCGAACGGCCGAACGCGGAGTCGGACGCCGGCAGTGCCTGGCTCGGGTCACGCGGAACATCAAGCGAAGCGCACCCGGTGAGCAGCAGGGCGGACATCAGTGCAGGCGGCAGGAAGTGTCTGGAGCTCAAGTCGGGTCGTTCCGGGTGTGGGCGAGGTCAGGAGTATGGCACGGCGCACGCCGCCCGTTATCGGCTTAACCGTCAGGCCTTCCGATCTCTGACAGAGCGGCTGCCTGGTTCATGGCTGTGGGCTTTCAGGCGCACTGAAACTCGGGCCCTGTAGACATGGCGGTTCAAAGCATCCGGCCACGGCAGCGTAGGACCCCGCCACCAGGCTCAAAGTGCCTATTAAACCAGTCGTGATTTCGCTGTTTAAGCGTTCCCGTTTCCTACAGATTTATCTCTCATAAGCCGCAATCATCAGCCCGCTTACTTACATACCAGGTTTGTAGGGATTGAACTGTCAATCAAATGGAAGATTACGGCTTATGAAAAAGACATACCGTCTTGCAGTACTGGCGGCGGCGCTGCTGCCAACAATGGCAATGGCAGAAAGCGTTGACCTGAATGTCATCGGCACCATTATTCCGACCTCCTGCATTCCGGCCTTTGCCGGTGGCGGCACGGTGGATCTGCGCAAGATTTCGGCGGCGACGTTGAATACGACCACACAGACCCTGTTGGGCGGTCGCGATGTGTCCCTGCACATCAATTGCGACGCACCGGCCCCCGTGGAAGTGTCGGTGCGTGACAACCGGGCCGGCACCAAGTTGCCCGGCATCAGTGATGGTGCCGGTCAGAGTGATCCGGCACTGTTTTTCGGGCTGGGTGAAATCAACGGTACGCCTATTGGTGGTTTCGCCTTGCGCCATGGCATTCCGGAGACCGACGGCAATGCCCAGACGCTGCTGACCCGGACGCTGGCGGCCCCGGCATGGCGTGTGCCGACCAGCACGCTGGTCAGCAATGCGCCGCAACTGTACTCGTGGGGCGCCAGCGCTGCGACCGGTCCGGTTGCGGCTCGTCATCACGGTTTCCCGATGCAGCTGCTGCCGATCATCGGCCCAAGCAACGCCCTGCCGATTGCCAACGAAATCCCGCTGGACGGCTCCGTGACGTTCGACATGTTCTACCTCTGATGACAGCGTCCCGGTGTCTCTCAGGCACCGGGACCGGCTGGCACACGCGAGCGCGGTCCGGCATTTGTCGGGCCGCATCCAGGATTTCACGGATTATCCCGATGCTCATTTCTTTCAAGTCTGCTCTCAAGACTGCAGCGCTGTGCCTGTTCGCATGGCTTTCAGTGCCGCTGGCCCACGCCGCCGGAATGGTTCCGCAGACGCCGATACTGTTGGTGGAGGAGGGTATGGGTGAAGCGGTCATGAATGTGCGCAATACCGATACGCGCCCCGCATTGCTGCACACCACCGTCGAGAATATCGAGGACAGCGACGATGTACTGCTGGTCTTTACCCCGCCCATCGCTCGTGTCGAACCGGACGGCATTCAGCAAGTGCGATTCATTCTGCAAAGTCAGCAACCGTTGAAGACTGAACGCCTGAAGCGGGTGATCTTCGAGGGGATCCAGCCGACCAGTGACGCCGCCGGAGCGCGGGTCACCCTCGGTGTCCGTCAGAACCTGCCGGTGATTCTGCGCCCCGCCGGATTGCCGGTGGAGCGCGAGCCCTGGAAACGGCTGACCTGGTCAATAGATGCCGCTGGTGTGCAGGTCGTCAATCCGAGCCCCTATGTGGTTCGGCTGGCGAAAACCATTTTGCCTCTGCCGGGCACCCGCTCGGTTAACCTGCCGAAGACCTACATCTTGCCCGGCGAGCGACTGCACGCCGATTTCCCCTTGCACGCCTCGGCTCAGACGATGGCAGTGAGGATTTTTCCGGCCACCACCTACGGCTTTGCGGTCGACCATTACGATGCACCGGTTACCCGCTGATGAAGGTCTGCGTTCGTTGGGGCGTGTTGCTGCTGGCGGTCAACGGCACCGTGCTGGCGGCCGAGTCACTGGAGTTCGACGCTCAAGTGTTGAGGGATCGCGGCATCGACCCAGCGCTGGCGGTGTACTTTCGTGAGGCGCCGCGCTTCGCCCAAGGCGAGCATTCCGTGGCGCTTGAGGTCAACGGACAGGCCAGAGGCCGTGTGCGGGTGTCGTTCAACGAGCGCGGAGAACTGTGCCTGCAACCCCAATGGCTGAATGCTGCCGGAGTACACCCGCCACCCTCGATGGCCAAGTTGCGACCGGAGCAGTGCACGACGTTGGTGGAGGGATTTCCCGAAGCGGTCGCGCATCTGGATCCGGGACGCGAACGGATTGATCTGCTGGTACCGACCGACCGTCTGATGCTGCCGGAACGTGCGCCCAACAACTTCGCTCATGGCGGAATGGCCGGCGTTTTCAACTACGACGCGTTGATGGTCGGCAGTCAGCACGAAGGCCAACACGACAGGTTTCAAAGCCTGGGCTCAGAGGTCGGCGTGAACGCCGGGGATTGGGTATTGCGCAGTCGGCAGTCTTACACGTCGACCTCCGGCAACTCGCGGTTCGAGCACCTGTATGCCTACGGTGCGCGAACCCTGGAAGACGCCGAAGTCAGTCTGCAGGTCGGGCAATTGAATCTCGCGTCGACCTTGTTTGCCGGTGAACCATTCAACGGTGTGCAGATCCTGCCGGAAGCGGCGTTCGCCCAGTTGCGAACGGCGCAGGACGGTGCGCGGGGGCAGGTGGAGGGTGTCGCGTATTCGCCGGCCCGCATCGAAGTCCGGCAGAACGGCGTGATGATCTACACCACCATGGTGCCGAGTGGACCGTTCACGCTGCGAGCGCTGCCATTGCTGAGCAACCAGATTGATCTGGACGTGACCGTCCACGAACAGGATGGCCAGGCGCGCCGCTTGCGCGTGCCGGCGGCCAGTCTCCACGAAGCGCAATGGGCCGGGCCGAGCGGGTTCAACTTCGCGCTGGGCACGGTGCGACGGCTGGGCTCGGACGACCGACAAACGCCTTCTTTCACGGCGTTCAGCAAGGATTGGGATTGGGGGCAGGCCACCCGACTGACCGCCGGTGTGCTCGCGGCAACCGACTACCTGTCGACAGGCTGGGGCCTGCAACGACAATGGGCCGGCGGCTACGCACTGGGCGTGAAGCAGGTGCTGTCCGATGACCGCTCCAGTGGCGCGGGAGGCAGCCAGACGCAGCTGACGCTGAGTGCGCCGCTGTCCGGGCAGCTGTCGACGAGTCTGGTTGCGGTGCGCCAGAGTCGGAATTTTCGCACGCTGTCAGACACCGGCTGGAATCAGGCGCTTCACCGGGCTGAGTCTCCCGGTCGCGATCACCTGGTGTTTTCTCTCACCGGTTCGGTGGATCAATGGGGCGCGTTTGGAGCGACCTGGTCGCGATATTCGACTCAGGGTGAGCCGTCGCAGTCGCGTCTAGGCCTGTCCTGGTCGCGTACGTTGCCTGAGCGCATCAGCCTGTCGTTGAACCTGGAACGTGCCATCGGCGACACGGCATCTGATCGCCTGGGCAACTCCGCTTACCTGACGCTGGGAATGGCGCTGGGTGGCCAGCGAAGACTGCGCGGCTATTTGCGCCGTGATGATCGATCCGGCGTGCGCCGGGGCGTGGCTGTCAGCGATGTACTGAGTGAAAACCTGGCCTACAACGCCAACGCCGAATACCGCGATGAGACGGCGGCCGGTTACGGAGTACGTTTCACTGCGCTGCCGCGCTACACCAGCCTGGACGTTGGCGTCGGCCAGCGATCCGGCGCGACCGATTACGACGTGGGGCTGCGCGGTGGTGTGGCATTGCATCGCGATGGCGCAACGTTGTCGCCCTATCCCCTGCGCGACACTTTCGGCGTACTCAAGGCCGGTGATCGATCGGGCGTGAAACTGAACACGCCTCAAGGGCCGGTCTGGACCGATGGCTCGGGCCACGCAGTCGCGGCGAGCCTGCCGGCCTGGTCGACGGCACGGCTGGAAGTCGACCCGCTCAGCCTGTCGCGCAACGTTGAAGTGCTCGACGGAGTGAAGGAAGTGCAGCCCGCCCGTGGTTCGGTGCAGCATCTGGACTTCTCGCTCGTCACTGTCCGGCGATTGTTGCTGAATGCGATGACCGTCGACCGGCAATGGCTGGCCAAGGGACTGAGCGTTCACGATGAACAGGGGCGCTACCTGACGACGGTCCAGGACGCCGGAACGATTTTTCTGCCCGACGCAAAAGCGGGTCAGCGCCTGCATGTGCAGCTCCCTGACAACACGCGGTGCGTATTGCGTTTCCCGCTTCCCGAATCCCCTGAAGACAGCGCGCTCATCGAGCGGGTCGATGCCACCTGCGCTCCGGCCGAGCTGTCCTGAACGAGTGCATCTGATGAAATTTCTGCCGGTTTGGATCGTGTTGCCGTGTCTGGTATTTCAACAGGCGTTCAGCGCCGAGACGTGTCAGTCGAGTCTGTCGCCCACGAGCGTGAACCTGGGTAGCGCAACGCGCGCCGACCTGCTGCAACGCAAGGCGCTTGATGGTCGGGGCCCGGGCTTTGGTTTGCGCAGCGTGCACTTGCGGGTGCACTGTCCCGACGTGCGCTTGATGCGCTGGGCATTTGTCGCGCCCCCCGCCGATCCGCAACGTTTCCGTTGGGCGGCGGGCACGTTGCAACTGCGTATCGTGGCTGCTCGTGTCGACGGTGCGGCGGTGCACTGGCGCCTGGACAGCGGCCAACCGGTCGAAGGTGATTTTCTGCGACCGGGCATCCACGTTGTTCCATGGCGGGCGGACGCCGGTATCCAGGGCAGTCTGCTGGAAGTGGAGCTGGAGCTGGATGCGCGGGTCGATGACGCCTCAAGCCGCCCCGTCGATCCGGTGCGGTTTGAAGGTCAGGGCGCCTTTATGGTGGATTAATCGGCCTCGGCCAACAGCTTGATCGCCGCCGCGCCGACCTTGCGCACCGCTTCTTCGATCAGTGCTGTGGGTTTGGCCGCGTAGTTCATGCGCAGGCAATTGCGGTATTTGCCCGAGGCGGAAAAGATGCTGCCGACGGCAATCTGTACGCCCTGATCGTGCAGCGCACGATTCAGTTTCAGCGTATCGAAACCTTCCGGCAGTTCGACCCAGAGCATGAAGCTGCCCTGCGGGCGGCTGGCGCGGGTGCCGGCCGGGAAATAACGGGTCACCCAATCGATCATCACGTCGCGATTGCGCTGGTATTGCGTGCGCATCCGCCGCAAATGCGGTTCGAAGTGCCCGGCCTTGAGAAATTCGGCGATGGCGATCTGCGGTTGCGGTGCCGTGGAGCCAGTGCTGATGTATTTCATGTGCAGCACCCGCTCGAGATAGCGGCCGGGCGCGACCCAGCCAATGCGCAGGCCCGGCGCCAGGGTCTTGGAGAACGAACTGCACAGCAGCACACGGCCGTCTTCGTCGAAGGATTTGATCGTGCGCGGACGTGGGTAGGTGTAGGCCAGTTCGCCATACACATCGTCCTCGATGATCGCCACGTCGAAGCGCTGGGCCAGGTTGAGCAGGGCGCGCTTGCGCGACTCCGGCATGATGTAGCCAAGCGGGTTGTTGCAGTTGGGGGTGAGCTGGATGACCTTGATCGGCCATTGCTCCAGCGCCAGTTCCAGCGCTTCAAGGCTGATCCCGGTGAGCGGATCGGTGGGGATTTCCAGGGCTTTCATGCCCAGCCCCTTGAGGGTCTGCATGGCGCCGTGAAAGCTTGGCGAGTCCACCGCGACGATGTCGCCGGGCTCGCAGATCGCGTGGATGCTGGTGGACAGGGCTTCGTGGCAACCGGTGGTGACCACCAGATCGCTGGCACTCAACTGGCAGCCGGAATCAAGCATCAGCCGGGCGATCTGTTCGCGCAGTTCGAGGGTGCCGTGGATATTGTCGTAATACAGACCGGGCATGTCCTGACGGCGGCTGATACGGGCCAGCCCACGCAGCAGCGGTTTCATCGTGGGTGACGAGATGTCCGGCATGCCGCGACCGAGCTGCACCACGTCCTTGCGCGGCACGGCGCGAATCAGTTCCAGCACCTGATCCCACTGGGAAATTTCCACCGGCCGCTGCGCCGGACGCCCCACCGCCGGCAGTTCCGGCAACTCGCGACCGACCGGCACGAAGTACCCGGACTTGGGTTTCGGCGTGGCCAGGCCGCTGTCTTCCAGCATCCGATAGGCCTGCTGCACCGTGCTCAGGCTGACCCCGTGTTCGACGCTCAGGGCACGCACTGACGGCAGTCGGTCACCTGGGCGGTAGAAGCCTTGTTCGATGCGGGTGCCGAGCAGTTCGGCGAGATTCACATAGAGCGTCATGACACTGCCTCGATGCAGATGATTCGTTAAACCAGTACAGATGCGGCGTAAATCGACAATTCAGTCGCAGAGACAGCAAATCTGTATGGAAATAATACAGATGTGTTGAATCTGTAATGCTTTTGCTCGCCCGCGCATCATGGAATCTCTGGCTACCCAAGTAAACAGGAGCAGCGAAAATGAGCGGCTTGAGCGATGTGCGGCTGACATTACACAGTCAGGAACTGGAGGCAGGGCAACAGGACAATGCGCGCAACGAGAGCATGTGCAACGCACCGTCCGGCCTGAGTCGCTGGGACCTGTTCTGGCATCGTCTGCATACGCGCAAGGCGTTGCTGCGACTGACGCCGGAACAGCTCAAGGACATCGGGCTAACCCGCGAGCAGGCGCTGGAGGAGGGGGTGAAGCCGTTCTGGCGGATTTAGAGGGATCGTTCCCACGCTCTGCGTGGGAACGCCGCCCCGGACGCTCCGCGTCCGCTGTGACGCAGAGCGTCACTGGATGCATTCCCACGCAGAGCGTGGGAACGATCTCAGACCAACTCTTTAAGGCGATGCCACAACATCCCCAACGCCAACAGCGGCGAGCGCAGATGCTTGCCGCCGGGGAAGGTGATGTGTGGCACCTTGGCGAACAGGTCGAAGCCGCCGCTGTGCTGGCCGCTGATGGCTTCGGCCAACAGCTTGCCTGCCAGGTGTGTGGCATTCACGCCGTGGCCGGAATAGGCCTGGGCGTAATACACGTTCGGCTGATCGGCGAGCCGGCCAATCTGCGGCAGACGGTTGGCACCGATGCCGATCATCCCGCCCCACTGATAATCGATCTTCGCTGACGCGAGCTGCGGGAACACTTCAAGCATCTTCGGCCGCATGTACGCGCCGATGTCCTTCGGATCGCGCCCCGAGTAATGGCAGGCGCCGCCGAACAGCAGGCGACGGTCGGCCGAGAGCCTGTAGTAATCGAGCGCCACCCGCTGATCGCAGACCGCCATGTTCTGTGGCAGCAGGGCGTGGGCCTGTTCTTCGCTCAGCGGTTCGGTGGCGATGATGTAGCTGCCGGCCGGCAGTACCTTGCCGCTGAGTTGCGGATTCAGATTGTTGAGATAGGCATTGCAGCCCAGCACCAGGGTCTTCGCCCGCACCGAACCTTGCGCTGTATGCACCCGGACTTCCGGGCCGTAGTCGATGCGAGTGACCGCCGATTGCTCGAACAGCTTCACCCCGAGTCGTTGGGCCGCTGCGGCTTCGCCGAGTGCCAGGTTCAGTGGGTGCAGGTGCCCTGAGCCCATATCGATCAGACCGCCGACATAGCGTTTGGAGCCGACTACGGTGTGCATCTCGTTCGCTTGCAGCAGGCGGGTTTCGTAGCTGTAACCGAGGCTGCGCAGCTCTTCGGCGTCTTCGGCAAAACCTTCAAGGTCGGAAGGTTTGTTGGCGAGGTCGCAGTAACCCCAGGTCAGGTCGCAGGGGATCTGAAATTTCTCGACGCGCTGGCGGACGATTTCCACCGCTTCCAGGCCCATGAGCTTCATCTGACGCACGCCGTCGGTGCCGATCACGTTGGAGAACTGATCGAGGCCGTGACCGACCCCGCGAATCAGTTGCCCGCCGTTGCGACCGCTGGCGCCCCAGCCGATCCGGTGCGCTTCCAGCAACACCACGCTCAAGCCGCGCTCCGCCAGCTCCAGCGCGGTGTTCAGCCCGGAGAAACCGCCGCCGACCACGCACACGTCGGCGATCAGTTCACCTTGCAGCACCGGATGGTCGGGTTGCGGCAGGCTGCTGGCGGCGTAGTAAGAGGCAACGTGGGGTTGGCTCGCGGAGGCGTGGGCGCGGGCATTCATGGGCGTCATCCTGAGCGGGTGTCGAGAAAATTTGACGGAGCATAAGCCGCAGGCACGAGGACGGGCAACATTGGTCGGCCCGTGGTGTCTGGATCACGGCTTTTGCGGCACAATTGCCGCCTATTTCGCTCCGGTTACCGCTGCAATGAGCTGCAACAGTCAGAAAATCCGCACCCTGCGTCAGCAGATTCCCACGTTCGAATGCGTGCCGGGCTGCCATGACTGCTGCGGGCCGGTGACCACCTCACCCGAAGAAATGTCCCGCCTGCCGCGCAAGACCCGCGCCGAGCAGGACGGGGCCATGGAAGAACTCAACTGTGTGCATCTGGGGCCAAATGGCTGCACGGTGTATGACGAGCGGCCGCTGATCTGCCGGTTGTTCGGCACTACCCAAACCTTGCCGTGCCCCAACGGCCGGCGCCCGGTGGAGCTGATTCATCCACGGGTCGAGAAGCAGGTGTTCGAGTACATGGCCGAAAACCGGCAGGTGCTGGTCTGAGCTCAGTCCGGAATCGGCAGGCTCAGGCTCTCTTTCACTTCTTCCATCACGATGTAGCTCTTGGATTCGCGCACGTGCGGCAGCTTGAGCAGGATGTCGCCCAGCAGCTTGCGGTACGAGGCCATCTCGGAAATCCGCGCCTTCACCAGATAGTCGAAATCCCCTGAAACCAGATGGCATTCCAGCACATGGGGCAATTTCAGCACCGCGCGTCGGAACTCTTCGAAAGTATCGCCGGATTTGTAGTCGAGGCTGATCTCGACGAACACCAGCAGACTACCCTTCAAATGCTGGGGATTGAGGCGGGCGTTGTAGCCCATGATGATCCCCTCGCGCTCCAGGCGCCGCACCCGCTCGGTACACGGCGTGGTGGAGAGTCCGACCTTTTCGCCTAGTTCGGTGAATGAAATCCGTCCGTCCGCCTGCAGGATCCGCAAGATGTTGCGGTCGATCTTGTCCAGCTCACGTTTGGTCTGAGTGTTGGTACGCATAGGGGATGCGCCTCCGTGAAAAGGGTTTTTGCCGAGAATTGTCGCCAAATATAGGCGCTTATACAGTGAAAAGCACTGGCAAATCTTTTTTACACTGCGCGCATCATTGCTCTGACAACACACATGCGCGGCACGCCGCGATGAGGGATACAAAAATGCGCGTTATGGTCTTGGGTAGCGGCGTCATCGGTACCGCCAGTGCTTACTATCTGGCCCGTGCCGGGTTTGAAGTGGTGGTGGTCGACCGGCAGCCCGCCGCGGCCATGGAGACCAGTTTCGCCAACGCCGGCCAGGTCTCGCCGGGCTACGCCTCGCCGTGGGCTGCGCCGGGCGTACCCCTCAAAGCCATCAAGTGGCTGCTGCAACGCCACGCGCCGCTGGCAATCAAGGCCACCGCCGACATCGACCAGTACCTGTGGATGGCGCAGATGCTGCGCAACTGCACCGCCAACCGTTACGCGGTGAACAAGGAGCGCATGGTGCGCCTGTCCGAGTACAGCCGCGACTGCCTCGACGAATTGCGCGCCGAGACCGGCATCGCCTACGAGGGCCGCAGCCTTGGCACCACGCAGTTGTTCCGCACCCAGGCACAACTGGATAACGCCGCCAAGGACATCGCCGTACTGAAAGAATCCGGCGTGCCGTTCGAAGTGCTCGACCGCGCCGGCATTGCCCGCGTCGAACCGGCGCTGGCCGGTGTCACCGACATCCTTGCCGGTGCCCTGCGCCTGCCAAACGACCAGACCGGCGACTGCCAGATCTTCACCACCCGCCTCGCTGAAATGGCCACCAAACTCGGTGTGGAATTCCGTTTCGGTCAAGACATCCAGCGCCTCGACTTCGCCGGTGACCGCATCAACGGCGTGTGGATCGACGGCAAGCTGGAAACCGCTGACCGCTACGTGCTGGCCCTCGGCAGCTACTCCCCGCAGCTGCTCAAGCCGCTGGGCATCAAGGCCCCGGTGTATCCGTTGAAGGGCTACTCGCTGACCGTGCCGATCACCAACCCGGCGATGGCTCCGACTTCGACCATTCTTGACGAGACCTACAAGGTTGCGATCACCCGTTTCGACAACCGCATCCGCGTTGGCGGCATGGCGGAGATCGCCGGTTTTGATCTGTCGCTGAACCCGCGTCGGCGCGAAACCCTGGAGATGATCGTCAACGACCTTTATCCTCAGGGCGGCAATCTGGCCGAAGCGAGTTTCTGGACTGGCCTGCGTCCAACTACCCCGGATGGCACGCCGATCGTCGGCGCCACCCCGTTCAAGAACCTGTTCCTGAACACCGGTCACGGCACCCTCGGCTGGACCATGGCGTGCGGCTCCGGTCGCTTGCTGGCTGACCTGATGGCGAAGAAAAAGCCGCAGATCAGCGCCGAAGGCCTCGATATTTCCCGTTATGGCAACACCACCCAGGAGTCCGCAAAGCATGGCAATCCAGCGCCAGCTCACCAATGAGCGCATGAGTCAGATCGTCAGCCACAACGGTACGGTGTATCTGTCCGGGCAGGTCGGCGATGACTTCAACGCCGGTGTCGAACAGCAGACCCGCGACGTCCTCGCCAACATCGAGCGTTTGCTTGATCTGGCCGGTACCGACAAACAGCACCTGCTGTCGGCGACGATCTACCTGAACGACATCGAGGCGCACTTTGCCGGCATGAATTCGGTGTGGGATCAATGGCTGCCCAAAGGCGCCGCCCCGGCCCGTGCCACGGTTGAAGCGAAGATGGCCAAGCCGAGCATCCTGGTCGAAATCTCCATCGTCGCCGCGTTGCCGTAACCCGTTGTAAAGATCCCTCTCCCGGTGCTGTTGGCGGTTCACGCCGTCAGCCAGCGCCGGTTTTTATTCCCATGACCGCCAAGAAGTCTGCTGCCATGCGTCCTGCCCGTGCCCTGATCGACCTTCAAGCCCTGCGTCACAACTACCGTATCGCCCGTGAAGTCACCGGTGCCAAGGCACTGGCGGTGATCAAGGCCGATGCCTACGGCCATGGCGCAGTGCGTTGCGCCCAGGCGCTGGAGGCTGAAGCGGACGGCTTCGCGGTGGCATGCATCGAAGAAGCCCTGGAGCTGCGTGCCGCCGGGATTCTTGCGCCGGTGCTGTTGCTCGAAGGCTTTTTCGAGGCCGATGAGCTGGCGCTGATCGTCGAGCACGACTTCTGGTGCGTGGTGCATTCGCTGTGGCAGCTCGAAGCGATCGAGCAGGCGACGTTGAGCAAACCGATCACCGTGTGGCTGAAGCTCGATTCGGGCATGCACCGGGTCGGCCTGCATCCGAAGGATTACCCAGCGGCTTACCAGCGTTTGCTGGCCAGCGGCAAAGTGGCGAAAGTCGTGCTGATGAGTCACTTCGCCCGGGCCGATGAGTTGCACGAGCAGAGCAGCGCCGATCAGGTTGCAGTGTTCGAAGCTGCGCGTCAGGGCCTGGCGGCCGAAGTCAGCCTGCGCAATTCGCCGGCGGTGCTGGGCTGGCCGCAGATTCACAGCGACTGGGTGCGCCCGGGCATCATGCTGTACGGCGCCACCCCGTTCGAAGAAGCCAACGCTGTGGCCGAGCGCCTGCAACCGGTGATGACCCTGGAGTCGAAAGTCATCAGCGTGCGCGAACTGCCGCCTGGCGAACCGGTGGGTTACGGTGCGAAATTCATCACCGACAAACCGATGCGCATCGGCGTGGTTGCCATGGGTTATGCCGACGGTTACCCGCGTCAGGCACCGACCGGCACCCCGGTGCTGGTGGCCGGCCAGCGCAGCCGCATTCTTGGCCGGGTGTCGATGGACATGCTGTGCATCGACCTGACCGACGTGCCGCAAGCTGGCCTCGGTTCGACCGTCGAGTTGTGGGGCAAGAATATCCTCGCCAGCGACGTGGCGAAGTGGGCGGACACCATTCCGTACCAGATCTTCTGCAACCTGCGACGGGTGCCAAGGCTCTATTCCGAGGGTTGAAGCGCAAGCGGGGCCCAAGTGTTGTAAATACTGAACGCTGTCGCCATGATAACGCTCAATATTTCTACAACATCAGGAGGCTCCAGCCTTGGACGTCGGTGAACGACTGCAATCGATCCGCAAGCTCAAAGGGCTTTCCCAGCGTGAACTCGCCAAGCGCGCGGGCGTCACCAACAGCACCATTTCGATGATCGAAAAGAACAGCGTCAGCCCTTCGATCAGTTCGCTGAGGAAAGTTCTTGGCGGGATTCCCATGTCCATGGTCGAGTTCTTTTCCGAAGAGATCCTGCAGGAAAAACCGACCCAGATCGTCTACAAGGCCAACGAGCTGATCGACATTTCCGACGGCGCCGTGACCATGAAACTGGTCGGCCGCGCGCACCCGAGCCGGGCCATCGCGTTCCTCAATGAAATCTACCCGCCGGGCGCGGATACCGGCGAGGAAATGCTCACCCACGAAGGCGAGGAAACCGGGATTCTGGTGGAAGGGCGCCTGGAGCTGGTGGTGGGCCTTGAAACTTTTATCCTCGAAGCCGGCGACAGCTACTACTTTGAAAGTACCAAGCCGCATCGTTTCCGTAATCCGTTCGATGCACCGGCGCGACTAATCAGCGCAGCCACGCCGGCGAATTTTTAAACAAAGAGGCGCCAGGCCATACCGGCGAAGGCACCCGAAACGTTTTTCCACAGCGCGATATAACCCCTTCGACTTTGGGGTTGTTTCAGTGAAGCGGGCTAACCGCTATACTTGCGCCCGCCTGCGAACCGTGGCCGCAGGCGTGAATAGCCACCATTGAGGGTGAACGCGTGAACCTAATTATGAAAATGCTGGCTGCACCAGCAACCGTACTGGCCCTCTGGGCTGTCAGCGCTCAAGCTGCGACGAATGACGACATTGCCAAACGCCTTGAGCCGGTCGGCCAGGTGTGTGTTCAAGGGCAAGAGTGCAAGGGGATGGAAGTCGCTGCTTCGGCAGGCGGCGGTGGCGGCGCCAAGACGCCGGACGAAGTGATTGCCAAACATTGCAACGCTTGCCACGGCTCCGGCCTGTTGGGCGCGCCGAAAATCGGTGACACCGCAGCCTGGAAAGAGCGCGCCGATCACCAGGGCGGCCTCGACGGCATCCTGGCCAAGGCCATCACCGGCATCAATTCCATGCCGCCGAAAGGCACCTGTGCCGACTGCTCCGATGAAGAGCTGAAGGGCGCCATCCAGAAGATGTCCGGCCTGAAATAAGCCGCGCTTCTGACGAAAAAAACCGTCTTCGGACGGTTTTTTTGTGCCCGCGGTTCAGGTCTGAGGCTGTTCATTGCAGCAAACAACCGGCAATCTCGGTCGTACCTCTATTCACGGAACGGGCAGGAGGCTTCAGATGGTGCAGTTGTGTTCGATCGAACAGGCTGTGGACGACGTGCTGGCGCGGTTGCCGGCGCACATCCACATGGGCCTGCCGCTGGGGCTGGGCAAACCCAATCCCTTCGTCAACGCGCTGTACCGGCGGGTCGCCGGATTGCCCGAACGGCAACTGACGATCTACACCGCCCTGTGCCTCGGCCGCCCGACGCTGGGCGACGGTTTGCAGAAGCGCTTCATCGAGCCCTTCGTCGAGCGGGTGTTCGGTAATTACCCGGAGCTGGAATTCCTTGCCGACCTGCACCGCGACAGCCTGCCGTCCAACATCCGCATCGAGCAATTCTTCATGCAGCCGGGCAGCCTGCTCAACAGCGCGCCGGCCCAGCAGGATTACGTCAGCAGCAACTACAGCCACGCCGCCCGCGACATCAACGCCGCCGGCCTGAACCTGGTGGCGCAGTTGCTTGCCAGCAGCAGCGAACACCCGGATCGTCTGAGCCTCAGTTGCAACCCTGACATCACCCTCGACCTGTTCCCGATGATCGCCAAACGTCGGGCGGCGGGGGAGACCATTCTGCTGGTCGGCCAGGTGCACACCGAGTTGCCGTACATGCCGGGCGACGCCGAAGTCGACATCGATACCTTCGACCTGCTGATCGACGAGAAGGACAGCAGCACACTGTTTTCCACGCCGAACATGCCTGTCGGGTTTCAGGATCACTTCATCGGATTGCACGCCAGTACGTTGGTACGCGATGGCGGCACCTTGCAGATCGGCATCGGTTCGATGGGCGACGCGCTGACCGCCGCATTGCTGGCGCGGCAGGCCGACAACGCCGGTTACCAGGCCTTGCTGGCCGATGTGAACCTCAGCCAGTGGGCGCAGTTGATCGAACGCGAGGGCGGCATCGAGCCCTTCGCCAAAGGCCTGTACGGTTGCAGCGAAATGTTCGTCAACGGTCTGCTGGTGCTGGCCGAGGCCGGGATCATCCGGCGCAAGGTTTACCCGGATGTACAGACTCAGGAGCAGGCCAACGCCGGAATCCTCGACGAGGCGTCGCAAATCGACGGCATTTCAGTGCATGGCGGCTTCTTCCTCGGGCCGCGCAGTTTCTACGAACGCTTGCGCGAGTTACCGCTGAGCAAACGCCTCGAATTCAACATGACCCGCATCAGCTATATCAACGAGCTGTACGGCCAGGAAGAGCTCAAACGCCTGCAGCGTCTGGATGCGCGGTTCATCAACACTGTGTTCACCATGACCCTGCTGGGCGCCGGAGTGGCGGATCAACTGGAAGACGGGCGGGTGCTCAGCGGCGTCGGCGGGCAGTACAACTTCGTTGCCCAGGGGCATGCGCTGCACGATGCGCGCTCCATCCTGCTGCTGCGCAGCTGGCGCGAATCCGGCGGCGATGTCAGCTCGAACATTGTCTGGGAATACGGCCATTGCACGATTCCACGGCACCTGCGCGATATCGTGGTCACCGAGTACGGCATCGCCGATCTGCGCGGCAAGTCGGATGCGGTGGTGATCGAGGCGTTGCTCAATATCAGCGATTCACGCTTCCAGCAGGGCCTGATCGAACAGGCGCAGAAAGTCGGCAAGCTGCCGAAGGATTTCCGTCTCGATCCGCGCTTTACCGACAACACCCCGCAACGCTTGCAGGCGATTGCCGCGCGGCATCCGAATCTGTTTCCGGAGTATCCGCTGGGCTGCGACTTCACTGAGGTCGAGAAGGATCTGTTGCGGGCGCTGAACTGGCTCAAGAGCAAGTTCAAGCTGACGGAGATTCTGGAGTTGGGCAAGGCAGCGCTGGATGCTCCTGAGGCTTCGCTGTATCCCGAGCATCTGGCGCGCATGCAGCTCACTGATCCCGAAGGTCTGAAGGAAGACCTGTTTCAGCGGTTGCTCCTCACCGGCCTGAAGGCCACCGCGCAATAACAAACAACAAAAAAACCTGTGGGAGCGGGCTTGCCCGCGATGGCGGTGTATCACTCAACTAGGATGTTGAAGGATATGGCCCCATCGCTGGCAAGCCAGCTCCCACAGGTATTGCAGTGTGTTTGCGCCTATCAGCGATTACTCGATGAACGTAACCACGCCATCCTTCAGCGACTTCACGCGAGCCAGCGACTCGACGCGGTAACCCTGCGAATCCAGTTCCGCACGGCCGCCCTGGAACGACTTCTCGATCACGATGCCCAGGCCCGCGACGGTGGCGCCGGCCTGTTTGATGATCGAGATCAGCGCCTGGGACGCCTTACCGTTGGCCAGGAAGTCGTCGATGATCAGCACGCGGTCGCTGCTGGTCAGGTGGCGCGGAGAGATGGCCACGGTGCTTTCGGTCTTCTTGGTGAACGAGTAGACGGTCGCCGACAGCAGGTTTTCAGTCAGGGTCAGGGACTGTTGCTTGCGGGCGAAGATCACCGGCACGCCGAGGTTCAGGCCGGTCATGATCGCCGGGGCAATGCCCGACGCTTCGATGGTGACGATCTTGGTGATGCCCGAATCCTTGAACAGCGTGGCGAATTCGTCGCCGATCAGCTTCATCAGGGCCGGGTCGATCTGGTGGTTCAGGAAGGCGTCGACCTTCAGGACCTGGTCGGAAAGCACAATGCCTTGTTCGCGGATTTTCTGGTGCAATGCTTCCATGAAGCTGTCCTCATTTGACGCTTTGTGCGTCGAAGGTCTAGTAAAAAGTGGTCAATTCTAGCGCTTTAACATCGCGCGTATATCAGCCAATGCGCTGTTGCCCCGCACGGCTTTGACTTCGGTCGGTGTGTCGTCGTTGCCTTCCCAGGCCAGGTCGTCCGGCGGCAGTTCATCGAGGAAGCGGCTTGGCGCGCAGTCGATGATCTCGCCGTACTGTTTGCGCTTGGCGGCGAAGGTGAATGCCAGGGTCTGGCGCGCGCGGGTAATGCCCACGTAGGCCAGGCGGCGTTCTTCTTCGATGGTGTCGGCTTCGATGCTGGAGCGGTGCGGGAGGATTTCCTCTTCCATGCCCATGATGAACACGTAAGGGAATTCCAGGCCCTTGGACGCATGCAGGGTCATCATCTGCACGCCTTCGGCGCCTTCTTCCTCTTCCTGCTGACGTTCCAGCATGTCACGCAGAACCAGTTTGCCGATGGCGTCCTCGACGGTCATTTCGCCGTCTTCGTCTTTTTCCAGGGTGTTCTTCAAGGCTTCGATCAGGAACCAGACGTTGCTCATCCGGTAGTCCGCAGCCTTGTCGCTGGAACTGTTGGTGCGCAGCCAGTTCTCGTAGTCGATGTCCATGACCATGCTGCGCAGGGCGGAGATCGGGTCTTCGCCGGCGCACTGCTCACGCACCTTGTCCATGAAGCGCTTGAAGCGCGACAGGCGATCGGTGAAACGGCTGTCCAGATGTTCGCCCAGGCCGAGCTCGTCGGTGGCGGCGTACATCGAGATCTTGCGTTCGGTGGCGTAGTTGCCGAGTTTTTCCAGGGTCGTCGAGCCGATTTCCCGGCGCGGCACGTTGATCACGCGCAGGAAGGCGTTGTCGTCGTCCGGGTTCACGATCAGGCGGAAGTAGGCCATCAGGTCTTTCACTTCCTGACGGCCGAAGAAGCTGTTGCCGCCGCTCAGGCGGTACGGCACCTGATGGTGTTGCAGTTTCAGCTCGATCAGCTTGGCCTGGTAGTTGCCGCGATAGAGGATTGCGAAATCGCTGTACGGGCGGTCGGTGCGCAAATGCAGGCTGAGGATTTCCATGGCCACGCGCTCGGCTTCGGCGTCCTCGTTGCGGCAGCGGATCACGCGGATCTCGTCGCCATGGCCCATCTCACTCCACAGCTGTTTTTCGAATTCGTGCGGGTTGTTCGAGATCAGCACGTTGGCGCAGCGCAGGATGCGGCTGGTGGAGCGGTAGTTCTGCTCGAGCATCACCACTTTCAGGGACGGATAGTCGTCCTTGAGCAGCATCAGGTTTTCCGGCCGCGCGCCGCGCCAGGCGTAGATCGACTGGTCGTCGTCGCCTACCACGGTGAACTGGTTGCGCTTGCCAATGAGCATTTTCACCAGCAGGTACTGGCTGGCGTTGGTGTCCTGGTATTCGTCGACCAGCAGGTAACGCACCTTGTTCTGCCACTTTTCGAGGATGTCGGCGTGCTCTTCGAAGAGCTTCACCGGCAGCAGGATCAGGTCATCGAAGTCCACCGCGTTGAACGCCTTGAGCGTGCGCTGGTAGTGGGTGTAGACGATGGCGGCGGTCTGTTCCTTGGGGTTGCGGGCGTTTTCCAGGGCCTGGGCCGGCAGAATCAGGTCGTTTTTCCAGGCGCCGATCATGTTCTTGATCTCGTCGACGCCGTCGTCGCCTGCGTATTCCTTCTGCATGATGTCGGTCATCAGCGACTTGACGTCGGTTTCGTCGAAGATCGAGAAACCGGGTTTGTAGCCCAGTCGTTCATGTTCCTTGCGGATGATGTTCAGGCCAAGGTTGTGGAAGGTGCAGACCGTCAGCCCGCGTCCTTCACCTGGACGCAGCAGGGTGCCGACCCGCTCTTTCATTTCGCGCGCGGCCTTGTTGGTGAAGGTCATGGCGACGATGTACTGGGCACGGATGCCGCAGTTCTGGATCAAGTGCGCGATCTTGCGCGTGATCACACTGGTCTTGCCGGAGCCAGCACCGGCGAGCACCAATAGAGGGCCGCCGACGTAGTTCACGGCTTCTTGCTGCCGGGGATTGAGTCGGGACATACGAAAATTCGGGAGTCGTTGACGAAATGGGCCGGCATTTTAACAGGCTCAGCGATTTGTGCTGCTCTCTCCGACTTGTGACGCAGCACGCGATTCAAATTTGCCGGTTTTGTTACTTTCACGCAGGATGCGCGGTGATTTTGCGGCTAATGTTCTCATTCGTGACACAAAATAACGTTTTGCTTTCCGTTGTCGTTTGGTCATTGGTTGCCGCAACGGCATAATGCCCGCCGCCCACATCATTGCAGAGTCTAGGGAGTCAGCTTGACTACGCCTGTCGAACCCTTGCGTTTGCTGCTACTGGCCGAAGAGCCAGCGTGGACAGCGTTATTGCGCGAGTGTCTGGCTCCGTTGGGGAGCGCGGCGGTGCTGATCAGCGCGCCGAGCTGGGAGTCGGTCAGCAGTCTGTTCGAAGACAACCGCCACGCGGTGTTATTGACCGTTCCCGCGTTGCAGCCGGCCCCCGGCCGTTGCAGCCTGCCGACGGTATTGCTTCTGGAACACGAGCCGGCGACTGCGCCCGACGGCGTCAGTGACTGGCTGGTACTTGATGCCCTCGATACCGACATGCTTCGACGCTGCCTGCGGCATGTGCGCGAACGCGGCGTGCTGGAAAACACCTTGCAACGCCTGGCCGAACAGGACCCGCTGACCGGCATCGCCAACCGTCAAGGCTTCCAGACCCTGCTCACGGCCCGTCTGGCGGAAAACGACGGTCGCGGCCTCGCCCTCGGGCACCTCGATCTCGACAACTTCCGCCACGCCAATGACGCCCTCGGCCATCAGGCCGGTGATCGCCTGATCCTGCAAGTGGTGGCGCGGCTGAAAAGTCAGCTGGAAGTCGGCGATCAACTGGCGCGCCTGGGCAGTGACGAATTCGCCCTGCTGATCGACACCCGCCGCGCCCCGCAACGGGCCGAATGGATGGCCGAGCGCATCACCGAAGCGCTGGCTGAACCTTACTGGGTCGATGGCGAAAGCCTGTTGATTGGCTCCAGCCTCGGCATCGCCCATGCCCGGGCCCAGGGCGGCGCCGATCCGTTGATGTGGCACGCGCACATCGCCATGCAGCAAGCCAAGAGCACTCAGGGCTGCACCTTTCATATCTTCAACGAGCGAATCAACCGCAACGCGCGGAGCATGGCCGACCTCGAAAGCGAGCTGCGCCGGGCCTTGCGTCGCGATGAGCTGGAGTTGCATTACCAGCCGCGTCTGAACCTGCAGGACGGTCAGATCGTCGGTCTCGAAGCGCTGGTGCGCTGGCGCCACAGTGAGCGCGGTCTGCTGCCACCCAGTGAATTCGTGCCGCTGGCCGAGCAGAGCGGCCTGATCGTTCCGCTGGGTTACTGGGTGATTTCCCGGGCCCTGCGCGACATGCAGGCCCTGCGCGAGCGCGGTCTGCCGGCGCTGCACATGGCGATCAACCTGTCGTTCCGCCAGTTTCAGGACAGCCAGTTGCTGCCGACGCTCAGTCGTCTGATCGCCGAGCGCGGGGTCGAGGCGCAGTGGCTGGAATTCGAACTCACCGAAACCGCCGTGATGCGCCGCAGTGATCTGGTCAAGCAGACCATGGACGCCCTGGGTCGTCTCGGCGTGCGATTTTCGCTGGATGATTTCGGCACCGGATTCTCATCGTTCGTGCACCTCAACAGCCTGCCGATCACCTTGCTGAAGATCGACAAGAGCTTCGTCGGCGGCATGGAGCAACGCGAAGAGAACCGCAAACTGGTGCACGCGATGATCAACCTCGCGCACAACCTGCATCTGGAAGTGGTGGCCGAAGGGGTGGAAACCCGGGAGCAACTGGATCTGTTGCGCGGGTTCGGCTGCGATCAGGTGCAGGGTTACCTGATCAGCAAGCCGTTGCCGTTGACGGAACTGGTTGATTACCTGGTGGCTGATGTCAGTCAGCCGCCGCTGGGTATCGTGGTTTAGCCTCAAATTACTGTGGGAGCGAGCATGCTCGCGATGGCGGAGTATCAGTCGGATTATTAGTCACTGACACACCCTCATCGCGAGCAAGCTCGCTTGTATGTTTACACTTGAAGGGGTGGGAGGGACTAAAAGCTTGCTTCCGATTCTAGCCAGTACGTACCGTGGGAGACTTCTCGTCCCGCCCTTTCTCTCTAACGCCACGATGCTGAGCTGGTCAAACGAACCCCTCCTTGAAGATCTTTTGGCCCCTGGGTTGGAGCATTTCAAACAGCTTGATCAGGCCATTCACGAATTTCTCCTCAAAGTCAGGCAAGAGGCTGGTCGAAGTTATTACGTCAGACGCTGCAAAGCGATTGAAGGGATGGGTGAACTCACGGCAACGGGCTTGGCAACTACGTATATGCGAGGTGAGTTCGCCAGCGCCGATGCGTTCATCGCCTTTCTGGGAATGGATTTGAAGGCAAAGGACTCAGGCAAGAAACACAGTCCTCGCCACTTGAGCAAAAAAGGTGACGGAGAATTACGGCGTCTTGCACACAATGCAGCTATGGCAGCTTGTCGGTCCCCTGTTTGGAAACCGTTCTATGAATCCTATCTGGCAAGAGGTCTAGCCAGAACTCAGGCTTTGGTCATCCTCGCCCGTAAGCTTTGCCGGGTGGCATTCGCCCTCATGAAAAATCAGAGCGAATACCAACCCAATTTAAGGTTGCAGGGTTCCCCTGCAACATAGAATCTCCCACAGTTTTTGTGAGCACCACTGAATCCTGTGGGAGCGGGCTTGCCCGCGATGAGGCCCTTCAATCCACCGCCAACATTCAGGAAAAACCACCATGCCCGTCATCCATAAAATCCTGATCGCCAACCGCGGTGAAATCGCCTGCCGCATCCAGCGCACCGCGCAGGCCCTCGGTTATCGCACGGTCGCGGTTTTCAGCGACGCGGACGCCGATGCACTGCACGTGCAGATGGCCGATCAAGCGGTGAACATCGGCCCGGCGCCGGTGCAGCAGTCCTACCTGAACATCCCGGCCATCCTCGACGCCGCCCGCCGCAGCGGCGCCGACGCGATCCATCCCGGCTACGGTTTTCTCTCGGAAAATGCCGAATTCGCCCGTGCCTGCAAACAGGCCGGCCTGACCTTCATCGGCCCCAGCGTCGAAGCCATCGAACTGATGGGCAGCAAACGCCAATCGAAAATCGCCATGCTCGCCGCCGGTGTGCCATGTATCGCCGGCTATCAAGGTGCCGAGCAGGACGACGCAACCCTGACACGCGAAGCTGAACGCATCGGTTATCCATTGATGATCAAGGCCAGCGCCGGCGGTGGCGGGCGCGGCATGCGGCTGGTGCACAGCGCCGAAGAATTGCCGGCGCAATTGCGCACGGCGCGCTCCGAAGCCTTGAACGGTTTCGGCAGCGATGAACTGATCCTCGAACAGGCGCTGATCGAGCCGCGCCATGTCGAAGTGCAGCTGTTCGGCGATCACCACGGCAACCTGATCTACCTCGGTGAGCGCGACTGTTCGATTCAGCGCCGCCATCAGAAAGTCATCGAAGAAGCGCCCTGCCCGGTGATGACCGCAGAATTGCGCCAGGCGATGGGCGAAGCGGCACTCAAGGCCGGGCGTGCGGTGAACTACGTAGGTGCCGGCACCGTGGAGTTTTTGCTTGATACCGATGGCCGGTTCTACTTTCTGGAAATGAACACCCGGTTGCAGGTCGAGCACCCGGTGACTGAACTGATTACCGGGCTGGATCTGGTGGCATGGCAACTGTCGGTCGCCGAAGGTCAGCCGCTGCCGCTGACCCAGGCGCAGGTGAAACTCGATGGCCACGCCATGGAAGTGCGCCTCTACGCCGAAGATCCGGCCCAGGGTTTTCTTCCGCAGACCGGGCGTGTCGAAGCCTGGGCGCCGGCACTGGATCGCGGTTCACGGATTGATCACGGCCTGATCGAAGGGCAGTCGATCTCACCGTTCTACGACCCGATGCTCGGCAAACTGATCGCCCACGGCGCTACCCGTGAAGAGGCTCGGCGCAAACTGCTGTGCGCGGTGCAGGACAGCGTTTTGCTGGGCGTGCAAAGCAATCAGCGGTTGCTCGCCTGCCTGTTGCAGCATCCGCAATTCATCAGCGGCGAGTTCGGTACTGGCTTCATCCCTCAACATTTCGCCGATCACGATTGCCTGCACGCCTATTCGCCCAGTGCCGAAGAACTGGCCATCGCGGCGCTGCTGTTTTACCAGGCCGCCGCCCAGCAACACCGCGCCCCGTTGTCCGGATGGCGCAACAACGCCGGTGCGCCGTTGCTCTATCGCATCGGTCTCGACGCCTGCGACTGGAACGTGCAACTGCGCGCCAGCCCGGACAACACGTTTGAAGTGCAGGTTGCGGAACGCGTTATCGAACTCAAACTGATCGAGCACACCGCCGGGGCCGTGACGCTGGAGGTCGATGGCCTGCGCCAGCGCCACGCTTATCGCCTGTGTGATGAGCAGCTCTGGCTGTTCACCCACCCCGGCAGCCTGCACCTGGTGGATCGAACTCATGCGGTGATCGACAGTCAGACCAGCGTCAGTTCCGGCACGTTGAAAGCCCCGATGGATGGCGCCATCATCGATGTGCTCGTCAGCGAAGGCAGCCCGGTCAGCAAGGGCCAGCTGCTGGTGGTGCTGGAGGCGATGAAAATGGAGCACCCGCTCAAGGCCGGCATCGACGGCGTGCTCAAGCGGGTGCAGGTCAAGGTCGGCGATCAGGTGAAAAATCGTCAGGTTCTGTTGCAGGTCGAGTAGTCGCCGCGCGCATTCGCAAGGTTTGGCTACGCTCTGAATAATCAGGACGCGGAAATCAGGAACCCTGCGATGCCCCATTGGCTGGTCATAGATCTGGAAGCCACCACCGATGAGGGTGGCTGGCCGGTTACGGAGATGGAGATCATCGAGATCGGCGCGACCCTGGTGGATCGCGCGGGTCGCGAGCAGGATCACTTTCAGCGCTTCGTCAAACCGACGCGGCGCCCCTTGTTGACGCCGTTTTGCCGCGAACTCACGCACATCACCCAGGCCAACATCGACGCAGCGCAGCCGTTGAGTGAAGTGTGGCCGGCGTTCGAACGCTGGCTCGGTCAGCACCAGACACGCCTTGAAGGCTGGGCCAGCTGGGGCGATTACGATCGCAAGCAGTTGCTTCAGGAATGGCAGCGACTGCAACTCGACAGCGCCCTGAGCCGGGTGCCGCACATGAATCTGAAACAGCGCTTTGCCAAGGCCCGACGCCTCGAACGGCCGCTGGGCCTCAATGGCGCGTTGCAACTGGCGGGCATGCAGTTCAACGGTCAACAGCACCGGGCGCTGGAAGATGCGCGCAATACCGCCCGATTATTGCCGTTGGTGCTGCCGCTCTAGCGCAGGTGACGGCGCCAGAAGCCTTGTGCATACTGGCCGACCTTTTTAAGCCCTTTTCGAGAGGAATCGCCCATGTTTAAAGTCAACGAGTACTTCGACGGCACCGTCAAGTCGATCGCTTTTGGCACTGCTGAAGGCCCTGCGACCATCGGCGTCATGGCCCCGGGCGAATACGAATTCGGCACCAGCCAGCGTGAAATCATGCACGTGGTTTCGGGCGCACTGACCGTCAAACTGCCGGACAGCAGCGACTGGGAAACTTTCGCTGCCGGTAGCCAGTTCAACGTGCCAGCCAACAGCAAGTTCCAGCTGAAAGTCGCCGTCGACACCGCCTACCTGTGCGAATACCGCGGCTGAAACCCCGGTTTCCTGCGGTCATGAAAAATGCCCGTGTCCAAGGACACGGGCATTTTTCGTTTCAGGAGCGGTTATTCGAGGATTTCCACCGGCATGCCGATTTCAAGCCGGCCATTGCTGTCATTGACCAGGTTCTGGCCAAACATCGCGCCGTCGGCCTGGGCGCGGGTCTTCTGTAAGGTTGCCAGCGGCTCGCGGTCAGCGCTGCGCTCACCGGTCTGCGGATCGATCGTGGTGAGAATGCACCGCGAGCAGGACTTGACCACGCGGAACTCGACATCGCCGATCCGAATCCGCTTCCAGCCATCCTCGGCGTAAGCATCACTGCCTTCGATCACCAGATTCGGCCGGAACCGCAGCATTTCCAGAGGGCGCCCGACTTCCTGCGACAGGTGTTGCAGTGATGCCTCACCAATCAGCAACAGTGGAAAGCCGTCGGCGAACGCCACTTGATCGTCGTCGTTGCCGTACCCGGCCTGAGTCGTACGAGCGCGTTCAAGCGGCACTTGCACCAGGCGCGTCGGTTTGCCGATGAAATCGCTGACCCAACGGGCCGCCTCTTCACCGGCATCCGGTACGCGCAAGGTATCGCGCCAGATGGTCACGCCACGCAGGTCGTCGTCGCTGCCAGGCAAGGCGACATCGATTGCCGAGTGCCCCGGCGCGCTGAGCGTCAGGCCACCGCTGGCGTTCCACAGCGCCGAGAGCTGGCTCATTTTCGCTTCGGCACGCTGGGTCAGGAACCGTCCGCTGGCCTCGTCCACCAGCATCCAGCGTCGGTCGCCCTCAAGCCCCAGTTTGTCCAGGCCGATCCCTTGCAGGACCTCGCCCTTGGCGGATTTCAACGGGTAACGATAAAGCGCGCTCAGACGCAGCATGGCCAGCTCCCTGGTGGGTCAAAAACGCCACCCTATACGAGCTTTGTCAGCGAATCAAAGGCTGACGCGAGGTCAGCCTCGACAGGTTGATCAGGCCGGTACTTCGTCGAGCATCAGACGCTGGCGCACCACGTCGACCAATTTGTCCGGCTGGAACTTGGAGAGGAAATTGTCGCACCCGACCTTCTTCACCATCGAATCGTTGAAGCTGCCGGACAGCGAAGTGTGCAGCACCACATACAGGCCACGCAGGCGCGGGTCGTTGCGGATTTCGGTGGTCAGGCGATAGCCGTCCATCTCCGGCATTTCGGCGTCGGTGAACACCATCAGCAGTTTGTCGGTCATGTTCACCCCGGTGTCCGCCCAGGCCTTGAGCATGTTCAGGGCTTTAAGGCCGTCGCTGGCGATGTGCATCTTCACGCCCAACTGGCCGAGGGTGTCGCGCAATTGCGAGAGCGCCACGTTGGAGTCGTCCACCAGCAACACTTCGCGGCCACGGGCGCGTTCCAGCACCGGATCGTCCAGTTTGTCGCGGGAGACCTTGGCGTTGTACGGCACGATTTCGGCGAGGACTTTCTCGACGTCGATGATTTCCACCAGTTGATCGTCGACCTTACTGATGGCTGTCAGGTAATGCTGGCGACCGGCACTGGTCGGTGGCGGCAGAATGGCTTCCCAGTTCATGTTGACGATGCGATCCACGCCACCGACGAGGAACGCCTGCACCGAACGGTTGTACTCGGTAACGATGATCGTGCTGTTCGGGCCCGGCACCAGCGGGCGCATGCCGATCGCCTGGGACAGGTCGATCACTGGCAGCGTCTGGCCACGCAGGTTGACCACACCGCAGACAAACGGGTGACGCTGGGGCATCAGGGTCAGCTTCGGCAGTTGCAGGACTTCCTGAACCTTGAACACGTTGATCGCGAACAATTGGCGTCCGGCCAGTCGAAACATGAGAATTTCCAGGCGATTCTCACCCACCAGTTGCGTGCGTTGGTCTACCGTGTCGAGAATGCCGGCCATCAATGACTCCTGGGCTTGTTCTGATGAATTCACTATTGGGGGTTATCGGCTGAATCTGGCGGATCTTGATCCCGTCACAAATCACCAACAAAATGCCATGCACAAGCATTGATGTCACATTAACATCATGCTTTACTGGCTCGGTGAAATCATCTGCTACATTCTCTTCGGCGCGACCCCGATTTGCGCCACAGGTTCCCGTGCCTAAGGGAATCCCCTAGTGACAATCAGGCCCAACCTGATGTTCGCGATATCCAATAGCCATTAATGTGACGCCATTCTCATTGCATGAACGGAGTCAGGCTATTGTGTGCGATCGCAGTTCAGTGGAAACACATCCTCTTGAAACCCCAGGTCTGTGCCAATGCACACCGGGGCGCGGTCTCGCGACGGTTCACGATCGTCGACACACACGGCATTCCCTCATCAGACATGACGTGGTGGAGATAAGCATGCCGAACGACCGTAGTGACTGGGCGCAGCGGTTCCCCGAATTTCTCGTCGAGGCTGAAACGCTCCTGGCCAAGTCTGAAGAATGCCTCAGTCACTTGCAGCTGATCAGCAATGACAGGGACGCGATTGACTGCATGCTCAGTACTCTCCTCAAATTGGCAAACAAGGCCGATGCCCTGGAACTTGAGGCGATATCCGAATTTTCCCTGCACCTGCATGGCCTGCTCACCCAGGTTCAGGATCATGTGGATCTGCATGCGCAGGCCCTGGAAGCACTGAAAGACTGCTTCACCCTGATGGCCTGGCAACTGGAACTGGTTGACCCAAGTACCGGCCAATTGGGCTTGGATGAAAGCGAGCAGGCGTCGCTGATCGAAGCCTTTGCCTGCCAGGTCGGCCAGACCCACTTTCAATTGCCGCACACTGGCAAGTCCCTGACCCTCGTAGCCTGGTCGGAACGGCAAGCGTAATCGGGCACGCCTTGGGCCGTTTGAGCCGGTCAGCTTTCGCAGTCGAATGTCGCTAATGAATAATTCATGCCTGCCTGCGACCCCCCCCCAATAAATAATTACGCTCACTGAATGCAGACTACCCTCTGCTGATATCAGGGTTTTCCTGTGTAAAAGAAAACTTGCGACCGCGTCGATAATTATCGGGTCAGGTATTTCAACTTTCCATTATGGAACCTTCGTCCAACATGGCCTATTTCCTGACTCTTTGGACATATAGGCCAAACGCGACCAACGGTATGTTAAGTGGTATTATGCCGCCCGTTAGTTGTTTCAGTTAATGGCATTGTGACTTCGATGATCGGTCACCACCGAACTTGGCGCTCAATTATCGATCACTGAACCATTTTGAAATCAACAACCTGAATGACAGTTTTCCAGACAGAGACCGCCAGCCCTTCTGACCGGTCTGCCCGCAGCGAACATCCATTGGCTCCATCCGCTATGTACGCCAGCCTCAAGTCAATCACCACATGGCCTCCCTCCCGAGAAAATGCCCGCAGGTTCACACTTCTGCTGTGTACAGGTTCGGCTCTGGGCAGTCTGTTGACCTATGGATTGTCAGCGCAGCTGCCGCTCGGCCTGCTGCTGATCAATGTGGCGGCTGCGGGCTGCGTCTGGACACAACATCGCCTGTCGCGCAAATCCATCAAGTTCCAGCCTCAGGAACTGGCCGACCGTTTGCTGGAAGTCCAGGAAAACGAGCGCCATCGCCTGAGCCGTGAACTGCATGACGATATCGGCCAGTTGCTGACGGCCGCCAAACTGCAAAGCGAATGGCTCAAGCGTCGCTTGCCCGCGGACATGCAGGAACACTGTTCGGTACTTTGCGAGACGCTGGAAGAAACCCTCAATAAAGTGCGCGACGTTTCGGCCATTCTCAACCCGCGGCAATTGACCAGCCTTGGTCTGGAAGCGAGCCTGCGTGCACACCTGCTCAAGGTACTGACCAATACTTCGGTGCACTGGAGTCTGGACTGCCAGCAGCGCCTGAATGGAATCCCCGAAGAAATGGCCGTCGCCGCCTTTCGCATCACTCAGGAAGCGGTGACCAACATCCTTCGCCACGCGCAGGCCAAAAACCTGTTGATCCGCGTGCAACGCCTGCCACAGGGTCTGACCCTGCTGATCAGCGATGATGGTCTGGGATTTTCCCCGGCGGCCAATCCAGGTCGTGAAGGACAACGGGGCATGGCCGGGATGGCCGAACGCATCGAGCAACTGGGCGGCACACTCAGTGTGACCAGCGAGCCCGGCAAAGGTACTCAAATCGAAGCACTATTCCCCTGGGCGCCCCGTGCACTCGAGCGGGCCAGTACGAATAAGGTTATGCGTTGACTTGTAACTTACTTCTGGTGGATGACCACTCGCTGATCAGGGCCGGCGTGCGCGCCCTGGTACTGGATATTCCCGGTTATGCGGTTATCGGCGAGGCCAATGACGGCTCGCAGTTGCTTGAGATGGTCGAGCTGCTGTCTCCCGATATCGTATTGCTGGATATTTCCATGAAAGAAACCGGCGGTCTGGAGGCCCTGCAACGGCTCAGACGCGTACGCCCGCACGCCAAAGTGCTGATTCTGTCGATGCACACCGACCCCGCGCTGATCATGCAGGCGCTGGAGTCCGGTGCTCACGGCTATCTGCTCAAGGACACCACGGCCACCGAGCTCGAACATGCACTGGAAGCGCTGCGCAACAACGAGCGCTATTTGAGTCCTGCCATCGCCCATACCGTGATCAATCAGGCACTGACCCGTAATCTCAAGCAGCAGCCGGAAGTCGCCGAATCACACAACCTGACGGCTCGCCAGCTGGAAATCCTGCGCTTGATCGTGCGTGGCAAATCCACACGGGAAATCGCCAATGGGCTGGGCCTGAGCATCAAGACCGTGGAAACCCACCGTTCGCAGATCATGAAACGCCTGCAGATCTACGATGTGGCGGGCCTGGTGCTGTTTGCCGTGCGTGAACAGATCATCAGTCTGGACGACTGAGTCGAGGCGTTGCGCTCAACAGCGGCGAATCCTTCGGCAGATGCACACGCAACGCCCCGGCGCGCGCCGCAAACCGCAAACTTTCGCCCTCCAGTGGCTCGCCGTCGAGATTGATGTAAAGCCCTTCGGCGACCTTGATTTCAACCCATGGCAAACGGGCGCGCACAAACATGTTGTCGATGCCGAAGCCGTCACTGAGCAGATTTTTCAGCGTGCCAACCAACTCCTGCGGCGCCGGCAGGATGCTGATATCCAAGAGACCGTCGTCCACCAGCGCTTCGGGGCACAACACGTGTCCGCCGCCGGCCTGACGACCATTTCCGATACCAAGAGCCAGCAACTCGCCCTGCCAATGAAAATCCGGCCCCTGCAATTCACCGTAAGCGGCATGCAGTTCACTGAACCGCGTCAAACCGGTGAACAGATAGGCTGCGCCACCCAACACCTTTTTCAGATCTTCCGACGTATTGGCCGTTACCTGGCTGCCGAATCCCCCAGTCGCCATGTTCAGGAAGATCTGCCCGCCGACTTCACCCAGATCGATATCGTGGGCGGGCGCTTCAAGCAACTCAAGCGCCTCGGCCGGCTCCAGCGGAATACCCGCCGCGTGGGAAAAGTCGTTGGCAGTTCCCAGCGGTAAAAGCACCAGAGTGGCTTTTCCCGGCTGGGCCGCCAGCGCTTCGGCAATGTCACGCAGAGTGCCATCTCCACCACCGGCGATGATCTGGCGATATCCCGCCGCCAGCGCCTCCGTTACCAGTCGCTGGGCATCGCCAGCTTCCCAGGTCAGGCGCACAGCCAGTTCCCAGCCCTGCTTTCGCTTGTTCTCGACAGCGGCACGAACCGCCTCGTTGAGTGCCTGCTTGCCATGCAGGATCAACAATGCCTTGCGTTCACTCATTTCGATTACTCCCGGAATTGAATCAGTACAAGATATCTTGACCCTCAGCGCGGGTAAAAAAGTCGCACGCCTTCTGATTAATTCCTGAAGCCAGTCCTGCTCGTCCTACACAACCGGAAATTTTTCGTACAGAACATAAGGAATCAGCTCAATTGACCAAGCCTGGTCATTGGTAGAACGTGTGGCGGCGTCAGCAATCTTCAATTCAATTACACAAGGATGTGCATGTAATGAGTGCATACAGTTTCAGGACTTTCGACAATTTGCATTCCGGCATTTGCCCACAAAACCCCATCACATCAGGCGGGTGTTTCCATGCAAAGCCATGAAGCAAGAGTATCCGTGAGTCCGGTTGCCTCTCTCTCCGACAGTCGCGCCAGTATTAAAGACGAATTCAAATGCAACGCCAGAAATACTGGAGAAAACGATATGGAAACGCGCGTCATCGAGCTGGAAACCCACCTCAAGTACATTCGACGTGACATGGACGAAGTCAGAGGCGACGTCAAAGCCATCAAACACCGTCTTGCCTACTCGGCAGGTGCGACAGCGATGGTGCTCGGACTGCTGGGCTGGATTGCCAACAGCCGGTTTGATCAGCTCGTCACACTGCTCGGCCGTTGACCCGTTGAAAGGCAGGCATCGTTTAGCGACTGTGCCTGCCTTTCAAATGCCTGCAATCAATCGAGAAGCTCGCTGAGTGGAATGAATGGCACCTGGTCTCCCTTGGCCAAGACTCGCCCTTCCTGCACTTCCACCAACCCCTCGGCCCAGGCAGCGCTGCGCAGAACACCCGAACTCTGGTTACGGTAGATAATCCCCAGTCCCTGCTCCAGGCGACCACGCAGAAATTCACGACGGTTACCGGCCTGAGGCCAGACAAATCCTGCTGGGACTGAAAACTTCAGCGGCTCGACATCCTGCACGCCTTGGCGACGCAACAGGTAAGGTCGGGTCAACAAGGCAAAAGTCACCAGTGTCGAGGCAGGATTTCCCGGCAATCCAATCACCGGAACGCCACGAAAATGTCCGACCGTCAGCGGCTTGCCGGGTTTGATTGCCAGTTTCCAGAGTGTCAGCTCACCCTCTTCCCTCAATGCAATTCCAAGGAAATCCGCTTCTCCGACCGATACGCCACCGGTCGACAGAATAAGGTCGACATTCTGCAGCTCTCCAAGTCGCTCACGGGTGATGTACAGGTCATCAGGCAGAATACCGGCATCCACCACTTCACATCCCAAACGCTGCAACCAGCTGCACAACAACACCCGATTGCTGTTGTAGATCTGTCCCGGCCCCAGTGTTGTGCCCGGTTCGACTAATTCGTTTCCCGTGGACAGCACCGCCACACGAACCCGGCGAACCACTTCGAGCTCTGCACAACCCAGCGATGCGGCCAGCCCCTGTTCGATCGGACCCAGCCGGGTTCCGGCGGCCAGGACCAATTCCCCGACAGTCGTTTCCTGCCCTTGCGGGCGAATGTTCTGCCCTGCCACCATCGTTTCGATGAACCTCACGCGCTCATCGGCATGAATCTCGACGTTTTCCTGCATCTCGACACAGTCGGCACCCGCAGGCACCGGCGCGCCGGTAAAGATCCGGGCACAGGTACCCGGCTTCAAGGGCTCGGGCGCCTGTCCGGCAAAGATCTTCTGACTGACCGGCATCGGCTCGCCGGTCCAGTCGGCCAGATTCAAGGCATAACCGTCCATGGCGCTGTTCGGCCATGGCGGCAGATCCAGTGTCGAAACCAGATCCTGCGCCAGCACCCGCCCTTGAACCTGCGCCAGTGGCAAACACTCGCTCTCGACAATCCGCGAGCCCTCGGCCATTTCCAGCAACCGCGCCAATGCCGCTTCGACAGGCATCAGGCTGCCGGTCTTGCCCGGCTTACCCACGGGATTCACAAGGCGCCGCCTGTTTCAGATGAGTGACGAAATTGCACGGGCGGTGACGTGAGTCCAGTTGCTCGGCGAGTATGCCGTCCCAACCGGTACGGACCGCGTTGGTTGAACCTGGCAGGCAGCAGACCAGCGTGCCATTGGCCAGTCCCGCCAAAGCCCGGGATTGCACGGTGGAGGTGCCGATGTCGGCCACCGAGATCTGGCGGAACAGCTCACCAAAACCATCAACCTGCTTGTCCAGCAGGCAAGCGACCGCTTCCGGGGTGCTGTCGCGGCCGGTGAAACCGGTTCCGCCGGTAATCAGCACCACTTGCACGACGTCATCGGCAATCCACTGAGCGACTTGCGCACGGATTTTGTACAGGTCATCTTTGAGCAGCACCCGCTGCGCCAGATGGTGACCTGCGGCCATCAAGCGGTCGACGAAGACCTGACCGGAAGTATCGGTTTCCAGGGTTCGGGTGTCGCTGACCGTCAGCACCGCGATATTGAGTGGTGCGAAAGGCACATCAGCCTTGGCTTTCATAGGCTCGTCCAGTTGTAGGAGAAACAGCCCGGTGTTATATCACAGCGCCCCCTTTTTACGCCGCCCCTGCGGAGAGCTGCCATGACCTCGAACACGCCATTATCACCCTGCTCCGTCCTGCTGCTGGCGGGTGGACGCGGTCAGCGAATGGGCGGACAGGACAAGGGACTTGTGCAATGGCACGGTGAACCGCTGATTGCGCATCTGCAGCGCAAGGTTCGTCCGATGACAGATGATCTGATCATTTCGTGCAACCGCAATCGTGAGCGCTATGCACCCTTTGCCGACCAACTGGTGAGCGATGACGAGGAAGATTTTCCCGGCCCGCTGGCTGGAATACTTGCGGGTCTGAAAGCCGCTCGCCACCCCCATCTGCTGGTGCTGCCCTGCGATGTGCCGCGAATCGATCTTGCGCTGTTGCGAGACATGCGCGAGGCGGCCGGTCTGAATCCTGAAAAACCTTTAATGTTGCGACATGACGAACATTGGGAGCCCCTGCTTTGCGTGATTCCCGCGGCACTCCTGCCCGCATTCGAAAGAGCCTGGAACGCGGGAGAACGCAGCCCCGGCCGGCTGATGCGCGACCTTGATGCCCAGGCCCTGGTTTGCCCTGACAACGACCCACGCCTGGCTAACCTCAACACCCCTGAACTGTTGAGTTCACACAACACTGTGTCAGACTGACAGCATTCAAGGAACTTGCACGCCTTGTATACGTCTCAAGCTCAGTAACCAAAAGAATTTCCCTTCGGAGACACACTCATGACTCAACGGACCCTCGCCACTTTCATGCTCGCACTGGGCCTCGCCACCCTCGCCGGTTGCGCTTCGCCAACAGTGATCACCTTGAATGACGGTCGCGAAATCCAGGCTGTCGACGCCCCCAAGTATGATGAAGATTCGGGCTTCTACGAATTCGAACAACTGGACGGCAAGCACACTCGCATCAACAAGGATCAGGTTCGTACTGTCAAAGAGCTCTGATTTTTCAGTTCGACACCCGATACAGAAAAGCCCGCAATATGCGGGCTTTTTCGTATCTGACCGAAAAGGATCGATGTCGGGATTACCAATCCAGCGTTATGCGGCTCTCGAACTCACGGGGCTCTCCCGTAACCGGATCAATGAACCGCAGGCCTTGCGCCAGAAGTTTCAGCGGATTGGCATAATCATCCACCGCGTCTTTGAGCACTTCAGGGTAAAACGGATCATTGCAGATGCTCGCCCCGAGCGCCGTCATGTGTACCCGCAGCTGATGCTTCTTGCCGGTTACCGGATAGAGGCCGTACCGCCATAGGTCACCATTCTTTTCACGCACCTCCACCGCCGTTTCGGTGTTACTCACACCCGGCCCTTCCTGCATGCGGAAAAACGGTTCGCCATCGATCATGCGACTCTTGTGCACCAGCGGGAATTCCAGCCCGGGCAGCGCGGCAGCAATGGCCTCATAGCGCTTCTCGATCTGCCGCGTCGGGAACAGCGACTGATACGCCGACCGCGTCTGCGGGTTGGCAGAGAAAATCACCAGCCCGGCCGTGTGCCGGTCAATCCGGTGCAGCGGCACCAGATGAGGATTGTCCAGACGCCGGATCAACCGGCGAAGCAACGTCTGTTCGACGTACTCGCCTGCCGGAGTCACAGGAAGGAAATGCGGCTTGTCCGCCACCACCAGATGATCGTCCGCATACAGGATCGACTCGACTACCGGGATCGGCTTTTCATCCGGCACTTCTCGAAAGTAGTGAATACGCAGTCCTTCTTTGTAGGGCAAATCCAGCGCGATTGGTTGGCCGTGGCCATCAAGCACCCGCCCCCGGGCGATTCGATCCAGCCACTGGTCGCGCCCGATGGCACTGAAATGCTCACACAGACAGTCGAGCACTGTCCGCCAGTTACCGGGGGGCAGATAAAGCGTGCTGGCCTGATTCTGTGCGGCGGAAAACGTGGGTGTGCTGGACATATGGAGAACTCGAACCCTCAAAGCGAGCGGCATTATCCAACACCGGACGCAGCAGACCTAGCGCAGAATCAGGCGGGGATCGATTTGAGCGCCGCCGCCTCGGTGAACTCTTTGAGCCAGCGCAACACATCCACGGCCTCCCAGCGGCCCGGATCGTACAAGGCGTACAGAAGTCCCTGATATCCGACCACATCCAGTTGCTTGTGATAGCCGGCACGCTGGAACAAGGCTTCGATCTCGGCAAAACACGTATTGAAATGCAGCTTGTTGAAGGGTGTCTTGCCTTCCGTGACCAGACCGTCCAGGCGCAATTCGCGGACGGCCTCGCTCACCAAGTCAATCGACATCCCGTTCACGCTGCTTTTCAACTGTTCGACATTGACCACGGTTGCTCCCTCTGACATCCGGCTTGCCCTGATGAATGCCCGAGAACGGCATGGCAGGCCAATCCAATTACTGTATGCGCATACAGTAACCGAATAACCCGAACAGTGCCAAGCCGTGATTGAGCGAAGGTGACGGACGCCATCAACGCAGAAAAGAAAAAAACCTCAACGCAGGAAGGCCACCACCTGATCGGCACTGAATGGCCATCCCAGTTCCGCGCCGGTATCGACCCTGCGCAAGACCGGGATCCGCAGGCTGTAGGCCTCGAACCACGATTCATCGTCAGCAATATCCACCAGCTCAACCAGCAGACCATGCTCGACAAACGGCATCAGTTCGGCCTCCGCGACTTCACACAAATGGCACCCCAGGGTGCCGAACAACTGGCATTCAGGAAGCATGTGCGCTCAACCCCAAAAATCGAGTGATCATTCTAGGCTTGCCCGCAAAGCCCGTCGACCCACCCTCCGGGTTCGATCCCGCCCCTCGTAAAACCCTGATGTAAATCAGCCCACAAAATCGCCATTTACGCGATGCTCCGGTGTTTTTTACCTCTACGCTTGAAGAGCCTGACCTGTCCCGGAGTGTCTTGTGTTTGCCAATCTGCTGATCATTCTGGCGTCGTCCCTGGTGATGATTGCCCTGTTCCGACGCCTGCGCCTGCCCCCTGTGCTGGGCTACCTGTGCGTGGGGTTGATGGTCGGGCCGAAGGCGTTCGACTGGATCAATGAAAGCGAACACTTGCCGGATCTTGCCGAACTGGGCGTGGTGTTTCTGCTGTTTTCCCTGGGGCTGGAATTCTCTCTGTCGAAAATGATTGCCCTGCGCCAGGTGGTTTTCCGTCTGGGCAGCCAGCAGGTAGTGATCACCACTCTTTTACTGGGAAGCGTGCTGATGCTGCTGGGCATGCCGGCCATACCGGCCTTGCTGCTGGGCGCCGGCCTGTCGCTGTCATCCACGGCGATTGTGACCAAGGAATTGGGCAGTCTCGGCGAAATCTTCAGCAGCCACGGCCAGAACGCCGTCGGCGTTCTGTTGTTTCAGGATGTGGTAGCCGTATTGCTGCTCACGCTGGTGCCGGTATTCGCCGGCAGCAGTGATCAGGCCTGGTACTGGGCGCTGCCCCTGACCTTGTTGAAGACCGTATTGCTGTTTTTCGGTTTGTTGCTGGCCAGCCGCTGGCTGCTGCCCCGCCTGTTCCAGGAAGTCGCGGCGTCGCGCTCGCCGGAGCTGTTCGTGCTGCTGGCCCTGGTGATCGTATTGCTGACAGCCTGGCTGACCCACCTGCTGGGCCTGTCTCCGGCCCTCGGCGCCTTCCTCGCGGGCATGCTGCTGGGCGAGAGCCATTACCGGCATCAGATCGAGGCCGATATCCGGCCGTTTCGCGACATTCTGCTGGGACTGTTTTTCGTCAGCATCGGCATGCTGATCGACCTGCAACTGTTCGCCAGCCACAGCCTGCTGATTATCGGCATGACTCTGGGATTACTGGTTATCAAAGGTCTGGTGGTGGCGCTGTTGGTGAAATGGCGCGGCAGCGACAGTGAAACGGCCTGGCGCAGCGGCCTTGCCCTCGCCCAGGGCGGTGAGTTCTGCTTCGCCCTGATGGCGCAGATGCAACAGACACGGCTGCTCCCCGCCGAACTCGGTACCCTGCTGCTCGCCGCCACGTTCTGCTCGATGCTGCTGACACCCCTGCTGTTACGCGCCGCTCCACGCATCGCCGCCGCCCTGCACCGCAAGCCCAATCAGGAAGCACAGATCGAGGAAATCAGTGCCCTCAATGCCGGGTTCGACGGGCATGTGGTGATCTGTGGCTACGGCCGTGTCGGCCAGTCGATCGGACGCTTCATGCGCAATGCCGGGCAAACCTACGTCGCGCTGGACAACGATCCGGTGCGGATACAGGAAGCCGCCACCGCCGAACGCGACGTCCACTACGGCGATTCAACCCGCGGCGATCTTTTGATCGCCGTCGGCTTATTGCGCGCCAGATTGCTGGTGATTGCCGTGGACCAAGCCGACGTGGCCCTGCGGGTTCTCAAGGAGGCCCGACGCCTCAACCCGACAGTGCCGATCCTGGTGCGCACCCGGGACGACAGCCAGTCGGCCGAGTTGAAAGCAGCCGGCGCCAGCGAAGTGGTGCCGGAACTGCTGGAGTCGAGCCTGATGCTCGGTTCCCATGCCCTGATCCTGCTTGGGTTTCCCGCGCACCGGGTGCAGGAGAAAGTCGATCAGGTGCGCATTGATCGTTATCGCCTGCTTCACGGTTTTTACCCCGGAGCCGACGATGAAGAGACCTAGTCCTGGCTCACCGCGCCGATCTTGTGCAGCGACAGGTCAGCGCCGTAGTACTCCTGTTCCTGGCTCAGGCGCAGACCATGCAGCGCCTTGATCGAGCCGTACACGGCGAAACCGCCGATCAACGCCACCGCCACTCCAAGGGCGGTGCCGATCAACTGGCTGATCAGGCTGACACCACCGAGCCCACCCAGCGCGGTCGAGCCGAAAATTCCGCAGGCAATGCCGCCCCACACGCCACACAGACCGTGCAATGGCCAGACACCCAGCACATCGTCGATCCGCCATTTGACCTGCGCCGCCGTGAAGCACCAGACAAACAGGGCACCGGCAATCGCGCCGGTCATCAGCGCGCCGACCGGGTGCATCAGGTCGGAACCGGCGCACACCGCCACCAACCCGGCCAACGGGCCGTTGTGCAGGAAGCCCGGATCGTTGCGCCCGACGATCAACGCCGCCACCGTGCCGCCGACCATCGCCATCAGCGAGTTGACCGCCACCAGTCCGCTGACCCCTTGCAGAGTCTGCGCGCTCATCACGTTGAAGCCAAACCAGCCGACGATCAGAATCCACGAACCCAAGGCCAGAAACGGAATGCTCGACGGCGCGAACGCGACCAGCTTGCCGTCACGATAGCGTCCGTTGCGCGGCCCGAGCAGCAGCACTGCCGCCAACGCCAGCCAGCCGCCCATGGCATGCACCACCACCGAACCTGCAAAGTCATGGAAAGCGGCGCCAAACTGCGCGGTCAGCCAGGCTTGCAGACCGTAGTTGCCGTTCCAGATCATCCCTTCGAAAAACGGGTAAATGAACGCTACGATCAGCGCCGTGGCGCACAGTTGCGGCACAAACCGCGCCCGCTCGGCGATGCCGCCGGAAATGATCGCCGGGATCGCCGCCGCGAAGGTCAGCAGGAAGAAAAACTTCACCAGTCCATAACCATGATCGGCACTGAGCACCGCCGCCGGTTGCAGGAAGGTCACTCCATACGAAAGCCAATAGCCTATAAAGAAATAGGCGAGGGTCGACACCGCGAAGTCGCTGAGAATCTTCGACAGTGCGTTGACCTGGTTTTTCTGGCGAACCGTTCCGACCTCCAGAAACGCGAAACCGGCGTGCATGGCCAGAACCATGACTGCACCGATCAGAATGAACAACGTATTGGAACTGTGGACCAGCGTGTCCACAGCGCTTTGCAGATTTTCCATGAGGAGGCAGACCCGAGGCTGAAAAAGGCACCAAAGCGGTTCATGCGCACATTTCATGCACCAAGTTGCGACCACGCAGTCACTGATCCGGTAGGTCGGTGAACCGCTTTGGCGCACAAGGTCGATGGGCTGACATGAACCTTCATCATCCGGGCCTTGCTCTGCCCGGCTTCGCGCCCGGCAACAGCGCACTGCCACCGATCGACGCACCACGACACAGCAAAAGTTGTACCAGCCATTTGCACTGAACCTTCACTCTTGGCTCATACTCGAACGCTTCAGAACACCGCTTCAGAACGCCACTTACGGAGATCCCCCATGGCCAGCATCAAGGCAAAGACTGCTCAAGAAATCCTGATGAACGACTTCCAGACCCTGGTCAGCGACACTGAACGCTTGCTGGAGCACACCGCCACGCTGGCCGGTGATCAGGCTGACGAGCTGCGCGAACAGATCCACGAAAGCCTGCTGCGCGCGCGGGAAACCCTGAAGCTGACCGAAGACACCCTGCGCGAGCGCGGTCAGGCGGCGGTCACCGCGACCGAGGAATATGTGTCGACCAACCCTTGGCAATCGGTGGGCATTGCTGCTGGCGTCGGCTTCCTGATTGGCCTGCTGGCCACGCGGCGCTGATCATGTCGATCGGTGAATCCGGCCCGAACTCGGGCACCGCCTCCTCCACGCGTCGTCTGGGTGCTGCCGTTCTCGGTCTGCTGCACAGCCATGTCGAGTTGTTCGGCATCGAACTGCAGGAACAGAAAGCACGCACCGTCAGTCTGTTGCTGTTCGCCGGCCTGGCGCTGGTGTTTGCGCTGCTGTTGCTGGTCGGCCTGTCGACCCTCGTACTGATCGTGTTCTGGGATACGTATCGCCTGGCTGCAATCATTGGTCTGTGCGTGTTCTACACCCTGGCGGCAATCTTTTGCGCGCTGCGTCTGAAGGCCGCAATCTTCGATGAATCCTCGCCCTTCCACGGCACGCTGGAAGAACTGGCCAATGACCGGGAGCGCCTGCTGCCATGAGCCTGCCTGAACTTCCGCACAACAGCTCACGCCGGGAAATGCGCAAGGCACTGATCCGTCTGCGCATGGAAATGCATCGTCAGGAAATCCGCCACGAAACCGGCCAGGTACTGCAACCTCTGCAACGCATGCGTGGCATGACGCAAAACCTGCAGGGCGGTTTCGGCATCAAGCACGCGCCGTTATGGGGCGTGGCGGCCGTGACGCTGCTGGGCTTCATCACCGGTAAAGGGGCCAAAAACGGTGGTGTCGGCGGCTTGACCCGCCTGATCCGCCTCGGCACCAGCCTCGCTCCGCTGATCAAGCTGGTCATGCAGAGTTCGAACAAGCGCTGAAACCCTCGCATCTGGCTGCATTCTTGCAACACCAGCGGGATTGAATCTCTTATCCGGAGGTTCAATCCCGCTTGCCTATCCGGCCGGCAGAATTCGACCAGAACAAGAACGACAAGGAGGCCCCGTGATCGACGGGCAACCGCTCGCCTGCTTTCAACCCTTCATCGATACCGCCACCGGACGCATTGCCGGCGTCGAGGCACTGGGTCGTCTGCGTCAGGCCGATGGCCAACTGGCATCCGTCGGACCGCTGTTCGCCGACCCGCGTACACCGGCCATCGCGCTGCGCCGACTGGATCGGCAGATACGCGACAACGCGCTGAGCCGATTGCACGAAGCACCGCCGGACTGGTTTCTCAGCCTGAACATGTCACCGCGCTGGATCAGTCGCTTGCGGGCCGACCAGGCACTGCCGAGCCTGAAACAGCTCGCCCGGCATGGTATCGACCCGCAACGGATTGTTTTCGAGATCACCGAACTCGGCGGTAACAGTCAGCGCCTGAGCGAAGTCGTGGCACGCTATCGCGATGCCGGCGCCCGGATCGCCATCGACGATTTTGGCGCCGGTTATTCGCAGCTCGATCGAGTGCTGGCGCTGCAACCGGACATTCTCAAACTCGACATGCGCCTGTTTCAGGCGGCCGCACTGGGCGGGCCAAGCAGCGACGTGGTCAAGGCCCTCGCGCAAATGGCCGAAAAAACCGGCTGCTGGATCATTGCCGAAGGCGTGGAAACCGACGCGCAACTGAATTTTGCGCTGGAATGTGGATCGCGCTACGTTCAGGGTTTTCTGTTCGCCCGGGCACAGGAGGCGCTTTTCGGTACCAATGACTTCGTTGAACGCTTCGCCGGCCTGCGCCAGTCGTATGTGCGTCAGAAGCTGGCCGAACGCAGCAAATGGATGTTCATGCGCCAGCAACTCAGTGAACTCATGACCATCCTGCAAACCTGGGCCCAGGCCCGCGCCCCGCTCAGTGCCCTGCCGCAGCTCGATGCCTTCCCGTGGCTGCTGCGTTTTTACCAATGCGACCGTCACGGCACCCAACTGACGCCGAACCTGGAATGGCGCTCCAGCGGCTGGGTCGCCGACAATCGCTACCTGGGTCACAACTGGTCGTGGCGACCGTACTTCTATCATCTGCTGGCTGAGGGCTGGGAAGAACGGCGACTGACCCTTTCCAACACCTATCGCGATGCCACCAGCAATCAATATTGCCTGACCGCCGGACAGTTTTTCGATAATGGCGAGCGCCTGCTGCTGATCGACATCGATGCGGCGGGCTTGTAGTTGCGCTTGCAGATGCCAGCCTGAACCGGGAAGCTAGGGAACCAGTCACCCGACGGAGAGAATCAGCCTTGGATTGGCATACCCTGCTCAACCGCGAACGTCTCGGCAAACCGTTGCACAGCCCGCAGGAACTTGGCCGCAGCCCGTTCCATAAAGACCATGACCGCATCATCTTCTCCGGTGCCTTCCGCCGCCTGGGGCGCAAGACCCAGGTGCATCCGGTGTCGAGCAACGACCACATTCACACGCGCCTGACCCACTCGCTGGAAGTCAGTTGCGTCGGCCGTTCGCTGGGCATGCGCGTCGGCGAAACCCTGCGCCGCGCCCTGCCCGAATGGTGCGAACCTAGCGATCTGGGCATGGTGGTCCAGTCGGCCTGCCTGGCGCACGATATCGGTAATCCACCGTTCGGCCACTCCGGCGAAGACGCGATCCGTCACTGGTTCCAACAGGCTGCGGGGCGCGGCTGGCTGGATGCGATGAGTGACGCCGAACGCGGCGATTTCCTGAACTTCGAGGGCAATGCGCAGGGTTTCCGAGTGCTCACGCAGCTGGAATACCACCAGTTCGACGGCGGAACCCGGTTGACCTACGCCACCCTCGGCACCTACCTGAAGTACCCGTGGACCGCCCGTCACGCCGATTCCCTCGGTTACAAGAAGCACAAATTCGGCTGCTATCAGAGCGAGCTGCCGTTGCTTGAGCAGATCGCTCACAAACTCGGTCTGCCGCAACTGGAGGAGCAACGCTGGGCGCGCCATCCGCTGGTGTATCTGATGGAGGCGGCGGACGACATCTGTTACGCCTTGATCGATCTGGAAGATGGCCTGGAAATGGAGCTGCTGGAGTACGCCGAAGTCGAGTCGCTGCTGCTTGGCCTGGTAGGCGATGATCTGCCGGAAACCTATCGTCAGCTCGGCCCGCAGGATTCACGCCGGCGCAAACTGGCGATCCTGCGCGGCAAGGCCATCGAGCACCTGACCAACGCCGCCGCCCGGGCCTTCGTCGAACAGCAGGACGCATTGCTGGCCGGTACGCTGCCGGGGGATCTGGTGGAACATATGCACGGTCCGGCCAAGCGCTGCGTGCTGAACGCCAAGGACATCGCCCGCAAGAAAATCTTCCAGGACAAGCGCAAGACCCTGCATGAGATCGGCGCCTACACGACCCTGGAAATTCTGCTTAACGCGTTCTGTGGTGCCGCCCTGGAACAGCACAACGGCCGCACGCCGTCGTTCAAGAGTCGTCGAATTCTCGATTTGCTGGGGAACAATGCGCCGGATCCGCACGGCCCTCTGCACGCGTCATTCCTGCGAATGATCGATTTCATCGCTGGCATGACCGACAGCTACGCCAGTGACATGGCGCTGGAAATGACCGGACGTTCCAGTCATTGACACTTGCCACCCGATCGGTCTGCAATGGATCGGTCGGGCCCGGGGAGGCGGAAGCGAAACGACAAATACTTCCGTCGGGACTTGTTCAGAAAGCTCAAAGATAAAAGCAGAAACAATCAATTGCGCCTCACTCTTTTAAACTTCCCCGGCATCGATGATGCTTGATCATGAACAATCCTTGAACATCTCACGCCTCTACCTACGCCAAACTCAGTTAACACGTAGTCTGATTCCTCTTTGTTTGTAGGATTACTCCTAGATTGCCGCTACCCCCCTGTCAGTTCATGCGAGCGTTCATTCATCTGAGCTAAGGTTCGCCCTTTATTTGCGCTCGTATGGGATTTGATTATGAACTCCGTTTTTATTGTCGACGATCACCCGGTCATCCGCCTTGCCGTTCGAATGTTGCTGGAGCATGAAGGCTATAAAGTCGTTGGAGAAACCGATAACGGTGTCGACGCCATGCAGATGGTTCGCGAATGCATGCCCGACCTGATCATTCTCGACATCAGCATTCCCAAGCTCGATGGCCTGGAGGTCCTGGCCCGCTTCAACGCCATGAGTTCGCCCTTCAAGACGCTGGTATTGACTGCGCAATGTCCGACCCTGTTCGGCATTCGCTGCATGCAGTCAGGTGCATCGGGTTATGTGTGCAAACAGGAAGACCTGAGCGAACTGGTCAGTGCGATCAAGGCAGTTCTTTCCGGCTACAACTATTTCCCCAGTCAGGCGTTGAACCCTGTTCGTCACGATGACGTGCGTTATGCGGAGCTGGAGCTCTTCAAATCCGTCAATGATCGTGAACTTATGGTCTTGCAACTTTTTGCCCAGGGCCGCACCAACAAGGAAATTGCCAAAGGCATGTTCCTCAGCAACAAAACTGTAAGCACTTATAAAAAACGACTGATGCAAAAACTGAAAGCCAAGTCTCTCGTAGAACTTATTGAAATGGCCAAACGTAACGCACTCGTGTGAGAGTCAACATGTCCAGCCGTTTAATGAGTGTTCTGATTGCATGGAGTGCATGTCTGGGGTTTTGCACCTCTCTGACAGCCGCATCACCCGCCTCGCAAGACTTCACCCTGCTGGGTCGCTCGACCGAGCGGACAGTGCAGGCTGTGTTCGACCCATCGCAGGTGGCGTGGCTGCACAGTCGCAGCGAGTTGATTCTGGGGACCTCCGCACCCGACTATCCTCCCTTCGACATGACAGCCAGCGGGCACGACTACGAAGGATTCACGGCGGATTACGCCATGCTCGTTGGTCAGGCAACCGGTCTGCCGATAAGGGTCAAACGGTTCCCCTCGCGGGAAGCGGCCATACGGGCATTGATCGACGGTCACATCGACATGCTTGGCACTTCCAACGGATTTGAAGCAGAGAACACCGATATCGTGCTGTCCAGGCCCTACGCCATTGATCAACCAGTCCTTGTGACGCGCGAAGGCGAAACCCGCACGCTGACCGAAGGTCTGGCAGGCCTGCGGCTGAGCATGCTGTATCACTACTTGCCGCTGGAAGATGTCAAGGCCATCTATCCCAAAGCCCTCATCACCTCCTATCCGTCCTATCAGAACGCAATCAATGCGGTAGCGTTCGATCAGGCGGACGTGTTCCTCGGTGACACCATTTCCACCCATTACATGATCAGCAAGGGATACCTGAACAACATCCGCATGGCCAACTTCGGCAAGCACGAAGCCCATGGTTTCAGCTTCGCCGTGCATCGCAACAATCCGCAGCTGCTTGCCATCATCGATACCGTGCTCAAGGCCGTGCCCGGCAGCGAGCGCGAAAACATCGCCAAGCGCTGGAGCGTCGGCAGCGACACACTTCTGACCGACCAGAAACTGCAACTGACCAAGCGCGAAGAGCAATGGCTGAAAAAGAATTCGGTCGTGAGCGTGGTGGTCAACGAAGCTTTCGCACCTCTGACGTTCTTTGACAGTGACGGCAATTTTCGCGGCATCAGCGCCGACTTGCTCGAACTCATCCGGCTGCGCACCGGACTGCGCTTCGAAATTCGCCGCAGCCGCAGCGACGCCGAAATGATCAAGCAGGTCGAGCACCACCAGGCTGACCTGATCGCGGCCCTGCTGCCTACCGCTCAACGCGAGGAAACCCTGAACTTCAGCCGCCCCTATCTGGAAAATTCATACGTACTGTTGACCCGGAAAGCCGCCGACAGTCCCACGCACCTTGGGCAACTCAAACGCAAGCGTCTGGCGATCGCTCAGGGCAATCCGATGATCGAATACCTGCGCAGGGAGTTTCCACGCATTCAACTGATCGAAACGCCGGATACTTTCAGTGCCGTGGCGCTGCTGGACGAAGGTCAGGTCGAAGGCGCAGTCAACTCCCTGGTCATCGCAAACTACTTCATTGCATCGCGAACCTTCGAGCATCCCTTGCAGATCACCACCACCATCGGCACCCGTCAGGCGGCTTTTTCTCTGGCGACTGCACGGGACAACACAGAACTGAGCTCGATCATCGATAAATCGCTGATGAGCATCACGCCCGAAGAACTGGGCATCATCAATGGGCGCTGGCGTGGCTACTCAAGCGTTTCGCAAGGCACATGGCGTCAATATCAACGCTTTTTCTATCAAGTCATCGGCGGCGCCTGCCTGCTGTTGCTGCTGTCACTGCTCTGGAATGCTTACATGCGGCGCCAGATCAAACAGCGCAAGTCGGCGGAACGGGCCTTGAGCGATCAACTGGAATTCATGGGTTCACTGGTCAACGGTACGCCCCATCCAATCTACGTGCGAGATCGTGAGGGTCTGCTGCAAAGCTGCAATGACAGTTATCTTCAGGCGTTCAATGCCCGGCGCGAAGACGTCATCGGCAAAAGCGTGATGCAGGGCGCCTTGAACAACGCTTGCGAGGCCCTGACCTATCAGGCCGACTATCAGCGGGTAGTGGCCGAAGGCCGACCGCTTGTGCTCGACCGGCCGCTCCAGATCGGCAACCGACACCTGACGATCTATCACTGGATCCTGCCGTACCGGGACTCCAGCGGCGAAGTCCAGGGAATCATCGGCGGCTGGATCGACATCAGTGAACGCCGCGAGCTGCTCGATGAGCTGCGTGCAGCAAAGGAGCGGGCGGACGATGCCAGCCGGGCCAAGAGTACGTTTCTGGCGACCATGAGCCACGAGATCCGCACGCCGATGAACGCGGTGATCGGCATGCTCGAATTGACGCTCAAGCGCATGGACAAGGCTCATCCGGATCGCTCCGGAATCGAAACGGCCTACCATTCGGCCAAGGACCTGCTGGGCCTGATCGGCGACATACTGGACATTGCCCGCATTGAGTCCGGGCGACTGAGCCTGAACCCCGAGCGAATCAATCTGGTCGACACCATTGGCTCGGTGGTCAGAATCTTCGAAGGGCTCGCCCGGCAGAAACAGCTGTCACTGACCCTGTCCGTCTCTCCCCCTGAACTGAATGTCGATGTGCACCTCGACCCTCTGCGCTTCAAACAGGTGCTGTCGAACCTGATCAGCAATGCCATCAAGTTCACTGAAGCAGGACAGATCAGGATCACGCTGGATGTACTACCCACCGATGATCCCGAACGCTCGATGATGCAATTGACCGTACAGGACAGTGGCATCGGGATATCGACGCAGGATCAGTTGCGATTGTTCGAACCCTTTGCCCAGGCCGGCAACGGCGGGCCGCGAACGGTAAGCGGCACAGGGCTGGGGCTGGTTATCAGCCGCAACCTCTGCGAAATGATGGGTGGAAAGCTGCGGTTGAGCAGCCTGGCCGGAATCGGCACCCAGGTCACTCTGTCGCTGCCGCTGGCCATTCTGCCTGCAGAAGTGCCAAGCACCGAAGACGAACCGCAGATCCAGGCGTCTCTCACTCCGCTGACCGTTCTGGTGGTTGATGACCATCCGGCGAATCGGCTGCTGATGTGCCAGCAGCTGGAATACCTCGGCCATCGTTTCTGTATCGCCGAAGATGGCCAGCAAGGGCTGGAGCAATGGAAAAACGGCGAATTCGATCTGGTTATCGCCGATTGCAACATGCCCGTCATGAGCGGTTACGAGCTGACCCGGGCCATTCGTCAGCACGAAAAGCTCACCCGCCGACCTGCCTGCACGGTGCTGGGGTTCACCGCCAATGCCCAGCCGGAAGAGATTCTGCGCTGCAAGCAGGCAGGCATGAACGACTGCCTGTTCAAGCCCCTTAGCCTGACCAGCCTGAGTCAATGGGTCGACAGTGTTCAGCCACTGTTCCGCGCACCTGTGTTCAATCTGCAGGGACTGACGCTGCTGACCGGAGGCAATCCTGCCCAGACCCATCGATTGCTGACAGAACTGCTCAGCAGCAGTCGCCTTGACCGACAGGAGTTGCAGGCGCTGTCCCTCACCCGGGATCCCCCCGCACTGGCCGTCATCGCACACAAGATCAAGGGCGCCGCGCGCATTGCCCAGGCGTCGCGCCTGATCGACTGTTGCGATGCGCTTGAACAGGCCTGTCTGCAAGCACTGCCGGAGGATGAGATCGAGCGTCGCTGCCGGGCCAGCCGTCTTGCCATCCTGGAACTGGAGCAGGCACTGGAGCAGCAACTGGTCCGGCTCACCCGAAGCAAAGTGGCCGGAGCTTAACTATGCTTGAACGCTGAGCAGTGTGCTTACCTACACGGAGAGTCCGCAATGCCCAGCCCACTGCGCCCGGAACAACGCCGGTTTCCGCTGCACGTGCATATCAGCGTCATGTTCACCTTTCTGCTGTTGCTCACCGGAGTGGTGCTGGGTCTGTTCAACTATCGGCAGACCACGCAGATCATCCTGTCGAGCAGCGAAAAGCTGTTCAACCGCATCGAGCAGGATGTGCGCCTCGATCTGCAGGCCACTTACGCACCGATCCGACACCTGCTGAGCCTGCTGGCGGAGACCCCCGCCGCCCGCTCTTCCGGCCTCGAAGCGCGCCTGGCGTTGCTCAAGCCGTTCAGCCAGTCCCTGACGGACAATCCGGATCTGGCCTCGCTGTACCTGGGGTATGGCAACGGCGATTTCTTCATGGTCCGTCCGTTGCGCACATCAGCGCTGAAAACCCTGCTCAAGGCGCCGGACTCGGCGTCCTTTCAGGTCTGGAGTATCGAGCACGACGCCAGCGGCCAGACGCATTCACAGTCGTTGTTCTTCGACCAGGCACTGTCCCCGGTCGGCCGGCAGGACAACCCCGACGACCCTTATGATCCCCGCAGCCGGGCGTGGTACATCAACGCGCGGCAACAGACCGAACAGATCACCACCGAACCCTACGTCTTTTTCTCCACCCACAACGTTGGCACGACGCTGGCGAGGCGCAGCGGTGATGACGCGGTGATCGGCGCCGACCTGACCCTCGACGCACTCTCCGCAACCCTGATCAAGCACGTGGTGACACCGGCCACGCAAATCGTCCTGTTCGACGCCGATGGCAACGCCGTGGCTTACCCCGACAGTAGCCGACTGATCGTCGATGACCGAACGGCGCGTCTGGCCAAGGCTGCCGACTTGAGCCCCGCCCTTGACGCCTTGTTGTCCGGCCATCAGGGCAATCGGCTCAAAGCCGACGGCCGGCTATGGATCGTCGCCCGCAGCCAGTTGCAGGAAGGAGGACCGAAAGGTTTGCAGATGGCGTTGCTGGTGCCGGAGGACGAGTTACTGGTCGACGCCTATCGCATGCGCTGGCAAGGCGCACTGATCACATTGGCCACCCTGCTGCTCTGTCTGCCGCTGGGCTGGCTGATCTCGCGAATTCTGGTCAAGCCGCTGCATGCGCTGGTCAAGGAAGCCGATGCGATCCGCAGTTTCGACTTCAACTTTCCCATGACCCGTCGATCGCTGGTACTGGAGATTGACCAGTTGAGCCTGTCGATGGCGCGCATGAAAGACACCCTGGCCAGTTTCTTTCGGATCACCGACAGCCTGACGGCGGAAACCCGCTTCGAACCGCTGCTGCAGCGGGCGCTGTTCGAGACCGTGCAGATCGCCCAGGCTCAGGCGGGCCTGATCTATCTGCGGGAAAATGACGGCAATCGCATGGAGCCCTACGGGCTGGTGGTCGATGGCGCCTCTCAAGCCCTGACCGCGTTCGACATTCAGGGACGCAACCTTGACGCTACTCAGGGGCCCGAATGGTTTCGGCAATTGGCGAGCGCCGACACAGTCGTGAGCAATCTGGGCTTCGAACAGGCCACCGATCTGCGCAAAGTGCTGCTGGCCATGGCGTCACCGAGGGTTCATCTGATCGGTATCCGTTTGCATAACCGGCACAACGAAACCGTCGGCCTGCTGGTGCTGCTGATCAATGACAGCGGCACGGCGAGTGATCTGGAAAAGCTGCGGCCCGACCGTATCGCCTTCCTGCAAGCAGTGTCCGGGGCGGCGGCGGTGAGTATCGAGAGCCAGCGCCTGCAAGCCCGGCAGAAACAACTGCTGGACGCGTTCATTCAATTGCTGGCCGGCGCCATCGATGCCAAGAGCCCTTATACCGGCGGGCATTGTCAGCGCGTGCCGGAACTGACCCTGATGCTCGCCCAGGCCGCTGCAGCCAGTCAGGCGCCGGCCTTCAGCGCTTACCAGCCGAACGAAGATGAATGGGAGGCCTTGCACATCGCCGCCTGGCTGCACGATTGCGGCAAAGTCACGACCCCGGAATACGTGGTCGACAAAGCCACCAAACTGGAAACCCTGAACGATCGCCTGCACGAAATCCGCACTCGCTTCGAAGTGCTCAAGCGCGACGCCTGGGTCAGCTACTGGCAAGCCTTGGCGATGGGCGGCGAAGCGCAGCAACTGGCCGACCTGCGTGACGCAACCCTGACAGCGCTGGATGACGATTTTGCATTCGTCGCCCACTGCAATCTGGGCAGTGAAGCGATGGCCGAGGCCGACCTGCAACGTCTGCAAGGCATCGCCCGACGTACCTGGACGCGCACGCTGGATGATCGGCTGGGCCTGTCATGGGAGGAGAACCGGCGTCAGGCACGCACCCCGGCACCGCCCTTGCCGGTCACCGAACCATTGCTGGCAGACAAGCCGGAGCATCTGCTGGAGCGCGCCGAAGGTGAGTTGATTCCAGAGGACAATCCGTGGGGCTTCAAGCTCGACGTGCCGCCCTATAAATACAATCGCGGCGAACTGTACAACCTGAGCATCCCCCGGGGCACGCTGACCCGCGAAGAACGCTACATCATCAACCACCACATGGTGCAGACGATCCTGATGCTCAGTCACCTGCCCTTCCCCGGGCATCTGAACAGCGTCGCGGAAATCGCCGGCGGGCATCACGAAAAAATGGATGGCACCGGTTATCCCAAGCGCCTGAAACGCGAGGACATGAGCCTGCCGGCGCGCATGATGGCGATTGCCGACATCTTCGAAGCCCTGACCGCCGCCGACCGCCCGTACAAAAAGGCCAAGTCCCTCAGTGAAGCGCTGGGGATCATGGCCACCATGTGCCGCGAAGCGCACATCGATGCCGAGCTGTTCGGGCTGTTCATCCGCGATGGCGTGTATCTGCAGTACGCCACGCGGTTTCTCGATCCACGGCAGATCGATGCCGTGGATCCGGCGGCCGTGCTGCTCAAGGCGGGCCTGGCGGCGTGATCAGCAGTCGGTCAGGCGCAGGAAGATCGCCGCCAGTTGCTCGATCCCGGCCTGATCGTCTGCACCGAAACGCGCGAGCTTCGGGCTGTCGAGGTCGAGCACGCCGATCAGGCGACCGTCCTTGACCAACGGGACCACCAGCTCGCTGTTCGACGCGCTGTCGCAGGCGATATGGCCGGGGAACGCGTGAACGTCTTCAACCCGTTGCGTTTGCAAACTGGCAGCTGCCGCGCCGCACACGCCGCGTCCGAACGGAATGCGCACGCAGGCGATCTGGCCCTGGAACGGACCGAGCACCAGCTCCTCGTTGCGATTGAGGTAGAAACCGGCCCAGTTCAGATCATCGAGCTGGTTGAACAGAAACGCCGAAAACTGCGCGGCGTTGGCGATGAAATCGCGCTCGTCCGCCAGCAGCGACTCCAGTTGTGCGGCCAACATGCCATAGCCTTCGAGGCCCTGGCCGCTCTGTTGCAAATCAATCATGCCTTGTGCTCCAACAATTTCAGTCCCACCCAGTAACGGGCGAATTGGTACGCGCAACGTCCGTTGCGGTTGCCACGGCCGGTTGCCCAGCGCACGGCGAGGATGTCCAGTTGTTCGTCGCGCTGCCAGTCCAGACCGGCCTTGGCGGCCAACTGGCCGATCCAGTGCTCGACGACGTTGAGGAAATGCTCCTGGGTAAACGGATAGAACGACAGCCACAGGCCGAAGCGATCCGACAGCGCGATCTTGTCTTCCACCGCTTCGCTCGGATGCAGCTCACCATCGACGCGCTTCCAGTTTTCGTTGTCGCTTTCCTTTTCCGGCACCAGATGGCGACGGTTGGAGGTGGCGTACAGCAACACGTTGTCCGGCGCCTGTTCGAGCGAGCCGTCCAGCACGCTTTTCAGTACGCGGTAGTCGCCTTCGCCGGACTCGAACGAGAGGTCGTCGCAGAACAGCACAAAGCGCTGCGGCAGCTTGGCGATCTGCTCCACCACCCGTGGCAGGTCCGCCAGATGATCGCGCTCGATTTCGATCAGACGCAAACCGGCCTTGGCGTGTTCAGCCAGCAGCGCGCGCACCAGCGACGATTTACCGGTGCCGCGCGAACCCCAGAGCAGCGCATGGTTGGCCGGCATGCCGTCGAGAAATTGCTGAGTGTTGCGGCCCAGTTGCTCCAGCTGGCGGTCGACGCCTATCAGGTCCGACAGACGCATGTCGAGGCTGACTTCCAGCGGCAGCAGATAACCGCTGCGCCCGTCACGCTGCCAGCGTGCGGCGAGGCAGGTGCCCCAGTCGATGACCGGGCGTGGAGCCGGCAGCAGCGGTTCGATCCGCGCCAGAACCGACTCGGCGCGCTCAAGAAAAGCATTCAATCGGGAATCCACGTCTTCTCCTCGGGCTCGTTCACAGTGATGATGGCGGTGCAGCGACGACAGACAGCGTTCGAAACCTGTCCCGGGCCTTGTTACAAGGCGCTTCGGGAACCCCGGAATCCGTGCATGATCGACTATGCTTGAGCAGCGAAGGGAAACGGAAGTGGTTCAACACCCCATGGATATCAAATTCACCCACCGGCTGTCGTACAAACAGGCGCGGCTTACCGTGCTGGTCGGGTTCATTCTGGGCACGCTGCTCAGCCTGCTGCAAATCGGCATCGATTATGCCAGTGAAGACGCGTCCATCAATCGTGAAATCCTGTCTTTGCTGGAAATCAGCCATAACCCGGCCTCACGCATCGCCTACAACATCGATGCCGAACTGGCGCAGGAACTGACCCTGGGCCTGCTGCGTTCGCCGGCCATCATTTCCGCAAGACTCACCGATAACAACCAGACGGTATTGGCCAGCGTCAAACGCCCGGAGCTGCAAAGCGGCTACCGGATGATCAGCGACTTCCTGTTCGGCGCCAAACGTCAGTTCGAAGACCGTCTTTATCTCGATCACTTGCCCAACGAATCCCTCGGCACCCTGAGCCTGGAAGTCGATACCTTCGCCTTTGGCAGCCGCTTTCTGCGCCGCGCGGAAGTCACGCTGCTCAACGGTTTCGCCCGCAGCCTGATCCTGACCGGGATCCTGCTCGCGCTGTTCTACGTGATGCTCACCAAACCCCTGGTGCGAGTGATCCGTGAACTCAGCGGCCGCGACCCGCGCAGTGCCGAGCCGACCACCCTGGAATGTCCGGGTGGGCACGCCAATGACGAGATCGGCGTGCTGGTCAAGGTTGCCAATCAGCAGTTCGAGAACATCGCCACGGAAATCCAGCAACGGCGCAATGCAGAAAACCGTCTCACCGACTACCTCGCACAACTCGAAGACATCGTCTCGGCGCGTACCGCCGAGCTCAAGGCGATCAACGCGCGACTCAGCCAGTCCAACCAGGAACTGGAAGTGGCCCGCAGCACGGCACTGGACATGGCCGAGGCTCGCTCGGCATTCCTCGCCAACATGAGCCACGAGATCCGTACCCCGCTCAACGGCTTGCTGGGAATGATCGCTCTGTCGCTCGATGGTCCGCTCAACGCCGAACAGCAGCAACAACTGTCCATCGCCCACGACTCCGGCAAGGTATTGGTGGAATTGCTCAACGACATTCTCGACCTGTCCAAATTCGATGCCGGGCAGCTGGAGCTCGAACACATTCCCTTCGATCTCGGCTCACTGATCGAAGACACCGCCAACCTGCTGTCGCAGAACGCGGCGCCGAGTGTCGAGCTGACCTGCCTGATCGATCCGTACTTCCCGGCGCTGGTGCTTGGCGATCCGACCCGGGTCAGGCAGATCGTCAGCAACCTGCTGTCCAATGCCCTGAAATTCACTCGTTTCGGCCGGGTCGATGTGCGTTTGTCCACCTGGAAGGACGGTGTCCGGATCGAGGTCTGCGACACCGGCATCGGCATCGCCCAGGAAGCGCAGGTAAAGATTTTCCAGCCGTTTACCCAGGCGGGTGCCGGGATCACTCGCCAGTACGGCGGCACCGGGCTCGGTCTGGCACTGACCTACAACCTGTGCGAAGCCATGCAGGGGCGTCTGACCATCAGTTCCGAAGTGGGTTTCGGCAGTCAGTTCTGCGCTGAGCTGCCACTGCCCTGCCACACCCGCGCGGTGATTCCACCCCCGTTGCACGGAAAAGTGCTGGCGATCACCAACGCGGTCAGCGGGCTGGCGGAGCTGCTGGAAAGCCTGCTGCCGGTCTGGGGATTGACCTACGAGCAGCGAACCCTGGACGACCCGCTGCTCGGCCTCTCCCCCGACGTCATCATCACCGACTGCCCCGAATGCCTGTTCGGTCTGCGTCCGGCGATGACGGCGCCGATTCTGCTGGTGACGGCTTATGGCAGTTTCATGCCGGGTGAAGAAGCCACTGCCCTTGCCCCATTGCAGCAGCAGGCTAGACCGCTGGCCCGCAACGCGCTGTATCAGAATCTGCGTCGGACACTGCAGCCGGACCTCACCACCATCGACCGCGCACGCCTCGAAAGCGTGCCGTCGCAGCGGCGCGGTCGGGTACTGCTGGTGGAGGACAACCCGGTCAATCAACTGGTGGCCAAGGGCATGCTGGGGAAACTCGGGTGCGATGTCGTGGTTGCTGCCCACGGTGTGGAAGCGCTGGATCAGTTGGAACACGACGAATTCGATCTGGTGCTGATGGACTGCAACATGCCGGTGATGGACGGCTACGAAGCCAGCCGTCAGATTCGCCAGAGCGGACGCTGGCCGCATCTGCCGATTGTCGCCCTGACCGCCAACGCCATGTCCGAGGAACGCGAACGCTGCCGGGCGGCGGGCATGAGCGACTATCTGGCCAAGCCGTTCCGTCGTGAAGAACTGGCGGCGTTGCTGGACCAGTGGATTCCGACTACGACAGTGCTTTGATCTGCCCCAGCAAGTGATCAAGACCGCTACGCAAGTCATTGAGCCGGTCCAGATCAACCCCGCTGTCGCACAACAGCCGCGCCTTCAACGGCCCGACCTGTTCACGCAGCGCCTGCCCTTGCTGCGTAAGGCTCAGATGAACTTCACGCTCGTCCCGGGCCGAGCGCTGACGCTGAACCAGTTGCAGTTGCTCCAATCGCTTGAGCAGCGGCGTCAGCGTGCCGGAGTCCAGTGCCAGACGCTCACCCAGCGCCTTGACTGTCGGTTGCTCCGGCGCAGTTTGCTGCCATTCCCACAACACCAGCATTGCCAGATATTGCGGATAGGTCAGGCCGAGCTGATCGAGCATCGGCTTGTAGGCACGGATCACCGCCCGCGACGCGGCGTACAACTTGAAGCACAGCTGACTGTCGAGCTTCAGCGAATCGGCGGACAGGTTGTTCATTTGAGCAGGGCTTCGATCTCACGGCTCAGATCCTGCGGCTTGGTGGCCGGGGCGAAGCGCTTGACCAGCTGGCCGTCCTTGCCGATCAGGAATTTGGTGAAGTTCCACTTGATGCCCTGGGAGCCCAGCACGCCTGGCGCGCGCTTCTTCAACTGCACGAACAGCGGGTGCGCCCCGGTACCGTTGACTTCGACCTTCTTGAACAGCGGGAAGCTGACACCGTAGTTCAGCTCGCAGAACTCGCTGATGGCGCCTTCGTTCCCCGGCTCCTGCTTGCCGAACTGATTGCAAGGAAAGCCCAACACCACCAGGCCCTGATCCTTGTAGGTCTGCCACAGTTCCTCGAGGCCTTTGTACTGCGGCGTGAAACCGCATTTGCTGGCGGTATTGACCACCAGCACTGCCTTGCCGGCGAAATCGGCAAGGGTCTTTTGCTCGCCTTTGATGGTGGTGCACGGGATATTCAGCAGGTTGTCGCTCATGGTGCGCACTCTTGAAAAAATGGGTAGACGGCAAAAATAGCGAGCAATTGAATTGTGTGCAATTTAATTATCCGAAAGGCGACCCGTGGATCGCCCGTATCGACTACTCGCGCGGCACGAGGTCCAGGCACACCGAGTTGATGCAATAGCGCAGGCCAGTCGGTGGAGGGCCATCAGGGAAGACGTGACCCAGATGCGCATCGCACTTGGCGCACTTCACTTCGGTGCGGATCATGCCGTGGCTGGTGTCACGGATTTCGGTCATGGCGCTCTCGCCGATCGGCGCGTAGAAGCTTGGCCAGCCGCAACCGGAATCGAATTTGGTTTTGGAATCAAACAACGGCTCGTTGCAGCAGACGCAGTGATAGACACCGTCAGTCTTGGTGGCGTTGTATTTACCCGAGAACGGTCGCTCGGTAGCACTGAGACGACACACGTTGTATTGCTCGGGGTCGAGCATCGCCCGCCATTCTTCCAGGGTCTTTTCAATCTTTTCCATCATCACACCTCAGCGGCTGAAAAAGCCCGATCTGTACCTTTTCCACGGATCGGGCGGCACGTATGATTGCGCCTCGTCACACGCCAGTCTGGCAGCGGGTTCCTGCGCATTCAAACGGATTGTTGGAAACCGCCGCTCGAGACACTTGCCTGTGTGAAGACGCAGGATTCCCAGCACGGTTGTCCACCCGCCGCCTGGATCGTTCATTTTCGGGATCACATCGCCATGCAGTTCAGCAAATCGAACAAGCTCGCCAACGTCTGCTACGACATTCGCGGCCCGGTGCTCAAGCACGCCAAACGCCTGGAAGAGGAAGGCCATCGCATCCTCAAGCTGAACATCGGCAACCCGGCGCCCTTTGGTTTCGAAGCGCCGGACGAAATTCTCCAGGATGTGATCCGCAACCTGCCCACCGCCCAGGGCTACAGCGATTCCAAAGGCCTGTTCAGCGCGCGCAAGGCGGTGATGCAGTATTACCAGCAGAAGCAGGTCGAAGGTGTCGGCATCGAAGACATCTACCTGGGCAACGGCGTGTCCGAGCTGATCGTGATGTCGCTGCAGGCACTGCTCAACAACGGCGACGAAGTGCTGGTGCCGGCCCCGGACTACCCGCTGTGGACCGCAGCCGTGAGCCTCGCCGGCGGCAACGCGGTGCATTACCTGTGCGACGAGGGCGCCGACTGGTTCCCTGACCTGGCCGACATCAAGGCCAAGATCACCCCGAACACCAAGGCGATGGTGATCATCAACCCGAACAACCCGACTGGCGCGGTGTATTCGAAGGAAGTGCTGCTGGGCATGCTCGAACTGGCCCGCCAGCACAACCTGGTGGTGTTCTCTGACGAAATCTACGACAAGATTCTTTATGACGACGCCGTGCACATCTGCACCGCTTCGCTGGCCCCGGACCTGCTGTGCCTGACCTTCAACGGCTTGTCCAAGTCGTATCGCGTGGCGGGTTTCCGTTCCGGCTGGATCGCCATTTCCGGGCCGAAACACAACGCCCACAGCTACATCGAAGGTATCGACATGCTGGCCAACATGCGCCTGTGCGCCAACGTGCCGAGCCAGCATGCGATCCAGACCGCCCTGGGTGGCTATCAGAGCATCAACGATCTGGTACTGCCGCAAGGTCGCCTGCTGGAACAGCGCAACCGCACCTGGGAGTTGCTCAACGACATTCCCGGCGTGAGCTGCGTGAAGCCGATGGGCGCACTGTACGCATTCCCGAAGATCGACCCGAAAGTCTGCCCGATCCACAACGACGAGAAATTCGTGCTCGACCTGCTGCTCTCCGAGAAGCTGCTGGTGGTGCAGGGCACGGCGTTCAACTGGCCGTGGCCTGACCACTTCCGCGTGGTCACCCTGCCGCGGGTCGATGACCTGGACATGGCCATCGGTCGCATCGGCAACTTCCTCAAGTCCTACCGCCAGTAACCGGCGCTCAGTGCGCAACGGCCCGAACGTTGCGCACTGTCTGATTCAGCAACACTTCTGCTGCGCCCCTCCTCCAGCACCTTCTACACTTGCGACTCATACGAATCATGCGTGCCTGACGCAATGAGACCGGGTGGCGCGTGCCTGTCATCCATACCGGATCAAGAAGTGGGAAATGTCCCATGGCACAGCGAATCCGGTGTAGGACACAGTTTGAAATAGTCACTCGGTTGAATCGCCAGGTGCCGCACCTTATATACCCCGCAGTACGCTACATCTTTAGCTTGAGGAGACTTCTACAACCATGATGCGCATCCTGCTGTTTTTGGCCACTAACCTGGCGGTCGTGCTGATAGCCAGCATCACCCTGAGCCTTTTCGGCTTCAACGGGTTCATGGCGGCCAACGGGGTTGATCTCAACCTCAGTCAGCTGCTGGTTTTCTGTGCAGTCTTTGGTTTTGCCGGTTCCCTGTTCTCGCTGTTCATCTCCAAGTGGATGGCGAAGATGAGCACCGGCACCCAGATCATCACCCAGCCACGCACTCGTCACGAGCAATGGCTTCTGCAAACCGTCGAGCAATTGTCCCGGGAAGCCGGAATCAAGATGCCCGAAGTCGGGATTTTCCCGGCCTACGAAGCGAACGCCTTCGCTACCGGCTGGAACAAGAACGACGCACTGGTCGCGGTCAGCCAGGGCTTGCTCGAGCGCTTCAAGGAAGACGAAGTGCGGGCCGTGCTGGCTCACGAGATCGGTCACGTGGCCAATGGCGACATGGTTACGCTGGCGCTGATCCAGGGCGTGGTGAACACCTTCGTGATGTTCTTCGCGCGGATCATCGGCAACTTCGTCGACAAGGTGATCTTCAAGAACGAAGAAGGCCAGGGCATGGCCTACTACATCGCGACCATCTTCGCCGAACTGGTACTGGGCATTCTGGCCAGCGCGATCGTGATGTGGTTCTCGCGCAAGCGCGAGTTCCGTGCCGACGATGCCGGTGCCCGCCTGGCCGGTACCGGCGCGATGATCAACGCATTGCAACGCCTGCGCGCCGAACAGGGCCTGCCGGTGCACATGCCGGATACCCTGAACGCCTTCGGCATCAACGGTGGCATCAAACAAGGGTTCGCCCGCATGTTCATGAGCCACCCGCCGCTGGAAGATCGTATCGACGCCCTGCGTCGTCGCGGTTGATCAAACCGGCGTACCAATGAAAAGGCCCGCAGTGATGCGGGCCTTTTTTTGCCTGTCGTTTACGCCCCGCAAATCCGGTAAACCCGTTCCTCAAGCCGGGTTACGCCGGCCTGCACGAACTTCCAGCTGTCACCGAGTACATCCTGCTGCTCCAGCATTTCGACGCGCCAGACACTGCCCAGCAAACGCTGCACTTCGGCATCATCCACGGAAAATGGCGGCCCTGGCATCTGCGACTGATCGTAATCCAGCGTTACCAACAGTCCTCGACACGTCGGCAGAATGCTCTGCAGGTGCGCCGCGTAGCGCTCGCGCATCATCGGCGGCAAGGCAATCAGCGCCGCCCGGTCGTACAGCGCGGTGCAACCCGCCACGTTAGCCGCCGTCAGCGAAAAGAAATCCCCACACCACAATTCGATCGCGCCAGCGCGATAAACCTTGAAGCCGCCCTCTTCGCTGATCTGCGGCTGCAGTTGCTGCTCACGGAAGAAGTCTTCGACAGCCCTCTGCGACAGCTCGACGCCGAGCACCCGATGCCCACGCCCGGCAAGCCACAGCAGATCCAGACTTTTACCGCACAACGGCACCAGCACACGCGCCGGCGCCGGGATGGCCAGATCGGGCCAGTGCCGCTGCAAATACGGGTTCACCTCCGGCTGGTGAAAGCCGATCTGGTTCGATTCCCACTTCTTGTGCCAAAACTCCGGCTGCATGCATCCTCCAAAGAATTCGATCAAAAGGCGTTAAAACTTATATTGGAATTAGATCAATGAACTGACTGAAGATGAACCATCTTAACGCTCAGGAACCCTTCCATGTTTCCCAGCCTGTTTATCTCTCACGGCTCGCCCATGCTGGCGCTGGAGCCTGGTGCCAGTGGCCCGGCCCTGGCGCGGCTGGCGACCGAACTGCCACGCCCGGAAGCCATCGTCATCGTTTCCGCTCATTGGGAAAGCCATGAGCTACTGGTCAGCAGCCATCCGCAGCCGGAAACCTGGCACGACTTCGGCGGTTTCCCCCGCGCGTTATTTGAGGTGCAGTATCCGGCCCCGGGCAATCCGCAACTGGCCCGCGAGGTTGCCGACCTGTTGACTTCCAACAACCTGCCGGCGCGCCTCGACCCGCAACGACCGTTCGATCACGGCGTGTGGGTGCCACTGTCGCTGATGTACCCGCAGGCCGATATCCCGGTGGTTCAGGTTTCCCTGCCCAGCCGTGGCGGCCCGGCGTTGCAGAACCGCGTCGGCCAGGCGCTGGCCAGTCTGCGCGATCAGGGCATTCTGTTGATCGGTTCTGGCAGCATCACCCACAACCTGCGAGAACTGGACTGGCACGCCGGCCCGGAAAGCGTCGAGCCGTGGGCCCGGGACTTCCGCGACTGGATTGTCGACAAACTGGCTGCCAACGACGAAGCCGCATTGCACGATTACCGCCAGCAGGCACCGAACGCAGTACGCAACCATCCAAGTGACGAGCACCTGTTGCCGCTGTACTTCGCCCGAGGTGCCGGCGGCGACTTCAGCATTGCCCATCAAGGCTTCACCATGGGCGCGTTGGGCATGGACATCTACCGCTTCGGCTAATGCCCAAATCGCAGGCAAAAAAATCCCCGAACCAGTCGGGGATTTTTTATGTTCGATCAATCAGCCCAAGGGCGGATCAATCCTCGCGGTAGCGACGCAGTTTCAGCTGCTTACCGGCAACGCGAGTGTCCTTCAGTTTGGTCAGGAGTTTGTCCAGACCATCTTCCGGCAGCTCGACGAGGCTGAAGCTGTCACGCACCTGGATGCGACCGATGGCTTCACGTGCCAGACCACCTTCGTTGAGGATGGCGCCCAGCAGGTTTTTCGCCGCGATACCGTCACGCGCGCCCAGCGCGGTACGGCAACGGGCACGGCCTTCGCCCAGCGGCATCGGTGCACGACGCTCACGATCACCACGGTCCGGACGATCACCGGAACGCTCAGGACGGTCGCCACGCGGTGCGCTGTTCGGCACCAGTGGGCGTTCCTTCTCGATCGCTGCCAGGTTCAGCGCCTGACCATTGGTGGCCTTGCGCAGCAGAGCGGCAGCCAGGGCACGCGGGGTGCAACCGATGTCGGCAGTCAGGCGATCCAGCAGATCACCGTGAGTCGATTCGGCGTCAGCCACCAGCGGCGACAGGCTGTTGGTCAGTTTCTTGATGCGGGCATCGAGAACGGCCTGGGCGTCCGGCAGACGCACTTCGGCAACTTTCTGACCGGTCACACGCTCGATTACCTGCAGCATGCGGCGCTCACGCGGCGTCACCAGCAGCAGCGCGCGGCCTTCGCGACCGGCACGGCCGGTACGGCCGATACGGTGCACGTAGGATTCCGGATCGTACGGCATGTCCACGTTGAACACGTGGGTGATGCGCGGAACGTCCAGACCACGGGCGGCAACGTCGGTCGCCACAACGATGTCCAGACGGCCATCCTTGAGCGAGTCGATCACGCGCTCACGCTGGTTCTGGGCGATGTCGCCGTTCAACGCGGCGGCTTTGTAGCCTTTGGCGTCGAGGGCGCTGGCCAGATCCAGGGTCGCTTGCTTGGTGCGCACGAACATGATCAGAGCGTCGAAATCTTCCACTTCCAGCAAGCTGAGAACGGCAGAAGTCTTCTGGTCAGCGTGAACCAACAGGTGAGCCTGTTCGATCGCGGTAACGGTCTGGGTCTTGCTCTGGATCTTAACGTGCTTTGGATCGCGCAGGTGACGCTCGGCGATGGCACGGATCGATTGCGGCAGGGTCGCCGAGAACAATACGGTCTGACGGGTCTCCGGCATGGCCTTGAAGATCACTTCGAGGTCGTCCATGAAGCCCAGTTTGAGCATTTCGTCTGCTTCGTCGAGAACCAGGTGGTTCACGGTCTGCAGTACTTTTTCGTCGCGACGCAGGTGGTCGCACAGACGGCCCGGAGTGGCGACAACGATCTGTGCGCCATTACGGATTGCTTTCAATTGTGGGCCCATCGGCGCGCCGCCGTAGACAGCCACAACAGTCACGCCCGGCATTTGCTTGGCGTAGGTTTCGAAAGCGGTTGCAACTTGTAGCGCCAACTCACGAGTTGGGGCCAGGATCAGAGCTTGCGGCTCGCGCTTGGACGGATCAATGCGGTGCAGGATAGGCAGGGCAAAGGCAGCGGTTTTACCGGTACCGGTTTGCGCCTGACCAATCATATCGTGACCGGCGAGGATGATCGGGATCGACTGCTGCTGAATGGCCGAAGGCTCTTCATAGCCGGTAGCGACTACTGCAGCGACAATATTGGGATGAAGTTCAAGAGCGGCGAAGCCGCCGATTTCCTGGGTCATGGGTCTGCCTCTAAGTGCATCCGCAAAGACCCATGCTCCAAAGCTGCACATGCCGTGTTGAGACTCAAGAGTCGCCCTGGCAGCTTTGTCGGCGGGGATTTGCGAAAACGAATGAATGAAAAAGAATCGTCAAGGAAGAGCCCGCAGTGCGGACGTGCAGCCGAAGCTGACTTCGGGGAATTGCGCTACCTAAACGCGGCCCGGTTAAAGGCCGGCGCGCACTATACCGGAATTTGCCCAAAAAGGGAGCTTTTTTTATCGGCAAAATACAGTTGTCACCGCTGTGTAACGGGGTTTTGCGGATAATCGGGCAAAGGTCTACTTTTCAAAGACCCCGGCCCTGCGGGCGATGGCGCTTAAACGATTCACCGATGTGCGGCATCTGGTCGCTGCACCCTTTCTTCCCCTGCGAGGAAACACCCATGAATCAGCCCTGCCCCGGCCGCGTGAGCCGTGCGCGCCACGGTCATGTGCATTTGATCGGTCTGGACCGCGCTGCCAAGCGCAACGCCTTCGACCTCGACCTGCTCAACGACCTGGCCCTGGCCTATGGCGAATTCGAGGCCGACAGTAACGCACGGGTGGCGGTGGTGTTCGGGCATGGCGAGCATTTCACCGCCGGGCTCGATCTGGTCAACGCCAGTTCTGCCCTCGCCCAGGGCTGGCAGGTGCCGCCCGGCGGTTGCGATCCGTGGGGCGTTTTCGTCGGACCACGGGTCAGCAAACCGGTGATCGTCGCTGCGCAGGGTTACTGCCTGACCATCGGCATCGAGCTGATGCTCGCCGCCGACATCAACCTGTGCGCCAGCAATACTCGATTCGCGCAGATGGAAGTGCAGCGTGGGATCTTTCCGTTCGGCGGTGCGACATTGCGCTTCCATCAGATCGCCGGCTGGGGCAATGCGATGCGCTGGCTGCTGACCGGCGATGAGTTTGATGCCCATGACGCCTTGCGCCTAGGGCTGGTGCAGGAAGTCATGGCCAGCGAGGATCTGCTGCCACGCGCCATCGAACTGGCCGAACGGATTGCCCGGCAGGCGCCGCTGGGCGTGCAGGCGACGCTGATGTCGGCGCGTCAGGCGCGCTATGAAGGCGAAACTGCGGCGGCTAAGAGCTTGCCGCCGCTGGTGAAGAAATTGCTGGCCACTGAAGACGCCAAGGAAGGTGTGCGCTCGCTGGTGGAGCGCAGGCCCGGCGTTTTCAAAGGCCTTTGAAGATCAGGTCGCCGGACGGATGCAGTTGATCAACGTCTGCAACGAGTAGCCCAGCTTAGGCGCCAGCGCTTCAGCCCGGGCGGTCAGCGCCTGCATGTCCAGCACCTGATCAAGATCCGCCGGCACGATCAGAATCACGTTGCCCTCCTTCACCGGCAGCTCCCAGTAATGCCGGTGATAGAGCCCGCGCAGCAGCGCCGCGCCCAAAGGTTTGCCGTCATCGGTGGCCCATTGGTTGATCACCAGCCAGCCACCGGGATTCAGACGTTTCTGACAATCGCCGAGGAAATTCCACGCAAGGTGCCCCGCGCCGGGACCGACATCGGTGTACAGATCAACGAAGATCAGATCCGCCGGTTCTGCTGTCGGCAGCAGTTCTAGAGCATCGCCAACGCGGATGTACAGCCGTGGATCGTCATCCAGCCCGAGGTATTCGATGGCCAGACGCGGTACGTCGGGGCGCAGCTCGATGGCTTCGACATCTTCCAGCGGCAGGAACTTGAGGCAGGCCTGGGTCAGCGTTCCTGCGCCCAACCCGAGAAACAGCGCGCTCTCCGGTTGCTCATGGCACAGCGCACCAATCAGCATCGCCCGGGTGTAGTCGTACTCCAGCCAGCTCGGGTCGGCGGTAAACACGCAGCTTTGCTCGATCGCATCGCCGAACTCCAGAAAGCGGTAGTCGGCCACTTCCAGCACGCGAATCACGCCGAACTCATCCTGTACCTCGGCGAGCAACAGCTCGACGCGCTCCTCAGTCATTTCGTCTCCTGGTGGTCACCGGGCGCGGTGACGCGATGGCACCGCTGTGGTGCCGTGGCAAAGCGGCGATTGTCGGCGAAGCGGCGGGAGCAGGTCACGCACTAATTGCTGCTAACATGGCCGTCCGTGCGTAGAACCTTAGAGACCGTGATGAGCCAACCCTGGAGCCCTGACAGCTGGCGCGCCCTGCCGATCCAGCAACAACCCCAATACCCCGACGCCGCGCATCTGCGCCAGGTCGAGCAGACGCTGGCCAGCTACCCGCCGCTGGTGTTTGCCGGCGAAGCGCGCGAGCTGCGTCGTCAGTTTGCCGAAGTCACCCAGGGCCGGGCGTTCCTGCTGCAAGGCGGCGACTGCGCCGAAAGCTTTGCCGAGTTCTCCGCCGCGAAGATTCGCGACACCTTTAAAGTGTTGCTGCAAATGGCGATCGTCATGACCTTCGCTGCCGGTTGCCCGGTGGTCAAGGTCGGGCGCATGGCCGGCCAGTTCGCCAAGCCGCGCTCGGCCAACGACGAAACCATCGACGGCGTGACCCTGCCGGCCTACCGGGGCGACATCGTCAACGGCATCGGTTTCGACTCGGCCAGCCGCGTACCGGATCCGGAGCGTCTGCTGCAGTCGTATCACCAGTCCACCGCCACCCTCAACCTGCTGCGCGCTTTCGCGCAAGGCGGTTTTGCCGACCTGCATCAGGTGCACAAGTGGAACCTGGACTTTATCGCCAACTCGGCGCTGGCGGAGAAGTACAGCCACCTCGCCGACCGCATCGATGAAACCCTGGCCTTCATGCGCGCCTGCGGCATGGACAGCTCGCCGCAACTGCGCGAGACCAGTTTCTTCACCGCCCACGAAGCACTGCTGCTGAACTACGAAGAAGCCTTCGTGCGCCGCGACAGCCTGACCAACGATTACTACGATTGCTCGGCGCACATGTTGTGGATCGGCGACCGCACCCGTCAGCTCGACGGCGCCCACGTCGAATTCCTGCGCGGAGTGAACAACCCGATCGGGGTCAAAGTCGGCCCGAGCATGAACCCCGACGACCTGATCCGCCTGATCGACGTGCTCAACCCGGACAACGATCCGGGCCGCCTCAACCTGATCGCGCGGATGGGCGCGAACAAGGTCGGCGATCACCTGCCGGCGCTGATCCGCGCGGTACAGCGCGAAGGCAAGCAGGTGCTGTGGAGCTCCGACCCAATGCACGGCAACACCATCAAGGCCAGCAGCGGTTACAAGACCCGCGACTTCGCGCAGATCCTTGGCGAAGTGAAACAGTTCTTCCAGGTACATGAAGCGGAAGGCAGCTACGCGGGCGGCATCCACATCGAGATGACCGGGCAGAACGTCACCGAGTGCATCGGTGGCGCGCGGCCGATCACTGAGGATGGCTTGTCGGATCGCTACCACACCCACTGCGACCCGCGGATGAATGCCGATCAGTCGCTGGAACTGGCGTTCTTGATCGCTGAAACGCTGAAGCAGGTTCGTCGCTAAGGTTCGATATCTTTAGCGTCTGAGCTGGCCTCTTCGCGGGCAAGCCCGCTCCCACAGAGTTTGTGTCGTACGCAATTTATGTATTCGACACACTACTTGTGGGAGCCTGGCTTGCCAGCGATGGCGGCAGTTCAGTCACCACCAAACCGAGCCAGCGCCATCCGCAACCTCCCCGCACTTTCCCGCTGACAATTGAGTTGCACCCGCGCGAGCCCCAACCAGTCCGCCATGCCCCGCAAGTTCAGCGCCAGCGCCAGCATCCCCGCCTCGTCCAGTCCGGTTTCTTCCTCGTGCACCGCATGCACCGCCAACCGCCCAGCCGCCCGTTCGGCGCGCAGATCAACCCGCGCAGCGATCCGTTCGTTGTGCAGAAACGGCAACACGTAATAGCCGTAGACCCGTTTATCCTGCGGCGTGTAGATCTCCAGCCGATAGCGGAAATCGAACAGCCGCTCGGTGCGGCTGCGTTCCCAGATCAGTGAATCGAAGGGTGACAGCAGCGCGCTGGCTTCGACTTTTCGAGGGACTTTCGGCTCGGGCAGGCAATAAGCAATCTGGCGCCATCCGGCGACTTCGCAAGTCAGCAGTTGTCCGTCCTCGACCAGTTCGGCCAGACGCGGGCGGGCATCGGAAGGATTCAGGCGGAAGTAATCACGCAAGTCTTTTTCCGTGCCGACACCGAGCGCCTGCGCTGCATGCAACAGCAAAACGCGTTGCGCCTCGGCTTCATCGAGCAGTGGCTGGTGCAGCACGGAAGCCGGAATCACCCGCTCCGGCAAGTCATACAACCGCTCGAAACCACGACGCCCGGCCACAGTGACTTCGCCGGCAGCGAACAACCATTCCAACGCGTACTTCTCCGCGCTCCAGTCCCACCATGGTCCGGGCTTTTCCTGGCGGGTCGACAGGCTGCCGGCGCCCAATGCACCCTGCTCTTCGACCGACGCCAGCACCCGGCGGATGGTGTCCTGTTGCTCGCGACCGAAACGCGCCAATTGCTGATAGATGTCTTCACCGCGCCTGGCCCGCTGCATGCGCCAGCCCATCAACGGGTACATCGACAACGGCAGCAGCGACGCTTCATGGCCCCAGTATTCGAACAGCGAACGACGTCGCCCCGAACTCCAGGCAGCCTGGTCGAGCAAATCGGAAGAATAGGAACCAAGACGAGAAAACAGCGGCAGGTAGTGCGAGCGCACTACGGCGTTGACGGAGTCGATCTGCAACAGGCCGAGACGCTCGATCAGCCGGTTGAGGTGCATGGCCTTGACAGCCGGCGGCTGGCGCCCGTGAAACCCTTGGGCAGCCAGTGCCAGACGTCGAGCCTGTTTAAGGGGGAAGGACAGCGTCGCGGGCATGTGTACCTCCATGTCTGCTCGCAACCTACCTCACTTGAAAGTGGTTTGTGTAGCAATGGCCTCATCATTTATGCATCGGATCGTCCCAGAACGGCCGCACCGACTCATGTTCGACATCGGCACGGCTGACCCCGATGTCCTTCAACGCTTCGTCGCTCAGGCTGGCGAGCAGTTCGCGTTCGCGGTGAAGTTCGTACCAACGGCTAAACTTGTGCAGCAGATCGGAAATCAGATGCATCGGTACAGCTTTTTGATCGCTTACATAGAGTTTTTGACCTTTCATCGTGTTGCCCTCCTTTAGGGATGGCTCAAGTCTCGCGCCAGCGCTACGATCAATCCAACGAATGTTTCTGATGGCATGCATCACGGAGATTCATCAATTGTCGGCGTATCCCAGTATCGATACCGATGTCCTTCGCACCTTTGTCGCAATTGCCGATCAGGGCGGTTTCACCCGTGCCGGCGAGATGGTCAACCGCACCCAATCGGCGGTGAGCATGCAGATGAAGCGTCTGGAAGAGGATGTGTTGCAGCGCCAGCTGTTCGAACGCGACGGGCGTCAGGTGCGCCTGACCGCCGAAGGCCAGGTGTTGCTTGGCTACGCGCGGCGCATCCTGAAATTGCACAGCGAGGTGTTCAACACCCTGCGCGAGCCGCACATGGTCGGCACGGTGCGGATCGGCACGCCGGATGACTACGTGATGCGGTTTCTGCCGGGGATCCTGTCGCGCTTTGCCCAGTTCTATCCGCTGATCCAGATCGAAGTGCATTGCGAGTCAACCAAACAGTTGCTGCAACGCACGGATCTGGATCTGTCGATTGTCACCCGTGAGCCGGGCAACGAAATTGGCCAGTTGTTGCGCAAGGAGCGTTTTGTCTGGGCCGAGGCGCAGAACTTCAGCGCCCACGAGCAGACGCCCTTGCCACTGGCAATGTTCAACAGTGATTGCTTCTGCCGCCTGTGGGCCTGCAATGCGCTGGACGCAATGGGCCGCGAGTACCGGATTGCCTACAACAGCACGAGCCTGTCGGCGTTGATGGCAGTGGTGAGCGCCGGCCTGGCGATCACCGCGCAACTGGAAAGCCTGATTACCCCCGACATGCGGATTCTTGGAGATGCCGAAAATCTGCCGCTGCTGCCCGAGGCCAGCATCATGCTGATCCGCAACCTCAACAATCCCTCGCCGATCACCGAGTGCCTGGCCGAGCACATCGTCGAAGGCTTCAAACTTTAAACGCGAGCATCACCGCGCACAGCACCAGGAACCCGCAGAACAGCCCACGCAGGAGTTTTTCCGGCATCGCGTGGGCCACTTTCACGCCCCAACTGATGCTGGCCAGACCGCCGATGGCCAGCGGCAGGCCGATCATCCAGTCCACTTCGTGGTGCACCGCGTACGTCACCAGCGTGACACCGGTGCTCGGCAACGCCAGCGCCAGAGACAGCCCCTGAGCGACCACCTGAGTGGTGCCGAACAGGCTGGTCAGCACCGGCGTCGCCACCACCGCCCCGCCGACACCGAACAAACCGCCCATCGCTCCCGACGCCGCGCCGAGTACGCCCAACCATGGCCATGAATAACGCATCTCGGACGTCGCCGCCGGGCGAGTGCCGAACATGCGCACCAGATTGTAGGCCGACAGCGCCACGAGGAACGCGACAAACCCGATGCGCATGGTTTGCGCGTCGATACCCACGGCCCAGATCGAACCGATCCACGCGAAACAAAATCCCATCACCGCCAGCGGCAACGCATGGCGGAGTTCAATGCGGTTGCGCTGGTGATAACGCCACAGCGCCAGCATCACGTTCGGCACCACCATCACCAGCGCCGTGCCTTGGGCGATTTGCTGATCAAGCCCGAACCACACGCCCAGCAGCGGAATGGCGATCAAGCCACCGCCGATGCCGAATATCCCACCCAGAGTGCCGAGGGCGGCGCCAAACAACAGGTACAGCAAAAACTCGATCACAGCACAATTCCTCATACGTCAGTCAGCTCATCGTACGCAGTCGGCGCTGGCACGGAAACGCACAGCAACGCACAATGGCTGTGCCAACTTCGCATAGGCGCTGAGCTGATCGATGAACCCCAATCAATTGACCGAACAACTCGGGCTGTTTCTCGATGTGCTGGAGAGCGGCAGCTTTTCTGCTGCTTCACGGCGACATCCGCTGACGCCATCCGCCGTTGCCCGGCGCATAGACAGTCTGGAAAGCGCTGTCGGCAGTCAGCTGTTCATCCGCAGTACCCATGCGGTGCGGGCCACGCCGGCGGGTCTGGCATTTGCCGAACGGGCGCGGCGGATTGTGGCCGAGTTGCAACTGGCCCGGGCCGAAGCGGTGTCCCTGAGCAGCGCCCCGGAAGGCCTGATTCGGGTGGATGCGCCGGCAGCATTCGGGCGTCGGCATCTGGCGCCGGTAATTGCCGATTTTCTGGTGCTGTATCCGGGGCTCGACGTGCAACTGCATCTGATCGACAGCTTTGTCGACATGGACGGTTCGAACCTGGGCAAGGTCGATCTGGTGTTGCGCGCCGGGCAGATGGCCGACACCCGGCTGGTGGCCACGCCATTGGCGAGCATCGTGCGCATTGCCTGCGCCAGCCCCGACTATCTGAAGCGTCGGGGAGTGCCGGGCGAGCCCGCGCATTTGAGCGAGCATGACGGCCTCGATTGGGACGGCCTCGCCCCACCCTTCGCCTGGCGATTCGCGCAGGACGGGCAGATGCAATTGCATCGCCCGGCGCGGGTACGCATGAGCGCCAACAACGCCGAGGCGTTGGTCTGCGGTGCACTGGCGGGGCTTGGGATTGCGCATCTGCCGACCTGGCTGGCCAGCGAATACCTGTTGCGTGGCGAGTTGCTGCCGCTGTTCTGTGAAAATGGCCTGCCAACGCCGGAAAGCGCCGGCATTTACGCGCTGCGGCTGCAACAGCAGGCCAGCTCCCGCAGCCGCCTGTTGCTGGAGTACCTCAAGACCCGGTTCAGCCCCGTGCCGCCGTGGGATCTGGCCCTGCAACGGGAGTTGGGCCGGCACTGACCAATTCACCACCGGGCACAATTGTCTGGCGCATTAAAGATTCGAGCGCTAGATTCATCTGCATTACCGTTCAAGGCACCGACATGACCACCGACCGCAACACCACCGATCATTGCGAAGACCTGCTGCTCGACAATCAGGCCTGCTTCGCCCTGCATTCCACTTCGCTGATGATGACCAAGGTCTACAAGCCACTGCTGCAAGCGCTTGGTCTGACCTATCCGCAGTACCTGGCGATGATGGTGTTGTGGGAGAAGGATGGTTTGACCGTCGGAGAAATCAGCACGCGCCTGCTGACCGATCCAGGGTCGCTGACCCCATTGCTCAAGCGTCTGGAAGGTGAAGGATTGCTCAGCCGAACGCGAAGCCGTGAGGATGAGCGAGTGGTGATCGTAGAGCTGACTGCACAGGGACGCGCCTTGAAAGACAAGGCCCGGACCGTGCCGCAATGCATCCTGGGGGCCAGCGGCTTCACGCTGGAGCGCCTGCAAAACCTGCAAGCCGAGTTGCAGGCCCTGCGGGGTCATTTGCAGGACAGCCTCACTTAAAGATTTCTCTTTCCTGTGGGCGCTGCCTTGCGCCCGCAGGCGTATCGCACCTTCCCCCGCTTATCCTCGAAAAAAATTCCCTCTGGCTTCAGATTCAAAAAAAACTTCTATATCAAAAACTTGAGATCACGACCCTGCCCGATCCAAGTGTCAATTCCCGCTCTCTTCAAAAATTTATCTTGCGCGCTAAATATTTGCGCAGTACATTTACTTCGCACCTAGTTAGCGCGCAAACAATTAGCGCAACAAACCACACTTGATGAGGCTCACACCATGCAAACTCTCTACACCGCAATCGCAACTTCCACTGGCGGCCGTGACGGTCGTGCGATCTCCAGCGACAACATCCTCGACGTCAAACTGGCCACCCCGAAGGAACTCGGCGGTGCCGGTGGCGCGGCTACCAACCCTGAGCAACTGTTCGCCGCCGGCTACTCGGCCTGCTTCATCGGCGCCCTGAAATTCGTCGCCAGCCAGACCAAACGCAAAATCCCGGACGACGCCTCGATCACCGCTCACGTCGGCATCGGCCAGATTCCTGGTGGTTTCGGTCTGGACATCGACCTGCACATCAGCCTGCCGGGTCTGGAACAGGCTGACGCACAAAGCCTGGTCGACGCAGCCCATCAGGTCTGCCCGTACTCCAACGCCACCCGTGGCAACGTCGATGTGCGTCTGCACGTCACCGTGTAATCACTGACACTCAGGCCCGTACAGGAAATGAACATGAACACTTTCAGCAAAGTCTTGACCGGTACCCTTCTCGCCCTGTCCATCCACAGCGCATTTGCCGGGGAGGTTGAACACAACACCCAGGCGTTTCTCGATGTGCTGAATGCCGGCACCGGCAAACCGATGGAACAGCTGACGCCCAAGGAGGCCCGCGCCGTGCTGACGGGCGCGCAGTCGGGGGTCAAACTGACGCTGCCCAAGGCGGACGTCAGCGAGAAAACCATCCAGGTCGATGGCCAACCGTTGAGCCTGACCATCGTCCGGCCGGCCGGGGTCAAGGGCGAGCTGCCGGTGTTCATGTTCTTCCACGGCGGCGGCTGGGTGCTGGGGGATTTCCCGACCCACGAACGTCTGGTGCGGGATCTGGTGGTCGGCTCGGGGGCGGCGGCGGTGTTCGTCAATTACACCCCCTCGCCGGAAGCGCATTACCCGGTGGCGATCAACCAGGCTTATGCCGCTACAAAATGGGTGGCCGAACACGGCAAAGAAATCAACGTCGACGGCAAGCGTCTGGCAGTGGCGGGTAACAGCGTCGGCGGCAACATGGCGGCAGTCGTCGCCTTGATGGCCAAAGACAAAGGCACCCCGGCGATCAAATTCCAGGTGCTGCTGTGGCCGGTAACCGATGCCAATTTCGACACCGGTTCGTACAACCAGTATGCCGAGGGACACTTCCTCACCCGCAACATGATGAAGTGGTTCTGGGACAACTACACCACCGACGCCAACCAGCGGAACGAGATCTACGCCTCGCCGCTGCGGGCCACCACTGCGCAGTTGAAAGGTCTGCCGCCTGCTCTGGTCCAGACTGCGGGGGCCGACGTGCTGCGTGACGAAGGTGAAGCCTACGCCCGCAAACTCGACGAAGCCGGCGTGCCGGTGACCTCGGTGCGCTACAACGGCATGATCCACGACTACGGTTTGCTCAACGTGGTCAGCCAGGTACCGGCGGTACGTTCGGCGATGCTGCAGGCCTCGGAAGAACTGAAGCAGCACCTGAAAAAGTAACTTTCATCAGGCACAAAAAAGCCCGACTCAATGGTCGGGCTTTTTCTTTCCTCAAAAAGCAGTGCTTATTTGGCACGGCCTTTGTAGGAACCGCCTTCGCGGGTATCGATCTCGATCATGTCGCCGATTTCGATGAAGTCAGCAACCGACAGCTCGGTACCGTTCTTCAGCTTGGCAGGCTTCATCACCTTGCCGGAAGTGTCACCGCGAGCGGAACCTTCGGTGTAGTCGACCTGACGCACGATGGTGGTCGGCAGCTCTACGGAAACCAGACGCTCTTCGAAGAACACGGCTTCACAAACGTCGGTCATGCCTTCTTCAACGAAAGGCAGAACGCTTTCGATGTCTTCGGCGTTCAGCTCGTACATGGTGTAGTCGGTGGTGTCCATGAACGTGTAGGTGTCGCCGCTGATGAAGGACAGGGTCGCTTCTTTGCGGTCCAGGATCACGTCGTCCAGCTTGTCGTCCGCACCGTAGACGGTTTCGGTCTTGTAACCGGTCAGCAGGTTCTTCAGCTTGGTCTTCATGATCGCGCTGTTACGGCCCGATTTGGTGAATTCAGCTTTCTGAACCAACCAAGGATCGTTGTCGATACGGATCACGGTACCGGGTTTGAGTTCTTTACCAGTTTTCATTGCGAATATCCGAATTTGGATGGGATTTACAAAAATCTAGGCCGCGTATCATATCCAATTTCGGTAAAACTGTACCAGCGCCGTCGCAAGATCCGCCTGCAAGGCCTGTTCCAGACACCACGCGCGGGCATTTTCCTGCAGTTCGGGCCAGTGTTTGCGGGCCTCGAGCCAGTGGTCGCCGATAGGCTGCCCGGCACTCCAGGCCCGCCAGAGACCGTTCATCGCCTCGGCGGCGGCAGGCGAAAGGCGGTTTGTGTAGAGCGCAAGAAAGGCGTCGAGCTTGTCCAGATGGATGTCTTCGTCCTGCTGATAGATGTGCCACAACATGGGACGGCCAGCCCACTGGGCCCGGACAAACGAATCCTCGCCGCGTACCGCGTTGAAATCGCAGCACCAGAGCAATTGATCGTATTGATCCTGACGGACGAACGGCAGCACCTGCACGGTCAGCGACTGACGAACGTGCATTGCCCCGACCGCCAGCAACTCGACCCCGAGCCAACGGGCGACATCGCCGAGAATCCGCCCTTCCGGCACCAGCAGATGGGTAGGCTTGGAGTCAGCCGCGAGCACATCCAGCCAACTGGCGAGCCCGGCATTCTCGTAGGCAAACAGCGAGATCAGTTGCGCATCGGGTGCAGGAACGATCCCCAGACCTTGCAGGAATTGTCGCTGCACCTTGGGATCCTGCTGAAACTGCTGACGCCGCTCCAGCAAACCCCTTTCACGCAACAAGCCGCCAGTTCCAGGCTGAAATCCCGGAAAGAAAAAGTACTTCTGCACCGACTTGTACTTCACCGACGGCAGTCCGTGGCACCCGACCACCCAGTCTTCGGCACTGAGGTAGTCGAGGTTCATCCACAACGGCGGTTTTTCCCTTGCGGCCATGGCGTCCATGTAGACGCTTGGCAACTGGCAGGCAAACGCAGCGATCACCACGTCGGCCGCATCGGCCTCCTGCCACTCGGCTGGCCAGTGCCGGACTTCGACGCCCTGCTGCCATTGCTGATCGAGGCCGATGTCGATTTCGGGACAAATGCGTTCGAAAGCGCGCAGATCATCGACCCACAGTCGCACCGCCACTGCGTGCTCGCTGACCAGTTGTCGGGCCAGACGCCAGGTCACGCCGATGTCGCCGTAGTTGTCGACGACCGTACAAAAAATGTCCCAGCGGGTGTTCAGTTGCGGCATTCAAGGCTCCCGTTGGCAAAAGCACCGATTGTCCGCATAAATCCCTCCATGCAGAAGAGCCGACGACAATTAATCTTCGTGCGACAATCGACTCCCGCCCGCACTCATCCGCCAGGAGGCAGTCATGCCCTATCGTCCCAACCCGCGTCGCCCCTTGCCTGTTCAGCTTAGCGCGCTGCAATTGACCGGCAGCATTGCCTTGGGTGTGTGGCTGGGTTTCCTGGCCATCGCGCTGACATGCTGGCTCGCTTCTTTACTCTTCAGCCGTCAGTTGCAACCCGTGGCGGAGGCGGTGCAACAACTGAGCAAGCCTCCGGTGGCCGCCCAGCCACAGCCGGAACCTGAACCACAAAACCGCCTGTTCGAGCAGTACGAAGAAAACCTGCGCAAGAACGAGCAACAGGCACGCCTGGATCAGGCCCGTGGCAGCACACGCAATCTGTCGAACCCCAAATGCCAGTTCTGGCTGCAACAGGATCAGACGGCCCCTAGCGAAAAGAGCCGCGCCAATGTCCTGCAATTCTGCGATTGATCATGAATAAACAGACGGTTCACCAACTGATTCTCGACAAACTGCGCGTTGACCTCGACATCGCCGAACGCGCGGCGCTGACCGCTTACGAAACCGCGACCCACGAAGAGAACATCGCCGAAAACAAGTACGACACCCTGGGACTCGAGGCGTCGTACCTGGCGGCAGGCCAGGCGAAACGGGTCGAGGAGATTCGACAGTCACTGGCGCTGTGCCAGAACCTGACGCTGCGCGCGTATGACGCTCAACGAGGGATTGAAGTCGGCGCCCTGCTCGGTCTGGAGGATGAAAAGGGTCGCGAGCAATGGCTGTTTCTGGCGCCGGATGCGGCGGGCGTGAAAGTCGACGTGGTAGGCCAGCCGATTACCGTCATCACCCCCCGCTCGCCGCTGGGCAAAAGCCTGCTGGGCAAGTTCGAGGGTGACGAGGTGGAGATTCTGGTGGCGGGCACCCGGCAACAGTTTGCTGTCACCGAGGTGCTGTAAACAGGGACTTAATGGACGGGGAGTTCGACACCATCGAACAGCTCTTCCAGTTCCTGCTTGTTGTGGCACTGAATGGCCTTGGCCATGACTTCGCGGGTCAGGTGCGGCGCAAACTTCTCGATGAAGTCGCACATGAAGCCGCGCAGGAAGGTGCCGCGACGGAAACCGATCTTGGTCACGCTGGACTCGAACAGTTCGCTGGCATCGAGCACCACCAGGTCGTTATCCAGTTTGGTGTCGACCGCCATTTTCGCCACGATGCCAACACCCAGGCCCAGGCGCACGTAGGTTTTGATCACGTCGGCATCGGCAGCGGTGAACACCACTTTCGGCGTCAGGCCGCGGTGGCTGAAGGCTTCGTCGAGTTTCGAACGACCGGTGAAACCGAACACGTAAGTCACGATCGGGTATTCGGCCAGTGCTTCGAGAGTCAGCTTCGGCAGCTTGGTCAGCGGGTGGCCCTGAGGCACGACCACGCAGCGGTTCCAGCGGTAGCACGGCATCATCACCAGATCGCCGAACAGCTCCAGCGCTTCGGTGGCGATGGCGAAATCGACGGTGCCGTCAGCGGCCATTTCGGCGATCTGCATCGGCGAGCCCTGGTGCATGTGCAGCGCCACGTCCGGGTATTGCTTGATGAAATTGCTGATCACCGGCGGTAGTGCATAACGTGCCTGGGTGTGGGTGGTGGCGATCGACAGGGTACCTTTCTTCTCATTGGAGAATTCCTGGGCGATCTGCTTGATGCTTTCGACCTTGCGCAGAATCTCACCGGCAGTGGTGATGATGCGCTCGCCGGCTGGAGTGACGCGGGTCAGATGCTTGCCGCTGCGGGCGAACACTTCGACGCCCAGTTCGTCTTCCAGCAGACGGATTTGTTTACTGATGCCCGGTTGCGAGGTGTAGAGGCTTTGGGCTGTAGCGGAAACGTTGAGGTCGTGGTGCGCCACTTCCCAGATGTAGCGCAATTGTTGAAGCTTCATATGAATCCCTCAAAGCAGGTAGACGCCACGGGCATCAGCGACGGTATATAACTATATTAATGGTTTGAAGAATAAATCTAGAACTTTTTTATCAAAGTGCCATTATTCCTGCTTCAGCGATCCTCCCGACGCCGACGCTCCACCAGCGGCACCAGATAAACCGGTACCTTGGACAATTGCAGCAGCCGGGCTGCCGTTCGCCCCAAAGGCGTTTCCGCCCCGACCCCGTGGCTGTGACTTCCTACGATCAGCAAATCGACAGAGAGTTTCTGCACCTGATCGAGAATCACCTGTGACGGATCGCCCTGCAGCACCCGCACCGCGCGTATCCGTTGCAGGTCCTGCTCGCCCTCGTCCCCCAGCTCTTCACGAAAACTGTCGAGCACCCGCTGCTCGATATTGGCGATGACAGTTTTCAGACCCTGACTGTGAAATTCGTTCAACGCCTGTTCGTCGAGATAGCTCTGCAACACCGATTCGGCGAACAGCCCCATGGGTTCCACTGCGTGCACCACGTACAGGTCGGCATTGAACGTTCGCGCCATCGCCAGGGCATGCTGCATCACTAACGGTGCGTACAGACCCAGGTCAGTGGCGTACAGCATCGAACGAATCATATGACCTCCTCGCGTGCCAACATGGCGGAGATTTGATTCAGCTTAGCAGTGCCTTGGCGAGTACGACGTGCGACGCAACGTCTTGAACCACGTGGGCTTTAGACCGCCGGTTCGTTGCTGATGCCGTGGGGCACGTGACCGGTTGCCACAACCTCCCGGGCCAGCTCGCAGTGACCGGCCTGATCATCGAAAAACACATCGGCCGCAAAGGCTTCGAGGAACGCCGACTTGGTCAGGCCACCGAGAAACAGCGACTCGTCCAGACGAATGTCCCATTCGCGCAAGGTGCGGATCACCCGCTCGTGGGCCGGCGCCGAACGCGCGGTGACCAGGGCGGTGCGAATCGGGCACTCCTCATCGGAGAACTCGCGCTGCAACAGGTTGAGCGCCGCAAGAAAGCCCTTGAACGGTCCGCCGCGCAACGGTTCGCGAGCGGATTCACGCTCCTTGGCCTGGAAGGCTTCGAGGCCACCGGATTGATAGACGCGCTCCGACTCATCGGAAAACAGCACTGCGTCACCGTCGAAGGCAATACGCAATTCATCGCTGGCCGCGCGACTGGCGCCGCCGGACAGAATGGTCGCCGCCGCGAAACCGGCATCCAGCGCAGCGCGCACATCTTCGGCAGGGGTGGAGAGAAACAGGTCGCAACCAAAAGCCTTCAGGTACGGATAAGGACTGCGCCCGCCGACGAACGCCGCGCGGGAAATCGCCAGGCCGTAATGCCCAATGGAATTGAAAACGCGCAGGCCGGTATCAGCACTGTTGCGCGACACCAGAATCACCTCGACCCGGGCGCGGCCGAGGCGACTGTTCAGGTTGAGGAGTTTTTCCACCAGCGGGAAGGCATCACCCGGCGCGAGGATTTCGTCTTCGTGTTCGATCTGATATTGGCGATAGGCTTCCACGCCACTCGACAGGTAGACCTTGTGACTCTCGCTCAGGTCGAACAGGGCACGGGACGAGATCGCCAGCACCAGTTTGTCATCGATGTTCTTGGCCATGCCTTTCCCCCAGTGCGACCGGTTTAAACGTTGCGCCGGTCGATAAAGCTCAATGTGCGATACAACGATTCGATTCGCGGCAACTCGCAGCCTGCCGCTTTCGCCGCCGCCAAAGGACGAGCGTAGATCGCCTCCAGCTCCAGCGGTCGCTTGTGCAGAAAGTCGTGGTACATGCTCGGCCAATAATCGGGCATTTTCTCGGTCATCATGAACAGGTATTCGGCGTAACCGGGTGGCATGTCGTGGCCGCAGGCCTTGGCGCCCTGCACCACTTCAGCCATCAGCGCCTGAATCAATGCGCGGCTGTCCGTGTCGGCCATCAACGGCGTGGTGCCGGCGCCGAGCAACACCGAAAGGCCGTTGTAGGGAATGTTCCACACCAGTTTCTGCCAGCGCGCCTGATGCAGGTTCGGCATCGCCTGGGAATCAAGACCGGCGGCGCGGAACAGGCTGGCGCCCTCTTCGACGATTGCCATGCGCGCCGCGTCATCCGCTGCCGGGCCGCTGTGATAGCCGACGTTCACTGCGCCCAGCGCCTGGTGGGTGATCTGGCCCGGCCGCTCGCGATGAACGCAAATCAGGCACAAGCCGCCCAGCAAATGCAGGGAATCGGGCAGCAACGCACGCAAACTGTCTTCGACGTCGAGGCCGTTTTGCAGCACCAGCACTTTCGCATCGGGCTTCGCCGCCTGAATGATCGACGGCGCCAGCCCGGCATTGCTGGTGGTCTTGGCGCCGACCAGCAGCCAGTCGCATGGCGGCATGTCTTCCGCTGACGAATAGGCCTGCACCGGGTTCAGCGCCAATGCGCCATGCACAGCACTGTCCACTTGCAAGCCGCGCTCGGCGACTGCGGAAAATTCGCTGCGCAACAGAAAATGCACATCGAACCCGGCCCGGGCCAGCATCACCCCGTAGAACCCTCCGATGGCGCCGGTGCCAATGATCCCCACCACCGGTTTTTTCACTGCTCCCATCACGGCAACTCCTCTGCAATTCGACCCAGCGCCTGCGTCACGGCTGCATTCAGCTCATCGACATTCAGGCGCGTGTGCACAGCCCCAAAGAACTCGCCGTCACGCACCACAAACAGCGCCGGCAAATGAAAGATCTGATAACGCTCGACCAGTCCACCGTTGTCACCGGCATCGATCCAGCACACGCGATCGACAGCCAGATCGAAACCCGGCAACACCTCACGGGCATAGCGGCAACTGGCGCAGCCGACGCTGGTAAAAACCACCAGCGAAACACCGCTCATCGCCAGCAGCCGTTGGTCGGCGTCGAAATCGGTCAGCTGCGATTCGACCACTATACTGGGGGAAACAATGTCAAATGGCCGACACAGGGAGTCTGTGCTCATGGGACGGTTTATTCCTCATCCGGATGATGTGCCCGTTGAATTGACCTTGCTCACACCGGAGTGTATTTCGCGTCAACGGCTGCACACTATCAGCCTCGGCGGCATCGCTTGCAATTACCACCGCGCCTGGCGCCATGGAACCGCCTTGCAGGTTCGTATGCCGACCCTCAATGCCGACATCTGTTATCCGGGCTACGTGGCCTGGTGCCTGCGACGTAAAAAAGGTTATCTGGTGGGCATCGCCTTCACCGACGAACAGACGCTGTTCAGCGCGCGAATGGGTGAGCAGGTGTGTCAGATCGAACGCTATTGCCGACTCAACGACGCCCACGATGACCTCCAGGATATTCAGGCCCTGGCCCTGCAATGGGTCGAACAACACGCCGACGAGTTCTCCCACGACACCGTTCGCAAGGCTTTTGCGCAACCTGTGCTGGACTGAACAGCGACTTGCCCATTGTCTAGCAGGCGTCTAACGCGATAAGGTTCGGCTCCCCGACGCGCTTAAATCCGCTGTGCTCCGCCGCGCGGGGATCGCTGGCGGCCGGCACCCGTGACCTGACGAGTAAACGATGGCTGATTTACCGATCAACGACCTGAACGTCGCTTCCAACGAGACCCTGATCACTCCCGATCAGCTCAAGCGTGATATCCCTCTGAGCGACGCGGCCCTGCGCACCGTCACCAAGGGTCGCGAGGTCATCCGCAACATTCTCGATGGCACCGACCATCGTCTGTTCGTGGTGATCGGCCCCTGCTCGATCCACGACATCAAGGCTGCCCATGAATATGCCGATCGCCTGAAGGTGCTGGCGGCAGAAGTCTCGGACACCCTGTATCTGGTCATGCGCGTGTATTTCGAAAAGCCACGGACCACCGTCGGCTGGAAAGGCCTGATCAACGACCCGTACCTGGATGACTCGTTCAAGATCCAGGACGGTCTGCACATCGGTCGCCAGTTGCTGCTGGACCTGGCCGAGAAAGGCTTGCCGACCGCCACCGAAGCCCTCGACCCGATCTCCCCGCAGTATCTGCAGGACCTGATCAGCTGGTCGGCCATCGGCGCACGGACCACCGAATCCCAGACCCACCGCGAGATGGCTTCCGGCCTGTCCTCGGCGGTCGGCTTCAAGAACGGCACCGACGGCGGCCTGACCGTGGCGATCAACGCCTTGCAGTCGGTTTCCAGCCCGCACCGTTTCCTGGGCATCAACCAGGAAGGGGGCGTTTCGATCGTCACCACCAAGGGCAACGCCTACGGCCACGTGGTGCTGCGCGGCGGCAACGGCAAGCCGAACTACGATTCGGTGAGCGTCGCCTTGTGTGAGCAGGCGCTGAACAAGGCGAAGATCAAGCCGAACATCATGGTCGATTGCAGCCACGCCAACTCCAACAAGGATCCGGCCCTGCAACCGCTGGTGATGGAGAACGTTGCCAACCAGATCCTCGAAGGCAACCAGTCGATTATCGGCCTGATGGTCGAAAGTCACCTGAACTGGGGCTGCCAGGCCATCCCGAAAGACCTCGCCGACCTGCAATACGGCGTGTCGATCACCGATGCCTGCATCGACTGGTCCGCTACCGAAAACACCTTGCGCAGCATGCACGCCAAGCTCAAGGATGTTCTGCCGAAACGTCAGCGCAGTTGACAGCCGTTTCGCAGGCACAAAAAAACGCCGGGCATTGCCCGGCGTTTTTGTGTGTGCGGTGAGGTCAGTCAGATCTTGGCGGTGCGCCGCTGATGACGCTCCATGTAGCGCTCCACGTAGGAGCACGATGGAATGACCGTGTAGCCCATTTCGTCAGCGTACTGCAACGCCCGTTCGGTCAGGGCTGCCGCGATGCCTCGGCCACGCAAGGCGTTGGGCACGAAGGTGCGATAGATATCCAGGGTCTGTTTCCCCAGATCCATATAGGTCAGGTAGGCACGATGACCGTCCACATTGGTCTCGAACTGATGACCAGCCTGGTCATGGTGGATGGACAACGCCTCGCTCATCACTACTCCTCGCGGGTCTCGAATTCTGACCCCTACCTTACCGATGTTTTCCCGGCGAAGGAACATCTACGCCACCCCGTGCCTGATGGACACCGAGAAGAACTGCACCGATCTCGCGCAACCCGAGCACGTATCAAATAGTAGGCACCATTGGCGAAAATGCTCAAGGTACGCTCGTCTTCATGCGGATTGAGAGGCAATTCCAGTGGACTCAGGGCCGGTTCGGGAGACGATCTTCCCGAGCCGGAAGGCTGAACATCGCCGGATGTTGAGACTTAAGACGAGCCCCCTGTTTTAAAGTCACCTCAACATGGACAAAGATATGCGAGGCACTGCGCAGATTCGCAACAAAAGTGTGGACGAATCCATATAGACAGACTTCGGCCACTACCTGCGAAACAGCGCACAGCAACGGGAACTTTTTCTCATTAACTCGCTCATCTCGGGGCTTACAGCTGGATATTTTTTATACAGCCCAGTTAAAAGTTGCTCGAAAAAGAATCAACGCCTACAATTTTTTTTGCTTCTTGCCTTACGTCAGTTTACTTACTACAAGTAATGGGTAGTATGTACGCCGGCTATTTCCTCAATCGGAGGAGACAGCCACTTAATTGAAAGTCCTTGAAGGGGAACACGATGAACAACGTTCTGAAATTCTCTGCTCTGGCTCTGGCCGCAGTTCTGGCTACCGGTTGCAGCAGCGCATCGAAAGAAACCGAAGCACGTCTGACCGCTACTGAAGACGCAGCTGCTCGCGCCCAGGCTCGTGCAGACGAAGCTTACCGTAAAGCTGATGAAGCTCTGGCTGCTGCTCAAAAAGCACAACAGACTGCTGACGAAGCTAACGAGCGTGCTCTGCGCATGCTGGAAAAAGCTAGCCGCAAGTAATAGTCCTTCGGGATTGTTATCAAGCCGACCCGTTTTTTCGGGTCGGCTTTTTTGTGCCTGCAGTTTTCTGCGGGCAATAAAAAACCCGCCACGGCGCAAGCCTCGGCGGGTTTTGTCTTTCAGCTTATTGCTGCAGGTCGATCGGTGCGCTGGAGACCATCGGTGCCGAAGTATTCGGCGTGCCGATTTCGGTTGGCAGGCCATCTTCGGCCGCCACCACATCACGCACCACATCCCAGTTCATACGCAGGTTGTTGGTGATGTCTTCACGCTTGAGCATCGCGTTGATCACGGCGGTGTGCTTGTCGACCACCGACGGGTTGCCCTTGTCATCGATCGGCGTGTGCGCCTCCAGGTAGATCTTGCCGCCACTGCGACCGAACTTGTAGGCGTCGTTGAGAATCCGTACCGAAGTCCCCACCGGAACCATGCTGGCCATTTCCAGCACGTTGTTGTTGAACATGCGGAAGCAACCGTGACTGGTGCGCATGCCGATACCGAACTTCTTGTTCGAGCCGTGGATCAGGTAGCCCGGCGTGCCCAGGGTGAACTTGAACGGCCCCAGCGGGTTGTCCGGACCGGCCGGCACCACGTTCGGCAGCGGATCGCCATCGGCAGCGTGTTCAGCCTTGATCGAAGCTGGCGGCGTCCAGGTAGGATTCGGCGTCTTCGCGGTGATCGTGGTGTGGGCGATCGGCGAGCCCCAGCCTTCGCGACCGATACCCAGCGGGAAGGTGTACACCACGTTCCGGCCTTTCGGGTAGTAGTAGAGGCGATATTCAGCCAGGTTGATCACGATGCCTTCACGCGGGCCCGGCGGCAGAATGAAGCGGGTCGGCAGAACGATTTCGGTGCCGGCGCCCGGCAACCAGGCATCGACGCCCGGGTTGGCCGCGACCATTTCCGAATAACCCAGATCGTAGGTGGTGCCCAGATCGGCAAAGGTATCTTCGTACTTGGCCTTGATCACTTGCACCTGGCCGATGATGTCCTCACCCGGCGGAGGCAGGGGAAACTCCAGTGCGGCAACGGGACCGGCCACACAGAGGGCGGCAAGAGACAGGCAGCGGGTGACGGCAGGAAAACGCGGCAACATCCGGAGAATCCTTCGCAAGATCGACAAGGTCATAAGAACGCGATTGTACACCGCGCCCATGGAATTCGGGGAGATGCGCCGATGGGCTGGCAGAACTCTTCATGATTGAAGCGCCGCAGGCTACGACTGCGATCGGAAGATACTGGCGCTCAAAGCTCGAAACGCAACTCGGGCCAGATCGGCGAGGTGCCACGTTTCTGCGATTCGAGGATCGCCCGGCACAGCGAACACAGGCGCTGGTCCTGAAACACCCGGCGATCGACGCTTGACCAGCGCGGTTGCGCCGGCAGCAGACTGCCGCACAAGGTTCGATCCGCCGAACCACCGAGTTCCAGCTGACGGGTCACCAGATGCACCCGCACTTCCTGGCAGGCGAACAGATCCAGCTGTTCGTCAGGCTCGATCAGTTGGTAGGCGAACAAGGACCAGGCAGGACGCGGCATCGGGGGCTCCAAATAAGGGGGCGCCACATTAGCCGAAAGCCTGCCGCTAGAAAAGCCTCATAACAGCGGTTTTAGCGTCGGCCAGACATTTTCCAGCAACTTGCCCTGAGCCCCGGCCGCCGGGTGCAGACCGTCGGCCTGCATCAAGTCCGGATGCCCGCCCACGCCGTCGAGGAAAAACGGCACCAACGGGATTTTTTTCTCCTCGGCGAGCTTGCCGTAGACCTCGGCGAAGGCATCGGTGTAGCGCTTGCCGTAATTGGGTGGTAACTGCATGCCGAGCAGCAGCACCTTGGCACCGCTTTGACGGGAGCTGTCGATCATCGAAGCAAGATTTTGTTGCAATTGCGTCGGCGGCATTCCGCGCAGGCCATCGTTGCCGCCCAATTCGAGGATCACCAGTTCCGGCTTGTGCTCTGCAAGCAGCGCCGGCAGCCGCGCCTGGCCCCCGGCACTGGTGTCACCGCTGATGGACGCATTGACCACTTTGTCGTCAAAACCTTCGCTCTTGAGCCGCTGTTCGAGCAACGACACCCACCCCAGCCGGGTATCCAGTCCGAAACCGGCGCTGATACTATCGCCAACGATCAGGACTGTACCCGCCGCTGCGTTCTGGGCCATGCACATCAAGGCCAGGCCAGCACTCAAAAACCACACACGCATCGGATTCTCCATGGGCGCAAGCATTCTCACCGCGAAGAACCTTAGCAAAGTGGTTCCCAGCGCGGAAGGTGAACTGACCATCCTGCACGAACTCAGCCTGGAACTGAACAAGGGCGACAGCCTGGCCATCGTCGGCGCGTCCGGTTCCGGCAAATCCACCCTGCTCGGCCTGCTCGCCGGCCTCGATCTGCCAAGCAGCGGCGAAGTGACGCTCGCCGGGCAAGGACTGAGCCATCTCGACGAAGACCAGCGCGCGCGCATTCGCGCCGAACACGTGGGTTTCGTCTTTCAATCTTTCCAGCTGCTCGACAGTCTCAACGCGCTGGAAAACGTCATGCTGCCGCTGGAGCTCGACGGCCGCAAAGACGCCCGAAGCCGCGCCACTGAGTTACTGCAACGGGTCGGCCTCGGCCAGCGCCTGACTCACTCGCCGCGCCAGCTCTCCGGCGGCGAACAACAGCGTGTCGCCATTGCCCGGGCCTTTGCTGCCGAGCCGGACGTGCTGTTCGCCGACGAACCCACCGGCAACCTCGACAGCCACACCGGCGAGCGCATCAGTGACTTGCTGTTCGAATTGAACAAGGAACGCGGCACCACCCTGGTGCTGGTGACCCACGACGAACGCCTGGCCCATCGTTGCCGGCGTCTGATCCGTCTTGAAGCCGGCCTGTTGGTCGCCCCTCTGGAGCCTTGATGGCACGTCTGCCGCTGTTGCGTCTGTTCAGTCTCGCCCTGCGCCAACTGATGCGCGATGCCCGCGCCGGTGAACTGCGGGTGCTGTTTTTCGCCTTGGTCGTGGCGGTCGCGGCGAGTACCGCGATCGGCTATTTCGGTGCCCGCCTCAACGGCGCGATGATGCTGCGTGCCACCGAGTTTTTAGGCGCCGACCTGTCGCTCGAAGGCAGCTCGCCGGCCCGCCCGGAACAGATCCGGAGCGGCACCGAGCTGCGTCTGGATCATGCGCAGGTGGTGGAGTTTTCCAGCGTCATCGCCACGGACAACGGCATTCAGCTCTCCAGCATCAAAGCGGTCGACCGCGCCTACCCGCTGCGCGGCGAACTGAAAAGCGCCCCCGCCCCCTACGCGACAGAGCAAACCGGTGGTGAGCCGCAGCCCGGTGAAGCCTGGGTCGAAGCACGCCTGCTGACGGCGCTGGACCTGAAGATCGGCGACAGCATCGACGTCGGCATGAAGACGTTGAAACTGACGCGAGTACTCACCTACGAGCCCGATCGCGCCGGTAATTTCTACAGCCTGACGCCACGGGTGCTGATCAACCTCGACGACCTCGCCGCCACCGGCGTGGTGCAACCCGGCAGCCGGGTGAGCTACCGCGAACTGTGGCGCGGCGAGCCGCAAGCGCTGGAAACCTATCGCCAACTGATCAAACCGGGCCTTGCCGCCAACCAGCGGATTCAGGATGCCCGCGACGGCAACCGGCAGATCGGCGGTGCACTGGGCAAGGCCGAACGCTATCTGAACATGGCCAGTCTGGTCGCCGTGCTTCTGGCCGGGGTGGCGGTGGCGTTGTCGGCCAACCGCTTCGCCAGCCGGCGTTTCGATGCCAGCGCACTGCTGCGCTGCCTGGGTTTGTCGCGCCGGGAGACCCTGGTGCTGTTCAGTCTGCAACTGACGGTGCTCGGCCTGCTCGCCAGCCTCAGCGGTGCCCTGCTCGGCTGGCTCGCGCAATTGGGATTGTTCGCGCTGCTGCATGATCTGCTGCCGACCGACGTACCGCCGGGTGGCTTGCTGCCGGCGCTGGCCGGAATCGGTACCGGGCTGGTGGCGCTGGCCGGTTTCGCCCTGCCACCGCTCGCCGCACTGGGCCGCGTGCCGCCGTTGCGGGTCTTGCGCCGGGACATGCTGCCGATTCCATCGAGTACCTGGATGGTCTATGGCGCAGCACTCGGTGCGCTTGGGCTGATCATGTGGCGCCTGAGTCTGGACCTGCTGCTGACGTTCGCCCTGCTCGGCGGCGGTGTGGTCGCCGCGCTGGTGCTCGGCGGCTTGCTGCTGTTGCTGCTGCAAAGCCTGCGTCGTCTGCTGGCGCGCGCGTCATTGCCCTGGCGTCTCGGGTTGGGTCAGTTGTTGCGTCATCCTTTGGCGGCCGCCGGCCAGTCATTGGCCTTCGGGCTGATTCTGCTGTCGATGGCGTTGATCGCCTTGCTGCGTGGCGAACTGCTCGACACCTGGCAAAACCAGCTGCCGAAAAACGCGCCGAACTACTTCGCCCTGAACATCCTGCCGGCCGACAAACAGGCCTTCACCGATCACCTGATCAATGTCTCGGCCCAGGCCGCGCCGTTGTATCCGGTGGTGCCGGGACGGCTGATCAGCATCAATGGCGAAGCGGTGCAGCAGATCGTCAGCAAGGACTCGGCCGGCGACCGCGCCATCCAGCGTGACCTGAGCCTGACATGGGCGGCCGACCTGCCGGCGGGCAACAAGATCACTGCCGGTTCGTGGTGGACCGGCCAACCTTCGGATGACATCCCGGGCGTTTCGGTGGAAGGCAAGGTGGCCGAGAGTCTCAAGCTCAAGCTGGGCGATCACATGATATTCAGCGTGGGCGGGGTCAATCGCGAAGCCAAGGTCACCAGCCTGCGGGAGATCAACTGGGACAACTTCCAGCCGAACTTCTTCATGATCTTCCAGCCCGGCACCCTGAAGGATCTGCCAGCCACCTACCTGACCAGTTTCTATCTGGCGCCCGGTCACGATCAGCAGATTGTCGAGCTGTCGCGAGCGTTCCCGGCGGTGACCATCCTGCAGGTCGAAGCCTTGCTCGAACAGCTGCGCAGCATCCTCGCCCAGGTCACCCTGGCGGTGGAGTATGTGTTGTTGTTTGTGTTGGCGGCGGGGATGGCGGTGCTGTTTTCCGGGTTGCAGGCCACGCTGGATGAACGCATTCGCCAGGGCGCGCTGTTGCGTGCGCTGGGGGCCGAGCGGCAGTTGCTGATCAAGGCACGACGGATCGAGTTCGGCTTGCTCGGCGCGGTCAGCGGATTGCTCGCGGCGATCGGTTCGGAAGTGGTGAGTCTGGTGCTGTATCGCTTCGCCTTCGACCTGCCATGGCACCCCCATCCGTGGTTGCTGCTGTTGCCGTTGATCGGCGCGGCGCTGATTGGTGGTGCCGGTGTGTTCGGCACGCGGCGTGCGCTCAACGCCAGCCCGCTGACAGTGTTGCGCGAGGGTTGATAGACTCCAGCCGTCTTGATCAAAAGAAGTTGCCATGAGCCGTTATCGTCCTCCCCGCACCGCCGGTACCGCGCTGATCACCCCCGAAGGTGAAGCGCGGATGCGTGCCGAACTTCATGAACTGTGGCATGTGCGCCGACCGCAGGTGACGCAATCGGTCAGCGAAGCGGCGGCTCAGGGTGATCGTTCGGAAAATGCCGAGTACACCTACGGCAAAAAGATGCTGCGCGAGATCGACAGCCGCGTGCGCTTTCTCACCAAACGCCTTGAGGCGTTGAAAGTGGTCAGCGAAAAACCCAGTGATCCGAACAAGGTCTATTTCGGCGCGTGGGTGACCATCGAAGACGAGGACGGCAAACAGTCGCGCTATCGCATCGTCGGCCCGGACGAACTGGACCTGAAACTCGGTCTGATCAGCATCGACTCGCCACTGGCCCGCGCCCTGATCGGCAAGGCGCTGGATGCTGAAGTGCGGGTACAGACGCCGACCGGCGAACAGTTCGTCTACATCGTGGCGATCGAGTATCCCTGACGCTCAGCGCCGGGTGATCAGGCCCTGACGTGCGACGCGGGTCAGTTGGCGAATCATTTCCGGCGCTTCCTCAGGGCTCGGAGCCTGAATCACCGCCAGATCGAAACTGTCATCGGCAAAACGCGCCAGCGACTCACCGTCTTCAACGAACTGGATCAGGAATGCGGCAGGACCGCCGCTGCGGCGTGGCCAGCCATCGAGATAACGCAACAGCGTCGGCTGATGTTTGCCGCCAAGCAGGATTTTTGGATTGCGCTGGGTGACGTGTGCCGTGATCGGCGCGGGACGTGCTGGAGGGCGTAGTGCATTCATCGTGTCGTGTCTCTGCCTCAAAAGTCTGCATGGCAGGTGAGAGGCAACACCGAACCAGCGCTTTAGCGGTATTTCGAAGCCCTGTTCCGGCTTCTGACGGCAACTGAAGAAGAGTCACCTGGCGCCCCGCAAGTAGCTGTTTAAATCGGCGCATGAGCGGCATCCTAGAGAACGTGACCGGCCAGTGTCAAGAATCGACCGCAACAAAAAAGGCCCGCACAATGCGGGCCTTTTGCTTGAGCCAGAGCCTTCAACCGGCGATGGCGCGATCCACCGAGAGCTTGCCGGCACCTTCGATCAGCACCGCGAGGCTGCCACCGAGCAGGGCCAGGGCGAACTCGTAACCGTTGTTGGCCATGAACAGACCGTTGCTGATGTGTACGGTGAAGATCGCCACCAGCGACAGGAAGGTCAGACCCAGTGCCGCCGGGCGAACCAGCAGGCCGATGATCAGTGCCAGACCGGCGAAGAACTCGGTACCGCCGGCCAGGGTGGCCATCAGGTAACCCGGGGTCAGGCCGATGCTTTCCATGTATTGCGCGGTGCCGGCCAGGCCATAGCCACCGAACAGGCCGAAAAGTTTCTGCGAGCCGTGGGCGGCGAAGATCACGCCGACGGCAATGCGCAGAATGGTCAGACCGTAGCCGGCGCGGGTGAACAGAACCTTGTTGATCAGAGAGCTCATGTTGCGTTTCCTTGTAATCAGAAGTGTTTGTTGGTCGGCCGCTATATTAATCAGTTATTTTCATGTTAAAAGCGCAGAAATTCCGCCATAACAATCAATTTACTTGATCATTTACGTGAGACAACTTTCTGCCCCCCGGGCTCCAACGACTCCCGCTCCCGGTCGAACGCCAAGTAATACTTGTTCACGCTATTAACATAGCTGACGGCGCCCATTCCCACCTGCTCCATGGCGATGCGCTCGACCTGAAAGAACCACTGGTTGGGATTCAGGCCGCGACGCCGCGCCTCGGCACGCATGCCCTGCACCCGCTCCGGGCCGATGTTGTAAGCGGCCAGGGTGAACGCCATGCGTTCACGCTCGTTGAGCTTGGGGCTGTTGAAGAACTTGCGGCGGATCATCGCCAGGTACTTGGCCCCGGCCTGCACATTCGCATCGAGATTCTGGATATTGTTGACGCCGACTCGCTGTGCCGCCGACGGGGTGATCTGCATCAGCCCGGTCGGGCCGCTGCCACTGCGCGCGCCGGGTTGCAGTGCTGACTCCTTGAACGCCAGCGCCGCCAGGTTGAGCCAGTCCATGTTTTGCGCTTCGGCGTGTTTCTGCAGGGTCGGGCGCAGTTTTTCCAGACGCTGACGGTCAGCCTTGGCCAACGGATAGTGCACTTGATAGAGACGGCGGTAGATCCGCAGAAACGCTGCATCTTCGTTCGACGGCTTTTTGTAGCCGATCAGGAAGCGGTCGATGCTGGCCCGCAACATCGACGCATCACGGCGCACGAACCAGTATTCCTCGCCCGGTTCGCTGATCATCACCTGACGGTCGAAACGCAGCTTGGGCAGGATCTTGCCCCACCGCTCGGCAATCGGTTGCTCGACGATGGTCAGGTGGAAGATCCCGCCCTGAACCATTTCCAGCACATCCTCGACCGCCAGCGTCGGATCGACCCATTCGATCTTGATCGGCGCCAGTTTGTGCAGCGCCAGTTTCTGGTTGAGCTGGCTGACCGCCTCCCCCGCCGCACTGCCGGTGGGCAATGCCAGGGTTTTGCCGGCCAGTTGCTCGACCTTGGTGTAGCGCTTTTCACCCTTGATGCCGACCAGCACCAGCGGCACGTTGCTGGCGATCGGCTCGCTGCTGGCAACCGCGTGGCCCGGTTGCAGCTCGAGCAGTTCGCCCGGCGCCACAAGATCGCCTTCGCCACGCTGCAGCGCGCCGAGCAATTGATCCTTGGCTTTGGGGATGATCTTGAGGGTGATTTCCTGGCCGTCGCGGGCGTGGCCATTGAGGTATTGCTCGAAGGCGCGCAGCCGGTGGTATTCGATGCCGATGGCCTGGCCCTGGACTTCGCCGGAGCTGTTGCGGCTCTGGTTGACCAGCACTCGCAGCACGCGGCTGCTGCGGATTTCGGTCAGGTCGCGAACCTTGGCCGCCGGCACGGCTTGCAGCGGTCCGGGCAGCCGCGCGACCGCCGTCATCGGCAGCAGCAGCGAACCACACAGCAGGAGCAAAACCGAGGGACGAACCATCCACTCTCCGGAAAGAATACGGGGCGTTTTCACCGCCGAGCGGTCGTAAAACACCGACAAAAACAGAGCGCCTGGAGCGCTGATAAAGTGCGAGAGACTGGCACAGTGATGGCAATTCTACCAACCCGGCCTGCCACGCGGCCTCAACAGACAGCCATAAGCCGTTGTAGTTCTTGGCTTTTCTTATAAATCTACAGCTCTGATATGCTTTCCGGCCTTCGGCCCGAGGTAGCACCATGCAACTCATCGATATCGGCGTCAACCTGACCAACCCCAGTTTCGCCGACAAACACCAGGCCGTGCTCGATCGCGCCTACGCTGCCGGGGTCTGCCAACTGGTGCTGACCGGCACCAGCGTCGAGGGCAGCGAACAGGCGCTGGAACTGTGCCAGCAACTGGATCCGGACGGCCAGCGACTGTTTGCCACCGCCGGCATTCACCCGCATTCGGCCAGTGACTGGAACGCCGACAGCGCGCGGCGTCTGCGCAGCCTGCTGCAGGAGTCGAACGTGGTGGCGGTGGGTGAATGCGGACTGGATTTCAACCGTGATTTTTCGCCGCGCCCGCAGCAGGAAAAAGTCCTCGAAGAGCATCTGGCGCTGGCTGCCGAACTGCAACTGCCGGTGTTCCTGCATGAACGTGATGCAAGCCAGCGCCTGCTGGAAATCCTCCGTGACTTCCGCGATCAGTTGCCGGCCGCCGTGGTGCATTGCTTTACCGGCGAACAGAAAGCGCTGTTCAGTTACCTCGACCTGGACCTGCACATCGGCATCACCGGCTGGATCTGCGACGAGCGTCGCGGCACCCATTTGCATCCGCTGGTGAAGGAGATCAAGCGCGGTCGCCTGATGCTCGAAAGCGATGCGCCGTATCTGCTGCCGCGCACACTGCGGCCAAAGCCGAAAAACGGGCGCAACGAACCGGCATATCTGACCGAAGTGCTGCGTGAAGTGGCGTTGCATCGAGGCGAGACCGAAGCAGACCTGGCCACCCACACAACCGCGTGCGCACGGGCGTTCTACGGTTTACCTGACCTGCCCTGAAAGAGGCAGATGCATCGGTTGTTGATGCACATCAAGAACCGGGCACCTGGGTAGCGGCACAATAATGGCACCTTGCCAAAACTGTTTCCGCTATCAGAGAAGACCTCCATGGGTGCCTGGCTTAGCAATATCTCGCTGAAATACAAATTCTGGGCGGTCAACGCGGTCGCCTTTGTCACCACCCTGTTGCTGGTGCTGTACGCCGTACAGCTCGAACAACAGGCCCGCAGCCACGCCGCGCAAACCGCGGCCCAGGCCCAGGCGCAATTGCTGAAAGCCTGGCCGGCCGGACAGGCGCTGCCCAAATCCGATCAGGTGCTGACTTTCAAACGCGGGGAAGCGCCGCGCCTCAACGATCAGCCGCTACTGGAGATTACCGACAGCAGCGGCTGGATCGAGATCAGTCACTTGCCGTTGTTCGGCGAAAATCCGCTGCTCGGCGCCGAAGTCTTCAGCCGTGCCGATGGCCAGCAGGTCGCCGTGATCGCCTACGCCCCCAGCCTCAGCCAGGTCTTCAGCGAGCGCTTCGCCAACTACGCGGTGGCGGTGTTCATCCTGATGCTGGCGATGCTTGGCGCTTCACAGTTGTTGATCCGTTTCCTGCTCAGCCAGCTCAACACGCTCAAGGACGTGATGCTGCATGTAGAGAAAACCGGCGACCTCGCCGCCCGGGTGCCGCTGGCCTGCAAGGATGAAGTCGGTCAGATGGCCAACGCGTTCAATGCGATGCAGGCCGGTTATCAGCGAGTGGTGACCACCGTGGCCAACACTGCCCGACAACTGGACGTCGGCGCGGCGCGACTGGCGTCGAGCATGAACGAAGTCCGTCACGGCATGCTCGGCCAGCAAAGTGAAACCGATCAGGCCGCCACGGCGATCAACGAAATGACCGCGACCGTCTACCACATCGCCCAGCACGCCGGCGCCACTCGCGATCTGTCGCAGACCGCCGATGGCCTGGCTGGCAGCGGCCAGCAAGTGGTGACCCGCGTCCAGCATTCGATTGCCGGCCTGTCCAGCGGCGTGCAGCAGACCGCCGAGATGATCCAGCGTCTGGCCGAGGACAGCCAGAAGATCAACGGCGTGGTCAGCGTGATCCACAGCATCGCCGAACAGACCAATTTGCTGGCACTCAATGCCGCGATCGAAGCGGCCCGTGCCGGGGAGATGGGTCGCGGGTTCGCGGTAGTCGCCGACGAGGTACGCAACCTCGCCAAACGTGTGCAGACCTCCACCGATGAAATCACCACCATGGTCTCGGCGTTGCAGGCTGGCACCCGTGATGCGGTGGACTTCATGCAGGAGAGTTCGTACAAGGCCGACGACTGCGTGCAGCAGGCGCAGGAGGCCGGTGAAGCGCTGGCGGAAATCACCGGAGCGGTAGCGCAAATGCGCGAGAGCAACACGCAAATTGCGGTGGCGGCAGAACAGCAAAGTCAGGTGGCCGAGGAGATGAACCGCGCGGTGGTGAGCATTCGCGACGTGACCGAAAACACCGTGCAACAGACCGTGGATTCGGCGACCACCAGTAACGAGTTAGCGACGCTGGCCGGGGAACTCAACAAGGCGATTGGGCAGTTGAAACTTTAAGGGGCCTCATCGCGGGTAAGCCCGCTCCCACAGTAGACTCAGCGGCGTTCACAATCCCGTGTGGGAGCGGGCTTGCCCGCGATGGCGTCAGCAGAAACAGCATCAAATAAGACCATTGTCCCTATCACTTCAATAGCCAACCTTGATTCGCCGCCCTCACGGCCCCGGCCTATTCTTCAACCATGTACCGAACGAACATGGATCGAGGAGCAGCAACATGGGCAAACGTCACCCCAACCTTCCCGCGTGGCAATGGCGCGCGTACCCGAACAACCATCAGCACCCGACCAATCTGGTGCTGCACCTGATTGCCGTGCCGCTGTTCATCGTCGCGTTTCTGTTGATCGTCTCGGGCGTGTTCAGCCTGAGTCTGGCCAGCGTGGCGATCGGCGTGATCGGCATCATCGCGGCGCTGGGTCTGCAGCGTCACGGCCACAGCCTGGAGGCGCAAGCCTCCGAGCCGTTCAGTGATCGCAAGGACGCCGTCTCGCGTCTGCTGGTCGAGCAGTTCCTGACGTTTCCGCGGTTCTTCCTCAGTGGCGGCTGGTTCCGCGCCTGGCGTGAACGCCATCGCCGCCATTGAGTCAGGCGAAGATCGTCACCGTCTGCCGACTCATGGCAATCAGTTCACCCTCGGCGCTCCACAGCTTGGCGGCGACATGGCCGTAACCGTCAGCCGCATACTCGATGTCCGCCAGGTATTGGCAGAAATCCAGCGTGCTCAAATCGCGTAACGGCTGAACGAATTCGATGGTCCAGGTCAGCGTGCTGCCCGGTGCCGGTTTCTTCAGATACGGCAACAGCGCGGGTGGCCAGGCATCGACCAGCGCCAGCAGGTGCGCTTCGTTGACCGGCTCTTCCTTCACATCCCCACGCAGGCGCACCCAGCCGCCCATCAGCCGCGATTGATTGCCGGTGAACGGCATCCCGCCAACGCTCCAGCGCATCGCCAGATGACGCATGAACTCGGGGGTTACGCCTTTGATGTACGGCAGTTCCTGGCAGTCGTCCCAGTGTTTCATCTCCGGCGCCGGATAGGCTTCCACCGCCACTTCCGACGGCCGCGAAGCCCCGAAGCTGCCTTGCACCATCGTCACCACCTGACCGTTCTGCACCGCGCGCCCCAGCACCTGGCTGACCGCTTTGCCTTCGCGCAGCACCTCGACTTGAAAGCTCACCGGCACTTCGGGCTCGACCGGGCCGACAAAGGTGATCGCCAGCGAACGCACCGGCCGGTCGGCCGGCACTTGGGTGCGCATCACTTCAAATTGCAGCGCAGCCACCAATCCGCCAAAACTGGCCCGGCCCTGCCCCCACTCCGCCGGAATCGTGACCTCCGGTTGACGACGGACAGCATCGATCAGATCGCAAAAGCGCATGGAAACCTCGGATACGAAAAAGGGAATGACCGGATCTTAACCAGCGCGGCAGAGCGGCGCAGCGTCCATTCCGGTCAAAGAGACTGACAGATAAGACAGCGCTGCTGCGCGCCAGCGGGTTTCAGGACTTGAAGCAGGCTGCGCTGAGTTTTTCCAGCACCCGGTCCGCCTTGCTTTCGGCCTGGATCATGGTCGCCTGCCAGGTGGCGACGCAGGGTTGCAGATCCGGTTCCTGTTCGGCGCGGGCCAGCCATTGCCAGCAATCGTGCCAGTCACCGAGGGCGCCTTGCGCGGATTTCAAACGGGGCAATGCAGCTTCCGGCAGACGATCGAGTTCTGGGTAGGCCTCGATGCCGTAACGCACGCGCTTGATCAGCAGGCGCAGGCGATGGCGGTCGTGGGCCGGGTCGTGCAGTGCCACGTCGAGGTTCTTCCATTGTTTGCCCAGACGTTTTTCGATGCGCTTGTCCAGGCGCTTGAGCAATCCCTGGCGCTGGGACGCACGCAGAAAACGCGGAAAGGCATCGAGGATCATCAGCAGCGACGCCACTTCGGCACTGGCCGCCAGTGTCGGATAAGCCTCGGCCATCTGCGCCATGCGCCGTTGCGCAGCTTCGGGCTGATCATGCTTGATCAACCACGCCGCCAGCACCTCGCGGTCGCGCCACGGCGTGGTCAGTTGTCCGACGCTGGCCGCCGCGCTTTCCAACTGTTCGACACCGGGCAAGCCGCGCAACGGTCGCAACAGACTGCGCAAGCGCCGCACGGTAGTGCGCAAGTCGTGCAGCGCTTCAGGGTCGGTCCGCGCGGTCAGACGCGCCTGACAGGCCAGCAGCCGCACTTCCAGGCTCAGGACATGGGCCACCAACCGGCCAACCAACGCAGACATCGCTTGCTCCAGAATTCAATGACTTTGCACGAGTGTGCGCCGGCGCAAGCGACCTGCCCTTGCGCCACGTCAGCAGCTTAGCGCCCGGCGCGGGATTCGCGAATGTAGAAACGCGCTTTTTCGGCTTTCCTGGTGCAGCCTTCGAATCCCTCGAATTGCTGCTGGGTCTTGGCGGCTGTCAGCAACGACAACGCCTTGGAGTAACTGACCGTACCGGCGAAACCCTCGGCCTTGGCCAGATCCAGTTCATGCCACGCCGCGTCGAGCTGACTGCCGCAGCTGTCGCGGTAAGCGGTCTTGCCGGCGCAACCGGCCAATGCCAGCGCCATCAACGGCACACAGATCCAGGCTTTCATCACTCACACCTCAAAGATAGGTCAACAGTCGTGCAGGTAAGACGGTGCGCCAGCGAAAAAGTGCCTTGTGCCCCGCCATTGCGCCGCACTGCAAAAGATAACGCCGACGGGTCATGAAGTATCGAAAAAACGACGCCATCGCCGCCTCGAGCGACCCCGCCGATTGAAGCCCGGCCCTCGATGGGTGCATTGTGCAACCTTGTCGGGAGGAAGTTGGATGAAAAAGCGTGTCGCACTGGTGCTGGGCTCCGGTGGCGCCCGGGGCTATGCCCATATCGGGGTCATTGAAGAGATCGAACGACGGGGCTATGACATCAGTTGTATTGCCGGCTGTTCAATGGGGGCCGTGGTCGGTGGAATCTACGCCGCCGGCAAGCTCGACGAGTACCGCAACTGGATCGAAAGCCTGGATTACCTCGACGTGCTGCGCCTGGTGGACGTCAGCTTCCGCCTCGGTGCGATCCGTGGCGAAAAAGTCTTCGGCCAGATCCGCAAGATCGTCGGCGAGATCAACATCGAAGACCTGCGCATTCCCTACACCGCCGTAGCCGCCGACCTCACCAACCAACAGGAAATCTGGTTCCAGGAAGGCTGCCTGCATCAGGCCATGCGAGCTTCGGCGGCGATTCCCAGCCTGTTCACCCCGGTGATGCAGGGCAACCGGATGCTGGTGGACGGCGGCATTCTCAACCCGTTGCCGATCGTGCCGGTGGTGTCGAGCCATTGCGATCTGATCATCGCGGTCAATCTCAACTCGACCAACCAGCGCCATTACAAACTGCCGGTGATCCAGCGCCCTGCCGCGTTCCGTACGCGCTTCGACAGCCTGATCACTTCGCTGGGTTCAAAGATGCCGTTCCGCCGCAAGCAGGCCGAGCAACTGCTGATGCTGGAACAGGAAGCGCTGCGTGCCGAAGCGGCGGAGATCAATCCATGGGTCGAAGGCGCTGAACCGGAAGCCCAGCAACCGGCCGCCGCGCCAGAGCGCGACGGCGCACCGAAATCCGCCACTGGATCATTCATCGTCGATAACGTCGGGCCGGCTTCATTGCTCGATCTGATCAACCAGAGTTTCGAGGTGATGCAGACCTCGCTGGCGCAGTACAAGATCGCCGGGTATCCGCCGGACATCCTGATCAACGTGCCGAAACGAGTGTGCCGGTTCTTCGAGTTCTACAAGGCGCCGGAACTGATCGCGCTGGGTCGCGAGATTGCCCGGGATACCCTCGACCGCTATGAGAGCGAACAGAACTAAAGGCTGCTCTCGCTCAACAAGCGATAACCGACGCCAGCCTCGGTCACGATAAACCGGGGCCGGGTTGGATCGTCTGCCAGTTTCTGCCGCAGATGCCCGACCACGATCCGCAAGTAGTGGCTGTCCTCGGTGTGGGTCGGGCCCCAGATGTCCTTGAGCAATTGCTGCTGGGTGATCACCCGCCCCGGATGCCGCGCCAGTTGCGCCAGCACTGCGTATTCCTTGCGGGTCAGAGCGACCTCGACGCCGTCGAGCAGTACCCGGCGATACGCCAGGTCCACGGTCAACGGGCCGAAATTCAACGCGGCCTGCTGCGCTTCTCCGGCAGGTGCCTGACGCAACAAGGCGCGTACCCGGGCGAGAAATTCCTGAATGCCGAACGGCTTGGTCACGTAGTCATTGGCGCCGCCATCCAGTGCCTGGACTTTCTGCCCTTCGCTGGCGCGCACCGACAGCACCAGCACCGGCGCCGTGGCCCATTCGCGAAACTCGCGCAGCACTTGCTGGCCGTCCATGTCCGGCAGGCCGAGGTCGAGTACCAGCAGGTCCGGTTTGTTCAGCGCCGCCTGGGCCAGGCCCTCGGCGCCGGTGCCGGCCTCCAGCACTTTGTAGCCCTGGGAAGCGAGGCTGATGCGCAGAAACTTGCGGATCTGCGGTTCGTCATCGATGACCAAAATGGTCGCGGTCTGGCTCATGAGTTCACATCAACACAAAAGAGTGGCAAGAGAGTAGCGCAGCGCGGATCAGGCTTCACCGTCCATCCCCGGTTGCGTCTGCAACGGCAGGTGCAGGGTGATGCAGGTGCCACGCCCGTCGATGCCGTCGCCGACACTGATCCGCCCGCCGTGGGCACCGACCATGCCCTGACAGATCGCCAGCCCCAACCCCGTCCCCTGCCCGCCCCGATCACCTCGGGCAGCGGTGTAGAACATGTCGAAAATCTTCGCCCGCTCATCGACCGGAATCCCCGGCCCTTCATCGCTCACCGAGAAAAACACCTCGCTGTCATCCGCCCCGGCGCGCAGATGCAGACGGCCGTGGGACGGCGAGAATCGTGCGGCGTTTTCCAGCACGTTCACCAGCGCCTGTTCGATCAACGCGGCATGCACGTACAACAGCGGCAACTCGGCCGGTACATCGGTGCTCACTTGCAACGACGACAACACAGCCCGCAGACGATTGAGCGCACTGCCGACGATGTCTGCGGGCGACACCCAGTCCCGCGCCAGCTTCAGGGCGCCGTGGCCGAGACGGGTCATGTCCAGCAGGTTCTGGATGTAGCGATCGAGACGCTCGGCCTCATCGCGAGTGCCTTCGAGCAATTCGCGGCGATCCTCCAGCGGGATCGCTTCGCCGAGGGCCAGCAGGCTGTCGATGCTGCCGCGCATCGAGGTCAGCGGCGTGCGCAGATCGTGGGACACCGAGGCCAGCAAGGCGCTGCGCAGTTGCTCGGTTTCGCCGTGCAGGCGCGCGGCTTCCAGATCATCGGCCAGTTGTGCTCGGGCCAAAGCTTGAGCCAGCGGCTGGCTCAACGCGGTGAGCAAACGACGACGCTGGCCGCTCAAGGTCTGGCCCTCTTTGGCACACACACCGAGCAGCGCCAGCGGTCCGTCTTCCACCGACAGCGGCCACCACCACCAGCGGCCGAACGGCAGCGTGCCGGTGCCCATGCCTGCCGGTTGATCGTGTTGCCAGGCCCAGTCGGCGGCGGCGCGCTCGGATTCAGTGAATTGCAGCGGGCCGCCGGTTTCGACTTTCCAGCCGCCCTGCCCGTCGCGATTGAGCAGACACAGTTGCAGATCGCTCCAGCCATTGAGGTGCTGCGCGGCGGCGCTGACCACGGCCTGACGGTCAGTGGCGGCAGTGAGTTTGCGCGACAGGTCGAGCAGTTCGGTGGTCTCTTCCTGGGTGTCGCGCAACGCCTGTAATTGCCGGCGCTGGCGGGCCGCGAGGTTGCCGGTGAGCGCCGCCATCAGCAGGAAGAACAGCAAGGTCAGCACGTCTTCTTCGCGCTGGATGCTGAAGGAGAAATTCGGCGGGATGAACAGAAAGTCATAGGTCAGAAACGACAGCGCCGCACAGGCCAGCGCCGGGCCGAGACTGCTGCGCACCGCCACCAGCAACACCGCCGCCAGAAACACCAGCGAGATGTTCGGCAACGGCAGCACGCTGGACACCGCCCACGCCAGCGCACTGGCCAATACCGTGGCGACCAGCGCCAGCGCATAGTCGAACCACACCAGCGTCGGTGCTGAACGCGGGCGCGGTTGATGCTGTTGCTGATCGCTGTCCAGCACGTTGATTTCCAGACCGTGGGCCTGACGCAGCAAGCGCGCCGCCAGCCCTCCACCGAACAGACGCCTGCGCAGGCGCGGTCGCGACTGGCCGACCAGCACCAGACTCGCCCGCCGTTCAGCGGCATGCTGGATCAGGGTTTTCGCCACTTCGCCGGCCCGCAGCAACACCACCTCGCCGCCGAGGCGTTCGGCCAGTTGCTGGGCGCTTTGCAGGCGCAGGCGCGATTGCTCGTCGCGCACGCTGCCGTTGTCGACGTGCACCAGACTCCACGGCAAATGCCGACGCTGGGCGACCCGGCTGGCATGGCGCACCAGCCGTTCGGCCTGGGCATCGCCGTCGACCCCGACCAGCAAGCGCCCGCGCACCGCTGGCGCCGCCTGACCGAGCTGGCGATAGCCTTGAGCGAGATCGTTATCGACCTGCGCGGCAGCGGTCTGCATCGCCAGTTCGCGCAGCGCCGTGAGGTTGGTCTGGGTGAAAAATGCATCGATCGCCGCCCGCGCCTGCTCGGGCACGTAGACCTTGCCTTCGCGCAGACGCTCAAGCAGTTCCCGCGGTGGCAGGTCGATCAGCAGCAGTTCGTAGGCTTCCTGCAGTACCCAGTCCGGAAGGGTTTCGCGCACCTGCACGCCGGTGATGCCGCGCACCTGATCGTTGAGGCTTTCCAGGTGCTGGACGTTGACCGTGGTGTAGACGTCGATGCCGGCGGCGAGCAGTTCCTGAATATCCTGCCAGCGTTTGGCGTGACGGCTGCCGGGAGCATTGCTGTGGGCGAGTTCGTCGACCAGCACCAGTTTCGGCCTGGCGGCGAGCAGGCCGTCGAGGTCCATTTCTTCGAGCGTCACGCCGCGATATTCCGAGCGCACCAGCGGCAATTGCGGCAGGCCGCCGAGCAGCGCTTCGGTTTCGGCGCGGCCGTGGGTTTCGACCACCCCGGCGATGACTTTCACGCCTTGGCGCAGCTGGCTGTGGGCGGCCTGCAGCATCGCATAGGTCTTGCCCACGCCTGGCGCTGCGCCGAGAAAAACCTTGAGCCGGCCGCGTCCGTCGCGGGGCAGTTCTGCTAACAGCGCGTCGGCGCGGCCGGAGTCACTCATGCTTGAAGCTCTCTTCCTGATGTTTGTGTATTGCCTGGACTGCCGTCATCGCTGGCAAGCCAGCTCCCACATGGGGAATGCGTGCTCCTGTGGGAGCTGGCTTGCCAGCGATTGGCCGCGCCACCGACTCAGAGCTTTTCCAGCGCCATGTTCAGCGCCAGCACATTCACCACCGGCGGGCCCACCAGCGGCTGTTCGATGTGCGCGTCCAGCAGTTGCTGCAAGGTCGCCACCGGCACATTGCGCGCGGCCGCGACACGCGCCAGTTGATAGGCAATCGCCGCCGGTGGCAAGTGCGGATCGAGACCGCTGCCGGAGGTGGTCAACAGCGCCAGCGGCACCGGGCCCTGGCCGGGCACCTGCAGTTTGTTGGCGTCATCGATCACCCGAGTGGCCAGCGCCGGATTGCTTGGCGACAGGTTGCTCGCACTGCTCGACACGGTGGCAAAAGCACCGGCCGATGGACGCGGATGGAACCAGGCATCGCCGACAAAATCCTGAGCGATCAGCGACGAGCCGCGCACTTTGCCTTCGGCATCGCGCACCAGGCTGCCGTTGGCCTGCTCGGGGAAGGCGACTTGCGCGACGCCCGTGACTACCAGCGGATAGGCAACGCCGGTCACCAGGGTCATCAGCACCAGCAGGCTCAGGGCCGGACGTAACAGTGTGGACATTTCAAAATCCTCGAATTCGTGCTTGAAGCGGTGTGCCCGGCACACCGCTGTTCAGGTTCAAACCAGATGCAACGCCGTCAACAGCATGTCGATCGCCTTGATCCCCACGAACGGCACCAGAATCCCGCCCAGGCCATAGATCAGCAGATTGCGACGCAGCAGCGCCGCCGCGCTCGCTGCCTGCACCCGCACACCACGCAGGGCCAACGGAATCAGCACCACGATGATCAAAGCGTTAAAGACGATGGCCGACAGGATCGCGCTCTGCGGACTGCTTAACTGCATGATGTTCAGCACGCCGAGCTGCGGGTAGATCGCGGCAAACAGGGCCGGCAGGATCGCGAAATACTTGGCCACGTCGTTGGCGATGGAAAAGGTCGTCAGCGCGCCACGGGTCACCAGCAATTCCTTGCCGATCTGCACCACGTCCAGCAGCTTGGTCGGGTCGCTGTCGAGGTCGACCATGTTGGCCGCCTCACGCGCGGCTTGTGTGCCGTCGTTCATCGCCATGCCGACGTCAGCCTGGGCCAGCGCCGGGGCGTCGTTGGCGCCGTCACCACACATCGCGACCAGACGACCGTCGTTCTGCTCGTGACGGATGCGCGCCAGTTTCTTCTCCGGTGTGGCTTCGGCCAGTACGTCGTCGACGCCCGCTTCAGCGGCAATCGCGGCAGCGGTCAGCGGGTTGTCGCCAGTCACCATCACCGTGCGAATCCCCAGTTTGCGCAGCTCGGCGAAACGCTCGCGGATGCCTGGCTTGACCACGTCTTTCAGATGAATCGCACCGAGCAATTTGCCGTCGGCACAAACCAGCAACGGGGTGCCGCCGCTCTGGGCGATCTTGTCGATTTCCCGGGACAGCGCCGGGGCCAGATCCTTGCGTTGCTGACCAAGGAAGGCCAGCAGCGAATCCACCGCGCCCTTGCGGAACACACGGCCCTGGTAGTCGACACCGGACAAGCGGGTTTCCGCGCTGAACGGCACGGCAGTCAGGGTTTCCGGCGAAGGTTCCGGCTGCGGATTGGAGCCGCGCAGGTACTCGACGATGGACTTGCCTTCAGCGGTTTCGTCAGCCAGCGAGGCGAACAGCGCGCCTTCGGCCAGCTCACGGGCGTTCACACCCGGCGCGGCATATACCGCACTGCAACGACGGTTACCGAACGTGATGGTGCCGGTCTTGTCCAGCAGCAACACGTGCACGTCACCCGCCGCTTCCACCGCGCGACCGGACTTGGCGATCACGTTCAGGCGCACCAGCCGATCCATCCCGGCAATCCCGATCGCCGACAGCAGACCACCAATGGTGGTCGGAATCAGCGTGACCAATAACGCCACCAGGAACACCAGCGGCAGGCTGCCGTTGGCGAAGTGGGCGAACGGTTGCAAGGTCACGACCACCAGCAGGAAGATCAGGGTCAGGCCGATCAGCAGGATGTCCAGCGCCACTTCGTTCGGGGTCTTCTGGCGCTTTGCGCCTTCGACCAGCGCAATCATCCGATCCAGTGTCGATTCGCCAGGATTGGCGGTGATCTTCACCAGCAGCCAGTCGGACACCAGCCGGGTGTTGCCGGTGACGGCGGAACGGTCGCCACCGGACTCGCGAATCACTGGCGCCGATTCACCGGTGATCGCCGCTTCGTTGACCGCCGCGATGCCTTCGATGACCTCGCCGTCACCGGGGATCATCTCCCCCGCTTCGACGCGCACCACATCACCCTTGCGCAGGCTGGTGGCTGGCACGACCTGGAAGCTGCCGTTGGCGAGTTTGCGTCGGGCGCTCAGGCCTTCGCTGCCAGCCTTGAGGCTGTCGGCGCGAGCCTTGCCGCGACCTTCGGCCAGCGCTTCGGCGAAGTTGGCGAACAGCACGGTGAACCACAGCCACAGGGCGATTTGCGCCGCAACGAAGGTCGGCACGCTGCTGTCGGGAATGAAGCACAGCACGGTGGTCAGGATCGCTGTCAGTTCGACCACCAGCATCACTGGCGAGCGCTGCAACTGGCGCGGGTCGAGCTTGACGAACGCTTGCACCAGCGCCGGGCGCCACAGGGCGCTGATCGCGGTTTTCGGAGCTTCAGCCGACTTGGCAGCTGCCGCTGGTTTTGAAGCTGGAACATGCATATTCATGATGGATTCCTTAGAAGCCCATGCTCAGGTGTTCGGCAATCGGGCCGAGCGCCAGGGTCGGCAAGAAGGTCAGGCCGCCCACCAGCAAAATGGTCACGGTCAACAGGGTCACGAACAGCGGGCCGTGGGTCGGGAAGCTGTTCTGGCCGATCGGTGCGGTTTTCTTCATCGCCAGGCTGCCGGCCAGGGCCAGTACCGGGAGGATGTAACCGAAGCGACCAATCAACATGCCCAGACCGAGCATCAGGTTGTGGAACGCAGTGTTGGCACCGAAACCGCCGAACGCCGAGCCGTTGTTCGCGCTGGCCGAGGTGTAGGCGTAGAGCAACTGACTGAAACCGTGCGGACCGGGGTTGCTCACCGCCGCCACCGGACCCGGCAGGCTGGCGGCAATCGCGCCGAGCACCAGCACGCCGACCGGCATCACCAGCAGGGTCACCACCAACAGTTGCACTTCGCGGGCCTGGAGTTTCTTGCCGAGGTATTCCGGGGTGCGGCCGATCATCAGACCGGCGAGGAACACCGCGATCAGCACGTTCAGCAACATGCCGTAGAGCCCCGCGCCGACGCCGCCGAAGATCACTTCGCCGACCATCATGTTGACCAGCGCGACCATGCCGCTGAGCGGGTTGAGGCTGTCATGCATGCCGTTGACCGAGCCGTTCGACGCCGCCGTGGTTGTCACCGACCAGAGCACGGTGGCGGTGGTGCCGAAACGCGCTTCCTTGCCTTCCAGCGGCGCAGTCTGTTCAACGGCGACGTTGTTCAAGGCAGGGTTCGGCTGATATTCGGCCCACAGCGAAGTGGCGCCGCCGATGATGAACAGCGCGAGCATGCAACCGATGATGGCGCGGCTCTGACGCAGATCCTTCACGTAGTGGCCGAAGGTGAACACCAGCGCGACCGGGATCAGGATGATCGACGCGACTTCGAACAGGTTGCTCCAGGCGGTCGGGTTCTCGAACGGATGCGCCGAGTTGACGCCGAAGAAGCCACCACCGTTGGTCCCCAGTTGCTTGATCGCAATCTGACTGGCGGCCGGGCCGAGCGGGATGACTTGGTCAACGCCCTGCATCGTCACTGCATTCACATATTGGGCGAAGGTCTGCGGCACGCCCTGCCACACCAGGTACAGCGCCAGCAGCAGGCACAGCGGCAGCAGGCCATAGAGGGTGGCGCGGGTCATGTCGACCCAGAAGTTGCCCAGGGTTTTGGTGGACTTGCGCCCGATGCCACGGCACAGCGCAACCAGTACGGCGAGGCCGGTGGCGGCGCTGACGAAGTTCTGCACGGTGAGGCCGACCATCTGACTCAGGTAGCTGAGCGACGCTTCGCCGCTGTAGGCCTGCCAGTTGGTGTTGGTCATGAAGCTGACGGCGGTGTTGAACGCGAGGGTCCACTCCTGGCCCGGCAGGTTTTGCGGGTTCAGCGGCAGGTGATCCTGGAACAGCAGGATCGCGAACAGCAGCAGAAAACCGGCAAGGTTGAACGCCAGCAACGCCAACGTGTACTTCTGCCAGCTCTGCTCGTCCTGCGGATTGACCCCGGCGATACGGTAACAGCCGCGCTCCACCGGGCCGAGAATCGGCGTCAGCCAGGTGCGCTGGCCCTCCATCACCTTGTAGTAGAAGCGCCCGAGGAACGGCGCCGGCAGCAAGACCACCGCGAAGAATGCGAGGATCAGCCAATAGTCATAACTGTGCATAGCCGCTCCTAAGTCCGATCCGCGCGCAACAGCGCAACCAACAGATAAATGAACAGCCCCACTGCCAGCAGCAGTGACACCCCGTCCAGAACGCTCATGGAAGATCTCCGTGTTACGGCGTATTGCCGCGTGTGGAGGCATTGTCGGAAAGGAGGCTGTAAAGGAACGAGAGCGAGGGTGTGTGCAGGGCATAAAGAAAGCGTAAAGAGTGGGTTTACGCGGGCGTTACAGGTGAGTTTTGCGTCGTGTGGACGGGCCTCTTCGCGAGCAGGCTCGCTCCCACAATTTGAAATGCGCGCGTCCAGGCACCGCTGACACCTGTGGGAGCGGGCTTGCCCGCGAAGACGGCAGCACTGACAACATCGCACCCAACTGGCGCACAACAATGCAGCCATCAAGCCGCGAACATCCCCGATACGACAGCTTTCAGCTCTTTACGACCCGCCAATACAAAATGGCACGCCCACTGCACACGCCCTTCCCGAGCTTTCCAAACCGTTCAGGGAGCAAACACATGAACACACAACTCAAACCCACGCTGGGCACCTTGCACCTGTGGGGAATTGCGGTGGGGCTGGTGATTTCCGGGGAGTACTTCGGCTGGAGTTACGGCTGGGGCGTCGCGGGAACCCTGGGTTTTCTGGTGACCTCGTTCATGGTCGCGACCATGTACACCTGCTTCATCTTCAGCTTTACCGAACTGACCACGGCGATCCCCCACGCGGGCGGGCCGTTCGCCTACAGTCGCCGCGCCTTCGGTGAAAAAGGCGGGCTGATTGCCGGACTGGCGACGCTGATCGAATTCGTCTTCGCCCCGCCGGCGATTGCCTTGGCGATCGGTGCCTACCTGAATGTGCAGTTTCCGGCACTTGATCCGAAACACGCGGCGGTCGGCGCGTACATCGTCTTCATGGGTTTGAACATTCTCGGTGTGAAACTGGCCGCGACCTTCGAGTTGATCGTCTGCGTACTGGCCGTCGCCGAGTTGTTGGTGTTCATGGGCGTAGTCGCGCCAGCCTTCAGCTTTAGCAACTTCGCGCTGAATGGCTGGGCCGGCTCGGACATCTTCGGTGCTCCGGCGATTGCCGGGATGTTCGCGGCGATTCCGTTCGCGATCTGGTTCTTCCTCGCCATCGAAGGCGCCGCCATGGCCGCCGAAGAAGCCAAGGACCCGAAACGCACGATTCCCAAGGCCTACATCAGCGGCATTCTGACCTTGGTGTTGCAGGCCATGGGCGTGATGTTCTTCGCCGGTGGCGTCGGTGACTGGCGCACCCTGTCGAACATCAACGACCCGCTGCCTCAGGCGATGAAAACCGTGGTCGGCGACAACTCCGGCTGGCTGCACATGCTGGTCTGGATCGGCCTGTTCGGGCTGGTGGCGAGTTTCCACGGGATCATTCTTGGCTACTCGCGGCAATTTTTCGCCCTCGCCCGCGCCGGTTATCTGCCCGCCTCGCTGGCGAAGCTGTCGCGCTTCCAGACCCCGCACCGTGCCATCATCGCCGGCGGCGTGATCGGCATCGCAGCGATCTACAGCGACGGCCTGATCAACCTCGGCGGCATGACCCTCACCGCCGCGATGATCACCATGGCGGTGTTCGGCGCGATCGTGATGTACATCATGAGCATGCTCAGCCTGTTCAAACTGCGCAAATCCGAACCGAATCTGGAGCGCACCTTCCGCGCGCCGTGCTATCCGCTGATTCCATTGATTGCACTGGTGCTGGCCGTGGTGTGTCTGGTGGCGATGGCCTGGTTCAATGCGTTGATCGGACTGATCTTCCTCGGTTTCATGGCGGTCGGTTTCGGCTACTTCCTGTTGACCGGCCAGTTGCGCGCCAACGCCCCGGCAGACGCCATGCTCACCGGACTGTAAACCGCGACGGGCATAACCGGCCTAGAATGGAACCACTGCGAATGCACTTCGCTCAAAGTGGTATGCAGCGTTGCACGACGAAACCCTCGCCCGTCGACCTGCCCTTAAGGAGAGCCGTTATGCCCTGGTATGCCTGGTTGATTCTGGTCGTTGCAATCGGCTCGATCGTCGGCGGTCTGATGATGTTGCGTGACACCGCCAACAAGGTCGAACTGACCGATGAACAACGCAAGCGCGTCGCTGAACGCAATGCCGAAGCGGACATCAAGGACGCGCAGGACCGCTGAACGAAAAACCCCGCCTGAATCGGCGGGGTTTGTTTTTTGTCGCGATTATTTTTCCCAGTCGGCCTTGGCGATGTGCAAGCCATGCAGGCCTTTGTACGCCGCGCGTTCCGGCTGGCTCCAGCCTTCGAGCAGCGCGTCGTCCAGACGATAGATTTCCACCCCGAGCGGGCGGCAGACGTTCAGCGGGTCCTGCGCGTCCGGCCCCCACATCGCCAGTGACAGATCACCACCGGGACAGGTCGACAACGCGCACAGCAAGTCGATTTCGGCGAAGAACTCCAGGTAATCGCCCTTCTGCGCCGGGCAGGCCTTCATGAAATACAGGTCATCGTGATTCAGGCCGGTGCACTGGAAGATGTTCAGCACGTCATGCACATCGAACTCGGTCAGGCCATGGGGCAACACGGCGCGGGTCAGGTTGGAATGGCAGTGATGATGGAAATCCTCGCCGGTGAGCATTTTGTTCACATAGGGATCGCAGCGCGTGCCGAGCAAATCGTGCAGGCGCCCGCCGTGCTCATCGATGCCATAGTCCGCCAGGCTGTCATCGGTGATCGTCACCAGAGGTCGCAGGAAAGGCAGGTTCGACCACAACCGGTCGTGGGTGCTGACATGCGCGCCCTGCAGTTGCCGGGTGCGCGCAGCCCACATCCGTTCGCGTGGATCGTGTGCGTTCCACACATTGAAATCGCCCACCTGGGGCCCGACCGGTGTGGTGACTCGAAACACATGCCCCGCCGGCACGTGCCAGGCCCGCCCGGTGCGGATCGGCACTTCGAATTGTTCGATCAGCGTGCGCCCGTCCTTGCGGTCGCGAATCCGTTCGTAGAAAGGTGTATTGACCTGTAACGCCGAGCCTTTGCTGACCTGATAGGCGGCCGGGTAGTCTTTGTACATGATTCTCCTGCTCCTCAAGCGATGGCAACTTTGCAAGCTGCAACCACTATCCGTGCCAACCGCTGATGGCTGTTACGAACATGTCGGAGTCACCGGCCGTTTTTTTAGAAGTAGAAGTACAGTCACCATTCAATTTGCATTGGTTAAGATGGCGATCTTGTTGCGGAGAGTTTAAATGCGTTACTCGCAGGATCATAAAGCCCAGACCCATCAGCGCATTATCAAGGAAGCGGCCGAGCGGTTTCGCAAGGACGGCATTGGTGCGACCGGTCTGCAGCCGTTGATGAAAGCACTGGGCCTGACGCACGGCGGTTTCTACTCGCACTTCAAGTCCAAGGACGAACTCGTTGAAAAAGCCCTGCAAGCGGCCGGCGATCAAGTGGCCGGCTTGTGCGCGGAGATCTTCGCCCAGGAGAATCCGCTGGCGCTGTTCATCGACACCTACCTGTCCGAGTGGCATCAGACCACGCCGCATGAAGGCTGCCCGCTGGTTACCATTTCATCGGAGCTGGGGTTGCGCGGCCAGCCGAGCCCGACCAGCGATGAAGTGCTCAAGGCGCGCCTGGACCAGATCGAAGGCACCCTTGAAGGCGAGAACGCTCCCGAGCGCAGCATCGTTATCATGGCGACGCTGGCCGGAGCGCTGCTGCTGTCGCGCAGTGTCGCGGATGCCGGGTTGGCGCAACGCATCCTCGACGTCACCCGCGAACATCTAAAACGAACGGAAGACTAAGCCTGCCAGCGCTTGAACAGCACGCTGGCATTGACCCCGCCGAAGCCGAACCCGTTGGACAACGCATATTCGATCGGTACTGACCGCGCCTGGCCGTGAACGATGTCTACGCCTTCGCTTGCCGGATCGGGATTTTCCAGGTTGAGGGTCGGCGGAACGATTTGATCGCGGATCGCCAACAGCGTGAATATCGCTTCCAGACCTCCCGCCGCACCCAGCAAATGCCCCGTCGCGGATTTGGTCGAGGTCACGGCGATTGCGTTTTGCGCACCAAACACCGACTTGATTGCGGCCAACTCACCGAGGTCGCCCACCGGCGTCGATGTCGCATGCGCGTTCAGATGCTGCACCTGATCCGGCGCTATACCGGCCTGGGCCAGCGCCAGTGTCATCGCCCGCCGTGCACCGCTGCCGTCTTCCGGCCCGGCGGTCAGGTGATAGGCGTCGGCGCTGGTGCCATAGCCGACCAGTTCGAACAGCGGCTGTGCGCCGCGCGCCAGTGCGTGCTCCAGCGACTCGATCACCAGCAGCCCGGCGCCCTCGCCCATCACGAACCCGTCACGTCCGCTGTCGAACGGGCGCGAGGCGCGTTCGGGCGTGTCGTTGTAGCCACTGGATAAAGCACGCGCTGCCGCAAAACCGGCAAGACTGACGCGATCGATGCAGGCTTCCGCACCGCCGCACACCGCGATGTCGGCCTCACCGGCACGAATCAGCCGGGCCGCATCACCGATCGCCTGCACGCCGGCGGCACACGCGGTGACCGGCGCACCGAGCGGGCCCTTGAGACCGTGCTGGATCGAGACATGCCCCGCGGCGAGATTGACCAGAAACGAGGGAATGGTGAACGGCGACAAGCGTCGCGGGCCACGGCTGTCGGTGGTGCGCACCGCATCGGCGATCGCGCCGAAGCCGCCGACACCGGAGCCTATGATCGTGGCCGTGCGCTCCTGAGCGCGGGGTTCGGTGGGATGCCAGCCGGCCTGTTCAAGCGCCTGACGCGCAGCCTCCATCGCGAACAGAATGAAACGGTCCATTTTCTTCTGCTCTTTGGGCGGCGTCGCACGATCCGGGTCGAAACCCGCTTCGGCGTCTTCCTCCATCGTCGGCACCACGCCGCCGACCCGGGTCGGCAGATCGGCAATGACCGCCTCCGGCAGGTTTCGCAATCCCGAACGCCCCGCCAGCAAGCGCTGCCAGACGACTTCGACACCGCTTCCCAAGGGCGATACCAGGCCCATACCCGTGACAACTACTCGACGCTGATCCATATCGGGTTGACCTCTCGTGACTCAAAAGACTTTTACTTGTAACGGCTGGCTGCCGAGCTGTGGGACAGGTTGGGCGCCATCACATGACGGGCAGCGACGAAGGCTTGCCATTCCCCGGCATCGGGCAGCGAAGGAATCGTGACGAGCTCGCCCTGATCCAGACCGGACAACGCGGCATCGACCATCTCGCCGGCCTCCATGACCATCTCCGCAGGAATACCGCTGGCATCAAAACCGGAGCGCTCCCAGATTTCGGTGCGCGTCACTCCAGGCAGAACCGCTTGCACCTTGACACCTGTGCCTTCGAGTTCCGCATTCAGCGTTTGGGAGAGGCTCAATACATAAGCCTTGCTGGCACTGTAGGTGGCATTGAAACGCTCAGGAAACAGGGCAACCACCGATGCAATGTTGATGATCGTGCCGCGCCCGGCGCTGGTGAAAGCAGCGGCGGCGGCCGAAGCCAGTCGGGTCAGGGTCGTGACATTCAGCTGAATCAGCTTCTCCAGTTCATCGGGATCGGCGTTGGCCAGCAATCCGTTGGATGCTACGCCAGCATTGTTGACCAGTAGCGTGATGCTGGAATCGCTGCGCAGACGCTGCTCAAGCTTGATCACATCATCCTTTTTCGTCAGGTCGGCCTTGAGCACCTCAACCTGAACGCCGTGGGCGTCTCGCAGTTTGCTCTCAGCCGATTCCAGACGCTCCTTGTCACGAGCGACCAGCAGCAGATCGAAACCACGCGCCGCCAACCGCTCGGCATACACCGCACCAATACCGGAAGAAGCGCCCGTGACCAGCGCCGTACCTTGGGATTTCGGTGAATTCATGAAGATACTCCTGGAATGCGTGAGGAATGAGCGACCGCTGAAAAGCAGAGGGCTTCAGTGGCGACTGAAATTATTATAGGCATAATCTGAAACAAATATGATAGCCGTAATTTTCTATTTTCCGACGGAAAGGCTGTAACCCTCTTGCGGTGTACTCAGGAACCGGCAAGCAAAAAGGGCCGGTCAATGACCGGCCCCTTGGCGGTGAACAATCAGCTTAGTTCACTTCCAGCTTGTCGCGATTGCGATCCAGGATCGCCTTGCCGATGCCTTTCACTTCCAGCAGTTCATCCACGGACGCAAATGGCCCATTTGTTTCACGATAAGCAACAATCGCTTTCGCCTTGGCCTCGCCCACGCCTGCCAATTCCTTTTGCAGAGTGGCCGCGTCGGCACCGTTCAGATCGACCTTATGATTTTCAGAAGTGACTGACGCGTCCATCACCACGGGTGCCTTGTTCGCTTCTGAAGAAGCCAGAGGCGCAGCAATGGCAGCAATAGAGGCGCTGGTCAGCAGGGCAAAAATCAGGGAGTAGAAATATCCGGTACGCATAAGTGACGCTCCATCATCAATTGAGAAAGCAGCTTTTCCGAAGCTGCTCTCCAAACTTAGGCGATGATGGGAGCCTGTCAAAAACGTGTCCGTTACAGGATGTGAAGCAATCAGGGCTCCAAGCGCCGCTGCTGGTAAATCCAGTCCACGATCTCACCGTCAGGGGAATACCCGCTGACAGTCTCTCGCAGCAACTGACGGACGCGCGAATAATCATCTTTTTCGACGGCAGTGAGGACCTCGGCCAGCTTGCCTTTCAGCACATCCCAAGGCAAGTGATCTTCATTGGCGGTCATGATCATCGGATGAGGCGTGGCGGCGACATTATCGCCGATCAACAGCTCTTCATAGAGCTTCTCTCCTGGCCGCAGCCCGGTGAATTCGATGGAAATGTCACCTTGCGGATTACGCTCGGAACGAATGCTCAGACCCGAAAGATGAATCATTTTTTCGGCCAGCTCGACGATTCTGACCGGCTCACCCATGTCCAACACGAAGACATCACCCCCCTGCCCCATCGAACCCGCCTGGATGACAAGCTGGGCCGCTTCGGGAATGGTCATGAAGTAACGGGTGATTTTCGGATGGGTGACCGTCAGCGGACCGCCTGACTTGATCTGGCTGTGAAACAGAGGAATAACAGACCCGGACGAACCCAGCACGTTGCCAAAGCGAACCATGGTAAAGCGGGTCTTGTTGACACGAGACACGTTGGCCTTGTCGCCGAACAGCACAGGGGCCACTTCACGGCTCAACGCCTGGAGCGTCATCTCGGCCAGACGCTTGGTGCTGCCCATGACGTTGGTCGGACGCACGGCCTTGTCGGTCGATATGAGAACGAAGTTCGAAACCCCCGACTGCAACGCCGCCTGCGCTGTGTTGAGGGTTCCGATGACGTTATTGAGCACCCCTTCGGCAATATTGTGCTCGACCATCGGCACGTGCTTATAAGCTGCCGCATGGTAGACCGTGTCGACTTTCCAGGTTCGCATGACATCGAGGAGTTTGTCCTGATGGCGGATGGAGCCCAGGATCGGCAAGAGGCGAACCGGCACCGACTCGCGGACACCACGCTGCTCCAGCTCCGAAAGGATGCTGTACAGATTGAACTCACTATGTTCGAACAATAGAAGAGTAGTGGGTGCATGCGCAAAGATCTGCCGGCACAACTCCGACCCGATCGAGCCCCCAGCCCCCGTGACCATCACCGTCTTGCCCTTGATGCAACGTTCGAGCAGATCCGGTTGCGCTGGAACTGCGTCACGCCCGAGCAGGTCTGCGATGTCGACTTCCTGAATGTCTTCGACTTTTACCCGTCCGCTGGCCAAATCGGTAAAGTTCGGAACACTGCGCACATGCAGTGGGAAACCTTCCAGCACATTTAGAATTTCGCGGCGACGCGCGCGAGTCGACGATGGCAGCGCCAGCAGGATTTCCTGAGCCCCCGTCACATCGATCATTTGCTGGATATGCTTGGGCTTGTAGACCTGGAGTCCGGAAATGGAGCGGTCGGCAATGCTGGCGTCATCATCGATGAAAGCAACCGGGCGCATGACCCGGCCCATACGCAGCGCCGCGACCAATTGATTGCCCGCCACACCCGCACCATAGATCGCGACCTTGGTCAGCCCGTCATCCCGGTTGGTAAAGGGTACATGCTGCACCGTATTGAACCAGTCACCCATGAAATATTGACGCATGCACAGACGCAATCCGCCAATGATGACAAGGCTCAGCCACCAGTAATTGAAGATGATCGAGCGGGGTATGACCGCCTCGTGGTTGCTGTACCAGTAAACCACGAGCGCCAGAATCAACGACGAAAGGCTGACAGCCTTGATGATTGCAACCAGGGCATCATTGCCGAAATAACGCATCACGGCACGGTACATGCCGAAACGGACGAACAGCGGGATCGCGATCAGAGGCGCGCAAGTGAACAGCCAGAAATGAACGCGCAAAGGGTTATACATGTCATCAATGCCCAGACGTACGATGAATGCCAACCAGAGCGCCAGCCAGACCAGCATGCAGTCAGTTGCCACTTGCAACAGCCGCTTTTGCCGCCGGGGCAGACTCAGTAAGAAAACCCTAAATTTATCCATAAATATCCAGTCGCTCTCCCGACGATGCCTGCTCACAAAACCTGCGCGCCATTGTACGTAAATGGAAACACAGCGCGTTGTGAAATATTGGCAATATCTCGTTGCAAACCGTTGTCATCCGCAACCGCCTACCCGAGTTTCTTGTAGTGAGACAATTCGAAGCTGTCAATGTTGCCCCGGATCTGGCTCTTTCATGTATAGCCATCCGGGCCGCAAACTTCATGGTCAGCATGACAATCCACGTCGTGAAATTGCGCCTTGCCCCTCGCCTTTGCTGTTTCATCCATGTAACGCCACTAATGGCGTCAGCGTTGAAGTGAAACGTCAGTCCCGACATGCCGTCGTCCTCCCTGCACCCGAATCGATGAATGGAAAGCGTCAGCTCCGTGTCAAGACGGGCACTGGCACGCGTGCAAGCCGGCAAAGACGCGGGAAAACGGAGATTACAGGGTGAAATGGCAGGGCCCAATACGATACCATGCGCGGCGCGGTCGAGACGCTGGGCTGTCAACGCTGGCCAAACCGATCTAGCAGCCTTCCGTTCCCTCTGGTTGAGGCGAAATTCATGGATTCGTACCGGTAAAACCATAAGGCACCGCCCAGGCTTACCGGAAAAATGGACAGTCACTCCTCGCTATAAAAATTGAACGTCAATAGGCCACCTGCACAAGAAGTCGAGTCAAACCCCTGATGCAAAATTATTCAGCAAACCCTGTAGAGATGATTAGCAGTTTCTGGCGTAACAAACGCTTGATAATGCAGTTGAGCAAACGCGAAGTACTGGGACGTTATCGTGGCTCGACATTGGGTTTGTCGTGGTCTTTTTTCAACCCGATCTTGATGCTGGTTATTTACACATTCGTTTTTTCAGTTGTCTTCAAAGCGCGCTGGGGTGTATCGGCCGATGAAAGCAAGACTGACTTTGCGATCATTCTTTTTGTCGGACTTCTGATCCATGGCCTGTTCGCTGAATGCATCAATCGCGCACCGGCCCTGATAACGTCCAATGTCAGCTACGTGAAAAAGGTCGTGTTCCCGCTTGAAGTACTTTCATGGGTCACATTCATGTCGGCACTGTTTCACGCCGCCATCAGCCTGTGTGTATTGTTGCTTGCGCAAATCATCATCAATCACAGCGTTCCATGGACAGCATTGCTGCTTCCATTTGTCATGCTGCCGCTGTTTCTCGGCATCATGGGCATGAGCTGGCTGTTCGCCTCGCTCGGCGTTTATCTGCGCGACATCGGCCAGATCACAGTGATGTTCACTACCGTGATGCTGTTCATGTCTGCCGTGTTTTTTCCGATCACTGCATTGCCGGAAAAATATCAATTCTGGATCCGCATCAATCCACTGGCCTACATCATCGAGCAGAGCCGCAACGTGCTGATATTCGGCCAGGTTCCGGACTTCATGACCTGGGGCATCATGCTGATTTTCGGGGCCATCATGGCCTGGTGTGGCTTTGCCTGGTTCCAAAAGACTCGCAAGGGGTTTGCCGATGTACTCTGAGCCGGCCATCAGCGTCGAAAACCTGAGCAAATGCTACGAAATCTACGACAAGCCGCACAAGCGACTGCTGCAGATGCTGTTTCGCGGCAAGCGCAAATATTTCAACGAGTTCTGGGCACTCAAAAGCGCTTCGTTCGAAGTCAGGACCGGTGAAACCGTCGGTATCATCGGCAGCAACGGGTCGGGCAAGTCAACCCTTCTGCAGATGCTCTGCGGCACCCTGAACCCGAGCTCAGGCGAGATCAATGTACGCGGCCGTATCGCCGCACTGCTGGAGCTTGGAGCCGGTTTCAACCCGGAGTTCACCGGCAAGGAAAACGTCTATCTGAACGCAGCGATTCTCGGTTTGTCGCTCGATGAGATCAACGAAAGATATGCCGATATAGAAGCGTTCGCGGAAATCGGCGACTTCATCAATCAACCGGTCAAGACCTACTCTTCGGGCATGTACGTGCGCCTGGCGTTCTCCGTGGCCGTGCATACCGATCCGAGCATCCTGGTGGTTGACGAAGCACTGTCGGTGGGCGACGCACGCTTCCAGGCCAAGTGCCTGGATCGTATCAAGCAGATGAAGGACTCGGGCGTCAGCATCCTGTTCGTCTCCCATGACGTAGCGGCTGTCCGCACTCTCTGCGACCGCGCATTGTGGCTGGACAAGGGTACCGTTCGCGCGATCGGTGATGTTTTCCCGGTCACAGCCCAGTACACCGAACACCTGTTTGATCGAGCTCCGGAAAAAAGTCCGGACATTTCATCGCCCGAAGCCACAGTACAACCGCGCCACGTGGAGCAGCCCATCAATCACTGGGGATCACACATCGGGGTGATCGAAAGTGCCGGCATCTTCGATGCCCAAGGGGTGCGCAAGAACCTGTACAACGATCACGAAAAAATGATCATCAAGATCAGGTTCAGCACTCGCGCCTTGAAGTCGACTGAAGGATTGTCGGTGTCGTTCTCTTTGAAGAATCTATCGGGCAGTGACCTTATCGTCGGCACGACCTGGAATGAAAAGCTGACTTTCGAACCTGACAATGGTGAAGGCCAGGAAGTGTGCTTCGAAGTGGACAACTTCCTGTGCTCCGGTGACTACCTGTTAGTTGCCGCCATCGAAAACAGAACTTCGGCCGCCATTCATTACTATGAGTATGTGGAAGGCGCGCAGTATTTTTCTTCGTCATTTATCAGCAATGCCTCGGGATTGTTCATGCCGAGAATATCCATCGCTATCGAAAACGATGCAGTGAGTAAAGGAGCACTTACACCATGAAAAAACCTGCCGACGATTCAATTGAGACTGGTGAAGTCAACTCCAAAGCTTACTGGGATCATCGCTTTGCCAACGACTGGGAAGAAAACTTCGGTCGCGAACAAAGTATCTTCTTCAGTGATGTGGCGGCTAAAAACATCCCGAACTGGCTCATCGCACAAATCAAGGATCAAAACCTGACGATGTGCGATTGGGGCTGCGCGCAGGGCGACGGCACGCAGGCTCTGGCCAAGCGCCTGGAACTGCCGGGCCTCGTCGGCGTGGATTTTTCCTCCGAAGCGATCGAGAAAGCTTCCGCAGCCTACCCGGCCTACAAATTTCTTTGCGAGGACTTTCTGGGCGAAAGAACCAGCGAGACTTGGGACGTCGTGTTTTCATCCAACACGCTCGAACACTTCACTGCGCCGTGGAATGTGCTCAAGCAGGTCAGTACCAAGGCCGGAAAATTCATCGTGCTGCTCCTGCCATTCAGAGAGCAAGAGCTGGAGCAAGAGCTGATCGATGAGCACTTCTACTCCTTCGACTTTAAAAACGTCCCCGCAAGCTTCGGCAAATGGGTATTGACCCACAGCAGCATCATCGACACCTCGCAGGACGAACCCAACTACTGGCGTGGCGAGCAGATCCTGCTGGTGTATTCGAACCTGGACAATGCCCAGAGCACGCAACTGCACTTGCACGATCTCGATATCGAGTCCGACAACTCACGTTGGACCGATCTGAAAGATCGCGTGGCGGCGCAACGTCAACAACTCGAATCCCAACATGGCGAGTTCGAGGAAGCTTTGCGCAATCTGGAAGACCGACAGGCTGAACTGATCGCCACACAGGCCGAAACACTGGCCGCACTGGAGGCCAGCGAAGCGGCGAATCAAGCGACAGTGGAAGCGCACAGAGTCGTTTTCGAACAGCTCAAGCGCGTCGAAGCGCAATACAAACAAGTCATCGACAGTCATTCCTGGAAATTGACCAAACCCTTGCGCCTGGCCCTGCGCATGGCCCGTCACGGCTTTTCGACGGCGGACAAGCGCGCCCTGAAAAACAAGCTCCGCAGCGTCTACCACCGTCTCCCCTTGCCGGCCGCCGTCAGAAAAGCCGTACGACAATCCTATTCGACGGTCGTCGAAACGCCGTTGTCCGCCATGAAGAATCAGGTGTTGAGCGGCAACTCGTTCGATCTGCCGACGCTGCGCCCTGCGCCGCAACAGCAAGGCCTCGCCGACTACATCTTCTGGGGCGTCATCGACTGGCACTTCCGTCACCAGCGCCCGCAACAACTGGCACAAGCGCTGGCCGGTGCGGGTCGGCGGGTGTTCTATGTGTCCGTCAACCTGGTTGACGACCCACGCCCGGGTTTCAAAGTCGAGCAACTGGACGAACATGGCCGGCTGTTCCAGATCAACCTGTACGCCAAAGGCGCCCCGGTGATCTACACCACCGCGCCGGGTGTCGACATCGCCGAGCAGCTCAAAGGTTCGATCGGTCATGTGCTGGACTGGGCGGCAAGCCGTCAGATCGTTTCGATGGTTCAGCATCCGTTCTGGTATGAAACCTGCTCCATGCTGCCGGACAGCGAAGTGGTCTATGACTGCATGGATCACCACGAGGGATTCGGCGACGTTTCCGAAGAAGTGCTGGCGATCGAGCGAGCGCTCATGCGCAACGCCGATATCACGATCACCACCTCCACCTGGCTGGATGAAATCGTATCGCAGCACACGCAAAACCGGATCCTGATTCGCAATGCCGGCGAATTCGAACACTTCGCGGCACGCCCGGCCGACGTATATGTCGACCCTCAGCAACGCAAGATCATTGGCTATTACGGTGCAATCGCCGGTTGGTTCGACCTTGATTTGCTGGAAAGCGTTGCCAAGGCATTCCCTCAGCACTGCATTCTGATGATCGGTGCCGACACCGCAGGCGCCCGGGCCAGACTGGCACATTTGAACAACGTCACGTTCACCGGGGAAATGCCATACAGCGAACTGCCGAAGTACCTGCATGCCTTCGACGTCTGCCTGTTGCCGTTCCAGGTGATTCCGCTGACCCTGGCCACCAACCCGGTCAAGGTCTATGAATACCTCAGTGCCGGCAAACCGGTCGTGTCCGTCGACCTGCCGGAAATCAAGCAATTCGAAAACCTGGTGCATGCCGCGCCGACCACGGAAGAGTTCATCCGTGCGATCAGCGAAGAACTTGATGCACCCGATGCTGCCGCCCGTGTGCCGGCCCGTCAGGCATTCGCCAGAAACCAGACCTGGGGCCACCGCGCCGAACAGATGATCCAACGGATCGAAAACGCGCGAAGCGTGCCCCGAGTCAGTGTGATCGTGGTGACCTACAACAACATCGAACTGACCAAGGCTTGCCTGTCCAGCCTGGATGCGAACACCAACCACGAAAACCTCGAAATCATCGTTGTCGACAACGCGTCGGTGGATGGCACACCGGCACTGCTCAACGATTGGGTCACTCAAGGCGAGAACCGCAGGATCATCCTCAACGAGGATAACCGAGGGTTCGCAGCGGGCAACAACCAGGGCCTGGCCATTGCCGATGGTGAATACCTGGTTCTGCTCAATAACGACACGTTTGTCACACCAGGCTGGATCCGTACGCTGTATCGCCATCTGGAGCGCAACCCTTCGATCGGCATCATCGGCCCGGTGACCAACAACATCGGTAACGAAGCCAAGATCCAGATCAGCTACCAGAACATGGACGAAATGCTGGTTGAAGCAGCGAAGTACACCCACAGCCATATCGGCAAGCTGCAGCACATCCAGACCGCCGCGTTTTTCTGCGTCATGTTTTCCCGCGAAGTCTACGAAGCGGTGGGCCCGCTGGACGAAGCCTTCGGTCGCGGTTTCTTTGAAGATGACGACTACTGCCGTCGCGTCGAGCTATTGGGCAAGACCATTTGCTGCGCTGAGGACGTTTTCATCCACCATCACTTGTCGGCTTCGTTCAATAAGCTTCGAAGCGCCGACCGTCAGGCGCTGTTCGAGCAAAACAAAGCGACCTACGAGGCCAAATGGGGCAAATGGACTCCACACACTTATAAAGACGCAGAAAAGAAATGAGCGGATCCATGAACTCGATGCCACCACCGTTTTTATCAAAGCATTTGAATATTCTTTCGTTTGCGTTGATTTCGGCTGTCTTTTATTTGATGGCGTACTACTCCGTCTCAGGCTTTTTGCCGACGTCCATCCCCGTTCACCATGACGACTACACCAACTATTCGTCTGCCGCCGGCGGCCTGGCCCTGTCCTGGATTCGCCCCCTGTCGACCTGGCTGATCTTCGTGTTCTCCTCGCTGGGGCCGGATTATCTGATCTGGGCGGTACGGATATTCACCGCGACCTATGTCTTCCTTTGCTGGAAAATCCTGATCGAAGTCGTACAACCGCGTCAGTACTGGATCACGCTGGTGTTGTTCGCCGCAGCGTCCCTCTCCACGCCGATCGTTGCCGAATATGCCCGCTACACTGGCATGGTGACGCACATGATGTCCGGATGCCTGGGGCTCGCGGCCGTTTACTTCCTGTTCAAGGATGATCGAGAAACCGGTGATACCTGGCTGTATGTGTCCGTGACCCTGCTGCTGCTGTCCACGCTGGCCAAGGAAGACTTCATCCTCTTCTACGTGTTTTCTTTTACCTATGTCCTGGTCAAATCGGACAAACCGCTCAAGAAACGGATTGTGACCGGGCTGATCGGTCTGGGAGCGTCACTGCTGATGGTTGCCGGGGCGAAGTTTCTCGCTGCGTCCAGCTTCCTCGGTGCCAGCGATGCACAGTCTTCGTACTTCATCGACACCTCCGTGACCGGCGTCGCGAATACCGTGTGGCGCTACCTGACCGGTGCTGGCCATCCGGCAATGCTCGTACACGGCAACATCATCGCGGCCGCGATGGTCTTTTCTGCGGTTGTGGCGCTGATTGTGCTGCTACGGGACAGGAAAATCCCCAAGACGCTTTACGTCGTCGGTGCCGTTCTGACCCTGATCGCGCCGTATTCGGTGTTGCCGAACCACGTCAACGCCTATTACGAACTGATCTGGCTGCCTTTCATCGTCGGTTCCGTCTACGTCGCGCTGGCCGAACTGCTGAAAACTGCGATGCCGGCACCGCTGCGTGCCTGTTTGGCCAGTGTTTTGCTGGCCGCACTTGCCGTGCCCCTGTATATCAACGACACACCGGGACGCACCAGCGTCGCCCATTGGTACGATGCCGTCGGTTCCGACAATGCCAAGGTGCTCAAGCAACTGGAAGACAACAAGGTGGCCATCAATGCCGCTCCTTCGGTTTGCATTTATGGCGCCAACGCGTTTTCTCCGTGGTACATGCACAGCGGTCAGTATCTGGAAACCGTGATGGACCTGCACACCGTCTGGAACATCGTCATGGACAAGACCGATCCGCTCTTTGCGGGCATCCAGCAGGGCGCTGCCTCTTCCAAGGGTCGAGTGGTCGTGACCGACGCCCCCGCCGCTGAAGCGAGCTGCCTGAAACTGACCATTGCAGGAGCTCAATGATGCGTACGCTTGCAGATCTGTTCGTTGGCAAGAACAACAACCTGACGTTTATCCGCCTGGTTGCTGCACTTTCGGTCATTTACGGCCATACGTCGGCGATTGTCGCCGGAGCACCGGCAGACTGGGTCGCCGTGACCACCGGCTATGCATTCCTGGGCGGCGTAGCGGTCGATCTGTTTTTCCTGATCAGCGGTTTTCTGGTCACCGCCAGCATTCTGAACAGCGGCGTGAAGAACTATGTGATTTCCCGCGTCCTGAGAATCTATCCGGCACTGTGGGTCAACCTGATACTGGTGACCTTCGTGCTGGGCGGGATTGTGACCACCCTGTCATTGTCCGACTACCTCACGAGCCGGGAAGTCTGGACCTACTTCAAGGGCCTCGCTTTCACCTATCAGGGTGGTTTCTTCCTGCCCGGCGTGTTCACCCAGAACCACGACCAGGCAGTGAACGGCTCGATTTGGTCGGTGCTGATTGAAGTCTGGCTGTACATCGTGGTGCTGTTCTTCTACGTCTTCGGCGTGATGCGCAGCCGTGCAGTGTTCAACACGGTGTTTTTTGTCCTGATCGTCGTGATCTGGAACGACAAGACCTTCCTGCCCGCATCGATCAGCGGCGCGACCATGTTGCACGTCTGCCTGCTGTTCTATATTGGCTCCTTCCTTTACATCAACCGCGACAGCATTCCCGTCAGCCCGTATTTCCTGCTGATCGCCTTGTTCCTGGCCGGTATCACACTGGGCACTGACAAATTCGTCTTCGGCTACATTCTGTTGTTGGTGACCTTCTTCTGCACTGTCAGCTTCCTGAAACAATTTGCCTGGATGGACAAATGGGGGGATTACTCCTACGGCGTCTATCTCTATGGCTGGCCCGCACAGCAGTTCGTCGCCTGGGCCTTCCCTGACTTCACCGGGAACCAGAACTGCCTGGCCGCGAGCATCATCGCACTGGCATGCGGGATCGCATCCTGGCATCTGATCGAAAAACGGGCCTTGCGGCTCAAAAAGCATTTTTTTAAAAAAACCAAGTCTTCTGCAATCAATTCCGGCTTGAACACCCAAGGAGCATCGATATGATCCCTCTCTATTCCGACAAGGCAATGAACCAGAACCTCGACTTCCTTGGCGCGGTCAAGAAAGTTCTCGACCGGAACTGGTATGTCCTGGGCGAAGAGGTCACCGGATTCGAGAAGGAATTCGCTGAGTACGTAGGTGTCAGCCACTGCGTCTCCATGGCCAACGGTACCGACGCCATTGAAATTGCGCTGCGCAGTGTCGGTGTAGAGCGCGGCGATCTGGTTGTGACTGTTGCCAACGCAGGCTTTTACAGCAGCACCGCGATTCACAGCATTGGTGCAACGCCGCTGTATGTCGACATCGACGAAGCCACCATGACCATGTCGCCAGCAGCCTTGGCCAAGGCCCTGGAGGAGAAGCCCAAGTGCGTGATCGTCACTCACCTCTACGGGCAACTGGCAAATGTCAAAGAATTGCTGGCCCTGACCCACGCCGCCGGCATCAAGCTGATCGAGGACTGCGCTCAGTCCCACGGTGCCAAGCGTGACGGTCGTCAGGCGGGCAGCTTCGGCGATGCGGCCTGCTTCAGCTTCTATCCGACCAAGAACCTCGGCGCCATGGGTGATGGCGGTGCGGTCGTGACCAGCGACGAGAAGATCGCTGCACAGCTCAAGACCTTGCGCCAGTATGGCTGGTCGTCCAAGTATCACGTCGGTCATGCGGGCGGTAAAAACAGCCGTCTGGATGAAATGCAGGCAGCGATCCTGCGCGTCAAGCTGCCGCAGCTTGAAGGCTGGAACGAGTCTCGACGCAGCATCGCGGCTCGCTACAACGCAGCTTTTTCCGGCCTGGGTTTCAAGGCCCTGCCGTCGGTCAATGACTCCTACGCCGCGCACTTGTACGTGGCACGCATCGAGAACCGTGATGCCTTGCGTGACTTCCTCAAGGCTCAGGGAGTGACCACGGACGTTCACTATCCGGTTCCGGATCACCAGCAAGCCGCCTATACCGAACCTCGCATCGCCGGCTCCCTGGAAGTGACCGAGCGCACCTGCAAGGATCTGGTGACCTTGCCTTGCTTCCCGGGCATGACCGATGAACAGGTGGCAACCGTGATTGCAGCCGTTCAGAAATACTTCGGATAAGGAGCGCCATCGCTTGCTAACGTTAGTCATCCCTGTCTACAAAAACGAAGGCTCCTTGCCAGACTTGTTGGTCGCCATCGATGGACTGAACAGCAAGCTGGCAGGCGATTTCGAAGCCGTCTTTGTGATCGATGGCAGCCCTGATCGCTGCTACGAGATCTTGCGCAATGAACTGCCCAAACAGCGCTTCGAATCGCGCCTGGTGCTGCTGTCGCGTAACTTCGGCTCGTTCCCGGCCATTCGGGTAGGTCTTGAAGCCGGTCGGGGCGATCGCTTCGCGGTCATGGCCGCCGACCTGCAAGAGCCACCGGAACTGGTGCTCGAGATGAACACGCAATTGCTGACAGGCGAGTACGACGTGGTACTGGGTGTGCGCGAGGGCCGCGACGATCCATTGCTGTCGCGCATCGCCTCCAAGACGTTCTGGAATCTCTACCGCCGCTATGTGGTATCGGAAATTCCGGAAGGCGGTGTAGATGTGTTCGGCTGCAACAAGGCCTTTCGCGATACGCTGCTGACCCTCGATGAACGGCACAGCTCGCTGATCGCGCAGATTTTCTGGCTGGGATATCGCCGCAAGACTATTTCCTACAGCCGCCTGAAACGCGAGCACGGCAAGTCGGCATGGACATTCTCCAAGAAGGTGAATTACATGATGGACAGCATTTTCGCCTTCACGGACCTGCCCATCCGCCTGCTGACCCGGCTGGGGGGCGTGACCACCCTGCTCGCGGCCGGTTTCGGTATCGTCGTCACCATTGCACGCTTGCTTGGGCTGATCACGGTTTCGGGCTATGCAATGACCATCAACGCCATCGTCTTCCTCGGGGCTGCCAATCTGCTGGGCCTGGGCATCGTGGGTTCGTACGCATGGCGAACCTACGAAAACACCAAGGCACGGCCGTTGGCCATCCCGATGAGGACCGAGAGTTTCAATCATGACAAATGAAAACACTGAATACTTCGTCCACCCGAACGGGTTGTGCGAATCGCCTCATATCGGCAAAGACACCAAGATCTGGGCCTTTGCACATGTGCTGCCGCAAGCGCGCCTGGGCGCCGAATGCAATATCTGCGACAACGTCTTCATCGAGAACGATGTGGTCATCGGTGACCGCGTCACGATCAAGTGCGGAGTCCAGGTATGGGACGGCATCAATATCGAGAATGACGTGTTCATCGGCCCCAATGCCACCTTCACCAACGATCGGATGCCACGCAGCAAGCAGTACCCGGACGAGTTCTTGCGCACCGTGGTGAAAACCCGGGCGAGCATCGGTGCCAACGCAACCATTCTTCCAGGACTGACCATCGGCGAAAACGCCATGGTCGGGGCCGGCGCAGTCGTGACCCGCTCGGTACCGCCGTTTGCCATCGTGGTCGGTAACCCCGCCAAAATCATTGGCTATGCGGACGCTGTCGACAACACCAGCGAAAGCATGAAAGTCAGTGCTTCGTCGAAACCGGCGGTCACCGGCACCAACGTCGCCGGAGTGACTCTGCATACGTTCAAGGCCGTTCCCGACTTGCGGGGCAGCCTGTCGGTGGGTGAGTTCGAGCGAGAAATCCCGTTCACGCCCAAACGCTATTTCCTGGTTTATGACGTACCGACCGCCGACACCCGCGGCGAGCACGCACACCATCAATGCCACCAGTTCCTGATTGCAGTCCGGGGCAGCATCCGCGTGGTTGTGGACGATGGCAGGACCCGCGAAGAAATCACCCTGGACAAACCCAACATGGGCCTGTATCTGCCACCCATGACCTGGGGCATCCAGTACAAGTACTCCCAGGACGCCATGCTGCTGGTCTTCGCATCCGACTATTACGACTCTGCCGACTACATCCGCGACTACGGCGAATTCGTCAGCCTGATCAAGTCGCAGCAGGCCTGACCGGATGTCGAAACAGAAGACATTGACCGACCTGATCAAGTTTGTAATCGGCGGCGGCATCAACACGGCCTTTACCTTCGCCTTGTATTACGGCTTGCAGATCGTGCTGCCCTACCAGGTGGCGTATGCCCTCGCATTTGCCACCGGTATCGTTTTTTCGTACTGGTTCAACGCAACGATCGTGTTCAGGACACCCGTCAGCTGGAAAGGCTTTTTTGCCTTTCCGCTGGTGTACCTGGCCCAATATCTGTTGTCGGCAGTGCTGCTGAGTGTCTTCGTCGAACGCCTTGAGATCCCCCAGGGCGTTGCACCACTGGTCGTCATTGTCGTGACCATCCCTGTTACTTTCGTTTTGACCCGCTGGTTTTTGCGTCGCACCTGAGCCGCTTGTCAATTCGCCCCAATTCGCAAAGGAAAGACCCCGATGAAAATCATTTGCACGGTCGGCACCCGCCCAGAAGCCATCAAGATGGCCCCCGTCATTCTGGCACTCCAGCAAGAGCCGTGGGCTGACGTCCGCGTTCTGGCAACGGCCCAGCATCGACAAATGCTTGATCAGGTCATGGACTTCTTCGGTATCAAGCCGGATATCGATCTGAACATCATGAAGCCCAACCAGAACCTGACAGAGCTGACCGCACGCTTGTTGCTGGAACTGGACAAGGTGCTGCTGGAAGAAAAACCCGACGTCGTGCTCGCTCAAGGTGACACCACCACGGTGTTCGCGATGGCCCTGGCATGCTTCTATCACAAGATTCCGTTTGGCCACGTTGAAGCCGGCCTGCGTACCTGGGACATGCAGAACCCGTTCCCGGAAGAAGCCAACCGCGTACTGGCTGGCAGCCTGACCCGTTGGCACTTTGCTCCGACCGAAAGCTCGAAGGCGAACCTGCTGAAGGAAGGGTTTGCGGAAAAAGACATCACGGTCACCGGCAACACCGTCATCGACGCTTTGCTGATGACAGCCGCCAAGGATCTGAACCTGGGCATCGAGCTTGATGACAGCAAACGCCTGATCCTGGTGACGTCGCATCGCCGCGAGAACTTCGGCAAGCCTTTCGAAGAGATTTGCGAGGCCCTCAAGACCCTGGCCAAGCGCAATTCGGACGTACAGATTCTCTACCCGGTGCACCCGAATCCGAACGTCAAGGACACGGCCTACAAAGTGCTGGGTGACGTTCCCAACATCATTCTGTGCGAGCCGCTCGATTACGCGCCGTTCATCGCCGCAATGAAAAAGGCTTACCTGATCATCAGTGACTCCGGTGGCGTACAGGAAGAAGCGCCGGCGCTGGCCATTCCGGTACTGGTTCTGCGCGACGAAACCGAACGTCCGGAAGCCGTGGAAATGGGCGTCGTCAAATTGGTCGGTCCGAACCGCGAGCGCATTCTCCAGGAAGCACAGACGCTGCTGGACAGCGAAGAGGCCTACAAAGCCATGGCCCGCGGCGTTTCCCCTTACGGTGACGGCAAAGGTGCCGAGCGCATTGTGGCGGTGCTCAAAGAGTTCTGTGCTTGATGCGTCTGATTTACCTGTCTCCGGTGCCCTGGGCAAGCTTTGCCCAGCGGCCCCAGAAGTTCGCCCGCTGGTTCCATGAAAAGACCGGCGGCGAAGTATTGTGGCTGGAACCATATCCTGGTCGCTTTCCGTGCCTGGCCGACTTCAAGAAAATCGGTGTCAGCGACAAAACCGAAAGCGACAACCAGGAACCCTGGCTGACCGTGGTCAAGCCCCGGGCCTTGCCAATCGAACCGCTGCCAGGCTCCGGCCTGATCAACGAGACGCTTTACTGGTCCGGCATCCTCAAGACCGTGGAGGAGTTCGGCCAGTCTCCTGACGTGCTGGTGGTTTTCGGCAAACCGACGACACTCGCCTTGCGAGTGCTGAAACGACTGAAGAATCACCCGTGCATTTACGATGCGATGGATGACTTTCCAACGTTCTTTTCCGGGATCTCCAGAGCGGCGATGGCACGCCGTGAACGCCAGATCGGCAGCGCCGCCGATATCGTACTGGCGTCCTCCACAAAACTTCGCAAAAAGTGGCAACACATCAACCCGAATGTCAGGTTTGTGCCAAACGGGCTCGATGTCGCTCTGTTGCCTACCGCGAAAAGCCAGTATTCGGAAGTATCGCCAGCAACCTTTGGTTACCTGGGTACGGTCGGCGCCTGGTTTGACTGGAACTGGATCATTCAACTGGCGCAATCCCGGCCTCACGACGATGTTCATATCGTCGGCCCGGTCTTCAATCCCTGCAGTACAAAACTTCCATCCAATCTGAAACTGTTTCCTCCGTGCAGTCACCAGGATGCGCTGAAGACCATGCTGTCTTTCGATGTCGCGGTCATTCCGTTTCTCAGGAATGAACTGACCTCATCCGTGGATCCGATCAAATACTACGAGTATCGCGCACTGGGCTTACCGATCATCTCGACAGGTTTTGGCGAAATGGCATTTCGGGGCGGGCAGGACGGTGTCTATCTGTGCGATAACGCGGAAGAACTTGCGCCGATGATCGACAAGGCTCTGGCGTACAGGACTTCCAGTGACTTCACGGATCGCTTCAGAGACGAAAACAGCTGGGAAGCTCGATTTGATTCAGCGGACCTGATCAATAGCCAGCCTCGTTGATACCGGATCTGCAAAACGAAATCCTGATTGTTTCGACCTCTGACAAGAGAACAAAAAAGCCCAGTCAGTGACTGGGCTTTTTCTATTCCGCTAAATCAAGCTGACTGCGACACCACGAGAACGTTATCGGGTGTCTTCAACTGCGCGCGGCGCTTGTAGACACCCAGCACTTTTCGACCAATCTTTATAGCTTGCAGCTCAACGAGCTTATGCATCATAAAACAGAAAACAATAAGAAGTATAAATACCTGCAAATTGACGGAGATGGACTTCAATCCGTGACTTTCCACAAGGATCGCCAGATAGGTCCAAAGCCAGTTATGGAAAAGATAAACGGAGTACGTCAGATCCGACGTCGTGCGCAAAACTTTCCCATCCGGCAACTTTGCCCCAAACGCCCATCCTGCCAGAAATATAATCAGCGCCAACAATGCATAGTGATTCTGACTCCAGGCAGGGTGAAAGCGGGAAATAAGAACCAGGAAGACCACAAACATAAAACCAATCGACATGACACAGGCATATTTATTGGCACTGCCTGTCTGAATCAGGTAAACCAAGCCCCCCATGAAGAGGAACGGTGCGTAGAGAGTGAAGTAACCGTGCACCCATACCTCTTTAGCCGGTATTTGAGGCAGCAGATACAGCACGCATGCACTTCCCGTGAGCACCCAGGGCATCCATTTCTGGTTTTTGAAAAGACCCAAAGCCTTCAGTATCGCCATGAACACATAGAACATCACCTCAATGCGCAATGTCCACTCAACGCCAGAGAGTGTATGTGGCGTCTGAAAGAAATCTCCGATCAACAGTAATTGAGGAACCAGTACCGACAAGGAAGGGAACGGAGCCCCGTTCAAGTGGTGCCACATGCACCACTCCAGAATGACGGCAACCATATAAAGCGGATAAATACGAAAGAAGCGCTTGATCATGAATTCCAGTGGCGCTTCCATCTGCAGTACATGCGTAATGATGTAACCGGATGTCAGAAAGAATACAACCACCCCCGCTGCGCCTCCCACACACAGCGGATAGAGCATTTCTGCAAAAAACCTGAGCGTTACATGTCGTGTTCCGTCAGCAATAAATGCTTGCAACGGCGCTTCCAACTTGTGGCCGATCAATACGCTCATGAACGCAAAAACGCGCATATAGTCGAGAAAAACTATTCGCCCCGATAATTTTGGAGACATTCCTTCACCTGATGCTGAATTTTTATTTGGCAGATTTTTCGCGCAGTTTACATGCTTTGCATGTCACTTCGTGGGATCCAAAGGGGCCCTGGCCACAATCTTTTCAGCCTTTCTCCTGAGCCTGCTCTCGCCTCCCTGCTTTAAAGCGCATGGCCAGGACAACCAGAGGAATGTAGGCGATGATCAGGCCGCTCAAGCCATCAAGCAAGCCTCCAGCCACCAGCACCGCCATAGGCAGCAACCACGCCAGATTGATCCCCAGCACACCCAGCGTCACTGTTTTATGGCTTGCGTAATGTCGGGAAGCATACTGATAGGCGTGACTGCGGTGCGCCTGGTAGATCTTTTCTCGACGAGACAATCGCGTGAACAGCGTCACCGTAGCGTCAACGACAAAAACGCCAAGCAGGATCAGCCAGCTCCACAAGAGATCCGGGGCCTGTCGACCTGCTTCAAGCGATAGAACACCGAGGATGAGCCCGAGGAATCCACTGCCGGCGTCGCCCATGAAAATACGCGCAGGTGGAAAATTCCAGACCAGAAATCCGGCCACCGCCGCCGCCAGCAGCAAGGGTGCGCCGATCAACGAAACATTCCCGCTCATCCACCCGACAAGACTGCCTGCAAGGCAGACGAAGATCGCCTGCACACTGGCCAGACCATCAATACCGTCCATGAAGTTGTACAGATTGAGCATCCACACAAGGTAAAACGCCGCGAGTATATTGCCGACCCAGCCCAGATCGATCGTGTTCCCGAACACATCTACCGGCCCCAGGCCATGCAGCCCGAACAAGGCACATGCTGCTGAAATGAAATGCCCGAGCAGACGCCAGCGAGCCGCAATATGCCCATGGTCATCGGCAAAACCGATGAGCGCGACCAGCAGCCCGGCCCCCAGCAATCCAAACAGTGCCTGCGTAGCAATGAGACCGATGCTCGACAGAACCGGCAAGGTCAACGCAAACGTCAGCACGATCGCCACTCCGCCGCCACGGGGAGTGGGGATCGAATGCGAACTGCGCTCATTGGGAATATCGATCAGGCTCTTTGCCAACGCATATCGCCGCAAAATCAGCGTCATCGTCCACGAGACGAGAAATGCTGCCAGTAGCAGCCCGGAAAGCATCATTTCTTCAGATTATCCAGAAAGTGGTCAGCGGTCTGACGCATTGCCTTGTGCAAACTGACTGGAGGGGTCCAGCCCAGCAGTTCACGGTTTTTGCTTATATCCACCTGCAGTGAGCCGAGGACTCTTTTTGCGACAGCCTGCTTGCCCAGGAGTGATGCACCGGCAATCAGCAACCATTGGGGGACGGGCAACAAGCGGGGCTGCCTTCCCAGGGCCTGTCCCAGACACTCGAGCAGGCGAGTTGTCGAAACGTCGTCGGCATCGCTGGCCAGAAACACCTGACCGGCAGCCGCAGGGTGGTCGATGCACGTAACCAGCAGATCCACCAGGTTGCCGATGGCAACCAGGCTGCGCTGATTCCTGATCGCCCCCAGCGGCAGGGGAACGCCCTTGTCGAGCCAGTTCATCATGCTCAGAAAGTTGGCCTTGACACCCGGCCCGTAGACCAGCGGCGGACGGATGATGACCACTTCCATGCCCGTCTCGCGACTCAGTTGCCTAAGCGCCTCTTCAGCCTCATGCTTCGAAACGCCGTAAGGATCCTGAGGATCAGGGACATCATCAGCCTTGAAGGGCTTACCCGCAGGCGTGCTCTCGCCGTTAACTTTGATCGAGCTGATAAAGACAAAGCGCTTGACCCCCGCCTCTGCCGCGCCACGAGCGAGACGCAAGGTGCCCTGTACGTTGGCCTTGCGAAACTCCAGCAGCGCATCGTCAGCCATCTCGTGCATGACATGCACACGGGCTGCGGCATGCACTAGAACCTGGATCTGATCAAGCACTGGCAATGCCTGTTCAGCTGTCAGATCAAAAGGAACGACCGAACACAAGCCATGCAAACGGGTAGCTGCCCTGGCTGTTGCAACAGGTTCGAACCGCTTGTCCAGGAGCAGCCTGAAAACCAGCGCCTCGCCGACCAGACCATTTGCCCCGGTTATCATCACCTTGGGGACTTTCATTTCACATGGTTTCCTATCAGCGCCGTAGCCCAGCAAATACAAAAGAAAAAGACCTTGTCTCGCAAGCGCCGACGGCATCGCCAGGCGCTGAACGACAACCCGATCAACTGCAGACGTCGCAACGGCAGCCAGCTTTGGACAAACGTTGTCTGATCCTGGCCAACCAGGGTTGCAATCATCCGCACCTGACTGAACCACCATCCATCATGAATGGTTTTATAGCGCGCAATCAGCGGACTCAAACCTTTGTTGGCACCTACCTGGTTACGCTCATGCTGGCGATAGTCCATTGAAGGCAGCGGGTCGATGTACCAGCGAAAACCATGACTGCGAGCGAAGGCATAGCAGTACCAGTCATGGAGGCTGACATGCTGCAATGCATCCCATTGCGCGAGCATGGAAGCTTTCAGGGAGCGGACAAGAGGCTTGCTCATCACATAGGTACAGCCGGGACCTGCGGCTTCGAACAGGAAATCCCATTGAACCTGAGGTTGGGCCTTGTTCAGTACATGAGTCTTGCCGTCCGGCCAGAAGGCCAGCACATTGCTGGAGTAGGCGTCGCACCCTTCACGCAACAACGTGCTCGTTGCGCGCTGCAATTTGTCTGCATGCCAGCGATCGTCCTGATCGGCGAATGCCACGAAGTCGTAAGCGTCAATATCGACGTCACGAATCAGGCGGAAGAAATTGCGGGATGCACCGCCGAACCTGCCGGCATCGGGGAGCAAAACGATATTGGGGTGCACAGCAGCATAAGCCGCGCACCAGGCTTTGGTGCCATCGTCGGATGGATCAATGCTGATATAAATGGTGACGTCGACGGCTAACTGCGCAAGGATCGAAGCCAACTGCTCTTCGATCCACTGCATGCCATTGTAGGCAGCCAGCAAAACCGCGACCTTCGGATGTTTTACTGGCATGCCGTTCCCGCTTGCACTGTTAAACGCGACTGTTCGAGCGAATGACGCTCAGCTCAGCGGGACGGCGAATCCAGCAACTTCTGTAGGTACTGACCGTAACCGGTCTTTTTCAGGGCATTCGCTTGGGCCGCCAATTGCTGAGAGGTAATCCAGCCATTGTTGTAGGCAATCTCTTCCAGGCAAGCGACTTTCAAGCCCTGACGGTGCTCGATGGTGTGAACGAAGTGACTGGCTTCCAGCAGCGATTCGTGAGTCCCCGTATCCAGCCAAGCGAAACCACGACCCAGCATTTCGACTTTCAGCGTCTTCTTGTCGAGATAAGCACGGTTGACGTCGGTAATTTCCAGCTCACCACGTACGGAAGGCTTGATGCCCTTGGCAATTTCCACGACATCGTTGTCGTAGAAGTACAGGCCGGTGACGGCATAGTTGGATTTCGGTTTCAGCGGCTTTTCTTCGATGCTCAGCGCACGGCCGCTTTCGTCGAACTCGACGACACCGAAACGCTCCGGATCGGAAACGTGATAACCGAATACGGTAGCGCCCTGCTGCCGTGAGCTGGCCGAACGCAGATTGTCCGAGAAGTGCTGACCGTAAAAGATGTTGTCGCCCAGAATCAGACAGCATGGATCCTTGCCGATGAACTCTTCACCGATGATGAAGGCCTGCGCCAGACCATCCGGGCTTGGTTGCTCTGCGTACGTCAGCTGAATGCCATAAAGGCTGCCATCACCGAGCAGCTTCTGGAAGCATGGCAGGTCCTGTGGCGTGGAGATGATCAGGATCTCACGCATCCCTGCAAGCATCAGCACCGACAACGGATAAAAGATCATCGGTTTATCGTAGATCGGCAGCATCTGCTTGGACACACCGAGGGTCAACGGGTGCAGACGCGTGCCCGAACCACCGGCGAGAATGATCCCTTTGCGATTAATCGTGGTCATTTGTTCAGAACTTCCCTAAGCATTCGGGTTACACCACTTTGCCAATCCGGCAAGTGTAGAGAAAAATTGTCGCGTAGCTTCTGAGTATTCAAACGTGAATTCAGCGGCCGGCGCGCGGGGGTCGGATAAGCAGTGGTATCGATCGGGTTCACGGCCTGTACGGCAAGCTGTTCGCCATTGGCCTTGGCAAATGCGATCACGTGGCTGGCATAGCCATGCCAGGACACTTCACCGCTGGCTGCCAGGTGATACAACCCCGACAGTTCAGGGCGCTGAAAGGCCTGGCGAATGGCCAACGCGGTGACGTCCGCAATCAGGTCCGCACCGGTTGGCGCACCGATCTGATCGGCGATCACGTTCAAGCTTTCGCGATCAGCGGCAAGACGCAACATGGTCTTGGCAAAATTGCTGCCGCGCGCACCATATACCCAGCTCGTGCGGAAAATCAGATGCTTGCAACCCGACGCGGTGATGAGCTGTTCGCCGGCCAGCTTGCTCGCACCGTATGCGTTGACCGGCGCTACGCTATCCGTTTCCTGCCAAGGCGTGACACCTTGCCCACTGAAGACATAGTCGGTCGAGTAGTGAACCAGCCAGGCGCCAAGGACCGCAGCCTCTTCAGCCAGGACACCGCTCGCCTGAGCATTGACGCGCGCTGCCAGCTCGACTTCAGTCTCGGCCTTGTCAACGGCGGTGTAAGCCGCTGCGTTGACAATGACATCAGGCTTTATCTGGCGGATCGTCGAACGCAAACCCTCAAGATTCGATAAATCACCACTCAATCCATCGACTGAATGACGATCCAGTGCAATCAGCTCGCCCAGTGGTGCCAGAGAGCGTTGCAACTCCCAGCCGACCTGGCCGTTCTTACCCAGCAGGAGGATTTTCATGCCTTGTTTGAGCGATCCGCATAATTTTGATCAATCCACTGCTGGTAACTGCCGCTCTTCACGTGAGCGACCCAGTCAGTATTGTTCAAGTACCATTCAACAGTCTTGCGAATGCCGGTTTCGAATGTTTCTTCCGGAGTCCAGCCCAGCTCGCGCTGAATCTTGCTTGCATCGATCGCATAGCGCTGGTCGTGACCAGGGCGGTCCTGCACGTAAGTGATCAGGCTTGCATGAGGACGATGCGCCGAGTCTGGACGCAGCTCATCGAGCAGTGCGCACAGCGTGTTCACTACTTCAATGTTCTGTTTTTCGTTATGGCCGCCAATGTTGTATGTCTCGCCGACGACGCCTTCGGTCACGACTTTGTACAACGCACGGGCGTGGTCTTCGACATACAGCCAGTCGCGAACCTGATTGCCTTTTCCGTAAACCGGCAGAGGTTTGCCTTCCAGTGCATTGAGAATGATCAGCGGAATCAATTTCTCCGGGAAGTGGCAAGGGCCGTAGTTGTTCGAGCAGTTGGTCACCAATGTCGGCAGACCATAAGTGCGAGCCCAGGCGCGAACGAGGTGATCGGAGCTGGCCTTGCTGGCCGAATAAGGCGAGCTTGGCTGATAAGGCGTCGTTTCGGTGAAAAGGTCTTCCGGGCCTTCAAGATCACCGTAAACTTCGTCGGTCGAAATATGATGGAAACGGAAGTTGGCTTTACGCACATCATCCAGTGCCGCCCAATAGTGGCGAGCAGCTTCCAGCAGAGTGTAAGTACCGATGATGTTGGTCTGAATGAACTCGGACGGACCACTGATCGAGCGATCGACATGAGATTCCGCAGCCAGGTGCATGATGGCATCTGGTTGATGCTCACGCAAAACACGGTCGATCTGCTCACGATCGCAGATATCGACGCGTTCGAATGCATAGCGCGAATTACCGCTGACTTCAGCCAGCGACTCAAGGTTACCCGCATACGTCAGCTTATCGACGTTGATCACTGCGTCGGTAGTATTGGAAATGATATGACGGATGACTGCCGAGCCGATAAACCCGGCGCCGCCGGTTACTAGAATTTTCACGCGAAACCATACCCTTGAGTTGCTGACAGGGCTGCCAACCGAGCACTGTCTAATCCATGAACGCAAAAGCCATCAATCCAGCCGGGGCTTCTGACCAGAGTCAGTTTGTACCGACGTGGGAATATGCCACTATCGAACAAGCGCAGCATTTTACAGCTTAATGAACGTTTTACTAATGGATATAGACAAGCTGTGGCTAAAGTTTAGTTCGCCTTTCCTTCAATGTCGCAATCAGACCAGACGCTTGGGTGAAGCTCTGGACGAACGTCTCAGAAACCAGCCAAAAAACGGCCCGATCAGCATACCCACCAGCAATGCACCAACCGTAATCACTGATACCGGAAGTTGCGGCCCTGCCCAACCAAGAAACAACAGGGAGACCGATTGCTGATTTTCGAGAACGAACGCAAGGATCGCCAATACAAGCAATAAAATTAATACGGAAAGCAAAATGCGCTTGAGATTACTCATGAGCGGCTCCTCGCGTAACGGTGACCGTCAAACCCCCTCCTCCTCTTCTTCATTCACGCGATCACGCAACTCTTTGCCTGGCTTGAAATGCGGAACAAACTTGCCGTCAAGACTGACAGACTGGCCGGTCTTTGGGTTACGACCGACTCGCGGCGCGCGATAATGCAAGGAAAAGCTGCCAAAACCACGGATCTCGATACGATCCCCCGTGGCCAGACACTGGGACATTTGCTCAAGCATAGTCTTGATGGCCAACTCCACATCTTTGGATGAGAGCAGCCCTTGATGGGTGACAATTCGTTCGATCAACTCCGACTTCGTCATATTTTTCCCTTCTTTTTCAAGCAGCTAGGTCAGCGCTTGAAAGGTTTTAGCACGCCCGGAAGATTTTGAACAGCCCAGGGCTTGACATATCTTCCAACTCGCCACAACGCCCGTTTTCAGGGCATCGAATTACAGCCTGGCCAGCGCTCACCGACAGATCACCAACATGGTGCGAGTCACGTAGCCGGCAGGATTGAAGCCGAAGGGAAACTCATCGTCATCCCGAGCATCATCAGAACGCGTGATCACCTTGTAACCTGCCCCCTTGCATTCCTTGGCGGCGCGCTTCTGACACCGCTCCCAACCGGAACCCAAGCCGGAGCAGTCAACCTCAATGCCACTCACTCCGCGCACCGCATGGGTCTTGGCGCTGGTAGTACATCCCGCCAAGACCAACATACCCACCAGAACTATAAACTTGTTCATTCACATCCTTATGCCAGGCGCCTGCCCGACTACTGCGATCTTCAGCCTAAGCCTAGACGCGAATAGACGATTGATCCGATTAAAGAAACAGACCTCCCGGCCAAGGAAATGGTTTCACCGATTGACCAGAAAGCAGCCCCCACCAAATCGCAGGCACAAAAAAGGGCGACCGAAGTCGCCCTTTTTCATGATCAGACAGAACTCAGTTCTGTTTGGCCATTGCTTGACGCAGCAGTGCCGCCATAGTGGTGTCAGCTGCTTCGCCTTCCGGAGCTGCTTTCAGGCTCTGGATGGCTTCTTTCTCTTCAGCATCGTCTTTCGATTTGATCGACAGCTGAATTACGCGGCTCTTACGATCAACGCTGATGATCTTGGCTTCTACTTGCTGGCCTTCTTTCAGAACGTTGCGCGCGTCTTCAACGCGGTCACGGCTGATTTCGGAGGCTTTCAGAGTCGCTTCGATGTCGTCGGCCAGAACGATGATGGCGCCTTTGGCGTCAACTTCTTTCACGGTGCCAGTAACGATTGCGCCTTTGTCGTTAACCGAGACGTACTCGGAGAACGGATCGCTTTCCAGTTGCTTGATACCCAGGGAGATACGCTCACGCTCCGGGTCAACCGACAGGATAACGGTGTCCAGCTCGTCGCCCTTCTTGAAACGACGTACGGCTTCTTCGCCCACTTCGTTCCAGGAGATGTCGGACAGGTGAACCAGACCGTCGATGCCGCCGTCCAGACCAATGAAGATACCGAAATCGGTGATCGACTTGATGGTGCCGGAGATCTTGTCGCCCTTGTTGAACTGGCCAGAGAAGTCTTCCCATGGGTTCGACTTGCACTGCTTGATGCCCAGGGAGATACGACGACGCTCTTCGTCGATGTCCAGAACCATGACTTCCACTTCGTCGCCGACTTGTACGACTTTCGAAGGGTGGATGTTCTTGTTGGTCCAGTCCATTTCCGAAACGTGTACCAGACCTTCAACGCCTTCTTCCAGCTCAGCGAAGCAGCCGTAGTCGGTCAGGTTGGTTACACGAGCGGTAACACGAGTGCCTTCTGGGTAACGGGCTTTGATAGCAACCCATGGATCTTCGCCCAGCTGTTTCAGGCCCAGGGAAACACGGTTGCGTTCGCGATCGTATTTCAGAACCTTGACATCGATTTCGTCACCAACGTTGACGATCTCGGAAGGATGCTTGATGCGCTTCCAGGCCATGTCGGTGATGTGCAGCAGGCCGTCCACGCCACCCAGATCGACGAATGCGCCGTAATCGGTGAGGTTTTTGACGATACCTTTGACTTGCTGGCCTTCCTGCAGGGATTCCAGCAGAGCTTCACGCTCGGCGGAGTTCTCGGCTTCCAGGACGCTGCGACGGGAAACGACAACGTTGTTGCGCTTCTGGTCCAGCTTGATGACCTTGAATTCCAGCTCTTTGCCTTCCAGGTGCGTGGTGTCGCGCACTGGACGGACGTCAACCAGGGAACCTGGCAGGAACGCACGGATGCCGTTAACGTCGACAGTGAAGCCGCCTTTAACCTTACCGTTGATAACGCCCTTGACCACTTCCTCGGCTGCGAAGGCTGCTTCCAGAACGATCCAGCATTCAGCGCGCTTGGCTTTTTCACGGGACAGCTTGGTTTCACCGAAACCGTCTTCAACCGAGTCCAGCGCAACGTGAACTTCGTCACCGACGTTGATGTTCAGTTCGCCAGCGTCGTTGTAGAACTGCTCCAGCGGGATCAGTGCTTCGGACTTCAGGCCAGCGTGAACGGTTACCCAGCGAGCCTGGTAATCGATATCAACGATAACACCGGTGATGATGGAGCCTGCCTGAAGGTTCAGGGTCTTTAGGCTTTCTTCAAAGAGTTCCGCAAAGCTTTCGCTCATTTTAATTCCTGTTGATTAGGGCGAAAAATACGCCCATCTCCACATCCCAGACAATGTGGGTTAGTTTCATTTAAAAGAAGCGTCACAGGACTATGACTGGTCCCCTGCGGCCTTCTTGGTCACCCGGCGATATCGCGAATGGCGATCTCACTCATGATGCGTTCAAGCACCTGATCGATGGACAACTCCGTGGAATCCAGCTGTATCGCGTCGGCCGCCGGCTTGAGCGGGGCCACCGCTCGCTGGGTGTCACGCTCGTCGCGCGCACGGATCTCATCTAGCAGACTCGACAGACTAACACCCTCGACTTTGCCCTTCAACTGCAAATATCGGCGGCGTGCCCGCTCCTCGGCACTGGCGGTCAGGAAAATCTTCAGTGGCGCATCGGGAAACACCACCGTGCCCATGTCGCGACCATCGGCCACCAGACCCGGCGCTTCCTGAAATGCACGCTGACGCTGCAGCAGCGCCTCGCGCACGGCGGGCAATGCAGCCACCTGCGAAGCGCCGGAACCGACGCTTTCAGTGCGGATGACATCGCTGACTTCGTCACCTTCCAGAATGATGCGTTGCAACTGACCGTCGGTCGCCGCGATGAACTGCACATCCAGATGAGCGGCCAGTTTCTTCAGTAACTCTTCATTGGTCAGGTCCACACCATGGTTGTGCGCCGCGAACGCCAGCAGGCGATACAACGCACCGGAGTCCAGCAGGTTCCAGCCAAGACGCTTGGCCAGAATCCCGGCTACGGTGCCCTTGCCCGAGCCGCTTGGCCCGTCGATGGTGATGACCGGTGCAATGTTGTTCACGACTGAGCCTCTTGCGCCACACGAATACCGACCTGCGCGCACAGCGCCAGGAAGTTCGGGAACGATGTCGCGACGTTGGCGCAGTCATGGATGCGGATCGGTGCCGTGGCGCGCAGCGAGGCCACGCTGAAAGCCATCGCGATACGGTGATCGCCATGACCATGCACTTCGCCGCCGCCGATCTGGCCGCCGTCGATGATGATGCCGTCCGGGGTCGGTTCACACTTGACGCCCAGCGCCAGCAAACCGTCCGCCATGACCTGGATACGGTCAGACTCCTTGACCCGCAGCTCTTCGGCGCCGGTCAGCACGGTGCGCCCTTCAGCACAGGCCGCGGCCACGAACAGCACCGGGAATTCGTCGATGGCCAGTGGCACCAGCGCTTCCGGAATCTCGATACCTTTGAGTTTAGCTGCCCGTACACGAAGATCCGCTACCGGCTCGCCACCCACTTCACGCTGGTTTTCCAGAGTGATGTCGGCGCCCATCAGACGCAGGATGTCGATCACGCCGGTACGGGTCGGGTTGATGCCGACGTGTTCGAGCACCAGCTCCGAACCTTCGGCGATCGACGCAGCCACCAGGAAAAACGCCGACGACGAGATGTCGCCCGGCACTTCGATGTGGGTCGCGGTCAGCTTGCCACCGGACTCAACCGATGCCGTGGCACCGTCAACGCTCACCGGATAGCCGAAGCCGCGCAGCATGCGCTCGGTGTGGTCACGGGTCGGTGCCGGCTCGGTGACGGTGGTCCTGCCTTCGGCGTACAGGCCCGCCAGCAGCAGGCAGGATTTAACCTGGGCGCTGGCCATCGGCATGGTGTAGGTCAGGCCTTTGAGCTTGTGACCGCCACGAATGGTCATCGGTGGACGACCGTCGGCAGCGGTTTCGATCACGGCGCCCATTTCCCGCAGCGGGTTGGCGACGCGATTCATCGGACGCTTGGACAGCGACGCATCACCGGTCAGGGTGCTGTCGAAGTCCTGCGCGGCCAGCAGGCCGGACAGCAGGCGCATCGAAGTACCGGAGTTGCCCAGATAGATCGGGCCCGGCGCAGGCTTCAGGCCGTGCAGGCCGACACCATGGATGGTCACGCGGCCGTGATGCGGGCCTTCGATGACCACGCCCATATCACGGAACGCCTGCAAGGTCGCCAGGGCGTCTTCGCCCTCGAGGAAGCCTTCGACTTCGGTGACGCCTTCAGCCAGAGAACCGAGCATGATCGAACGGTGGGAAATCGATTTGTCACCCGGTACGCGAATCCGACCGGACAGGCGGCCACCAGGTTGAGCCAGGAAAATCAGATCGTTGGAATTCATAGCGTCCACATAGGCCCTGCGGGCCAGGATTTTACTGAAATGCTCGCGGGCAACCCGGGCGCGCGTGAAGACGCCCAACAATTGGTGCCCATCCCCTGCATCGACCGCGTCGCGCAAAGCGTCGAGGTCGCTGCGAAATGTATCGAGTGTGCGCAGGACAGCCTCGCGGTTGGCGAGAAAGATGTCATGCCACATGACCGGGTCGCTTCCGGCGATTCTTGTGAAATCACGGAAACCGCCCGCAGCGTAACGGAAGATCTCAAGGTTTTCATTGCGCTTGGCCAGCGAATCGACCAGACCGAAGGCCAGCAGGTGCGGCAGATGACTGGTCGCGGCCAGCACTTCATCGTGACGCTCGACCTGCATGTGCTCGACGTCGGCGCCCAGCTCGCGCCACAAGCGATCAACCACGGCCAGGGCGGCCGGATCGGTCTGCTCCAGCGGGGTCAGAATCACTTTATGACGACGGAACAGCTCCGAATTGGAGGCTTCCACCCCGCTCTGCTCGGAGCCGGCAATCGGATGCCCAGGCACGAAACGCGCCGGCATGCCGCCGAACGCTTCGGTCGCCGCACGCACCACATTACCCTTGGCACTGCCGACATCCGTCAGGATCGCCTGCCCCAGGTCCATGCCGGCCAGACGGGCCAGGACTTTTTCCATGGCCAGGATCGGCACCGCCAACTGGATCACGTCCGCGCCCTGGCAAGCCGCCACCAGGTCGTCTTCGCAACGATCCACCACGCCCAACTCGACCGCCAGCTTGCGCGATTGCGGATCGAGATCAACCCCGACCACCTCGCGGCACACACCGCTTTCACGCAAGCCTTTGGCAAACGAACCACCGATCAACCCCAGACCGACCACCACCAGGCGCCCGATCATAGGTGCAGCAGATTGCAGCGCAGTGACATCACCCACGAGCCAGAACCTTGCGCAGCGCTTCGAGGAAGCGGCTGTTTTCCGCCGGCAGACCGATGGTCACCCGCAGATGGTTCGGCATGCCGTAGTTGGCCACCGGACGCACGATCACGCCTTCGCGCAGCAGGCCCTGGAACACCGGAGCCGCCACCTGACCAAGGTCGACGCAGATAAAGTTGCCCTTGGACGGAATCCAGCTCAGACCCAACTCGCGAAAACCCGCTTCCAGCTGTTGCATGCCGGACTCGTTGAGCTGACGGCTCTGCGCCAGATATTCCTCGTCCTTCAGCGCCGCACACGCCGCGGCCAAGGCCAGGCTGTTGACGTTGAACGGCTGGCGTACGCGGTTCAGCACGTCCGCCACCACTGGCGTGGACAAGCCGTAGCCAACACGCAGCGACGCCAGACCATAAGCCTTGGAGAAGGTGCGCGAAACCAGCAGGTTCGGATAAGCCGCGAGGAAATCCAGGCCATCCGGTAGATCGCTGCCTTCGGCGTATTCGATGTAGGCCTCGTCCAGCACCACCAGCACGTGCTCCGGCACATCCTGAAGGAACTCGTCCAGCGCTTCGGCGCCGAACCAGGTGCCGGTCGGGTTGTTCGGGTTGGCGATGAACACGACACGAGTGTTGGCGTCGATGGCGGCCAGCATCGCCGGCAGGTCATGCCCCCAATCCTTGGCCGGAACGACTTTGGCCTGCGCACCGACCGCCTGGGTCGCGATCGGGTAAACCGCGAACGCGTGCTCGCTGAACACCGCATTCAGGCCCGGCGCCAGATAGGCGCGCGCCACCAGCTCAAGAATGTCGTTGGAACCGTTGCCCAAAGTCACTTGGTTCAGCTCGACACGGCACTGCTCGGCCAGCAGGGATTTCAGGGCAAAGCCATTGCCGTCCGGATAACGGGTCAACTCATCCAGCGCTTCGCGGATTGCGACCAGCGCTTTCGGGCTGGCGCCCAGCGGGTTTTCGTTGCTCGCCAGTTTGACGATACTTGCCGGATCCAGGTCCAGCTCGCGGGCCAGTTCGTCCACGGGCTTGCCCGGCACGTATGGCGAAAGTTGCTGCACGCCCGGCTGTGCCAGAGCGAGGAAGTTGCCACTCATTGCTACCACCCCTTAAAGAACTGCTTTCGGGTAGGAACCCAGCACCTTGAGTGCTACTGCTTCCTGACTGATCTTTTCCAGTACACCTTTGATCAGCGGATCACGGTGATGACCGACGAAGTCGATGAAGAACACGTAGGTCCATTTGCCGCTGCGCGACGGACGGGTTTCGATCCGGGTCAGGTCGATCCCGTTGTCATGGAACGGTACCAGCAGCTCGTGGAGCGCGCCGGGCTTGTTGCTCATGGACACGATGATCGAAGTCTTGTCGTCGCCGGTCGGCGGCACTTCCTGGTTACCGATCATCAGGAAGCGCGTGGAGTTGTCCGGGCGATCCTCGATCTTCTCGGCCAGACGGGTCAGGCCATAGAGCCCGGCCGCCATGTCACCGGCGATCGCCGCCGAGTTCCATTCGCCCTTGACCCGCTTGGCCGCCTCGGCGTTGCTGGAAACCGCCACGCGCTCGACATTCGGATAATGGGCGTCCAGCCATTTGCGGCACTGGGCCAGCGACTGGGCGTGGGAATAGATACGGCTGATGCTGTCGGTCTTGGTGTTTTCACCGACCAGCAGGTGGTGGTGAATGCGCAGCTCGACTTCGCCGCAGATCACCATGTCGTGCTCGAGGAAGCTGTCGAGGGTGTGGTTGACCGCGCCTTCAGTGGAGTTTTCCACCGGCACCACGCCAAAATTCACCGCACCGGCTGCCACTTCACGGAACACTTCGTCGATCGCCGCCATCGGCTTGCTGATCACCGCGTGACCGAAGTGCTTCATGGCCGCCGCCTGGGTGAAGGTGCCTTCCGGACCGAGATAAGCCACTTTCAGCGGGTTCTCGAGGGCCAGACACGAAGACATGATTTCGCGGAACAAGCGCGCCATCTCTTCGTTGCCCAGCGGCCCCTTGTTGCGCTCCATCACGCGCTTGAGGACCTGCGCCTCACGCTCGGGACGGTAGAACACCGGCTGCTCGCCTTCGGCCAGACTGGCCATCTTGACCCGGGCAACTTCTTCGGCGCAGCGCGCGCGATCGCTGATCAGCTGGAGAATCTTCTCATCCAGGTTATCAATGCGAACGCGCAGCGCCTTGAGCTCCTGCTCGGACATCAGGAATGCTCCTTCTCGAATTCAGCCATGTAGCCGACCAGCGCTTCGACGGCGTCCAGACCCAGGGCGTTGTAGATCGATGCACGCATGCCGCCGACCGAACGATGACCCTTGAGGTTGAGCAGGCCACGGGCGTCGGCGCCGGCCAGGAACGCCTTGTCCAGACGCTCGTCAGCCAGACGGAACGGCACGTTCATCCACGAGCGGGCGTTGGTGCTGATCGGATTGGTATAGAAGTCGCTGTTGTCGATGAAGCCGTACAGGCGATCTTTCTTCGCCTTGTTGCGCTGCTCCATCGCGGCAACGCCGCCCTGCTCCTTCAGCCACTCGAAGACGAGACCCGAGAGGTACCAGGAATAGGTGGCCGGGGTGTTGTACATCGAACCGTTATCGGCCGAAATCTTGTAGTCAAGCATGGTCGGGCACGAACTGCGAGCACGACCGAGCAGGTCTTCACGGACGATCACCACCACCAGACCGCTCGGGCCGATGTTCTTCTGCGCGCCGGCGTAGATCAGGCCGTACTGCGACACATCGATCGGGCGCGAGAGGATATCGGAGGACATGTCGACCACCAGCGGAACGTCACCGGCCTCGGGAACCCAGTCAAACTGCAGGCCGCCGATGGTTTCGTTGGACGCATAGTGCAGATAGGCCGCACCCGGGGTCAAATTCCACTCATTCTGGCCAGGGATGGCCAGGTAGTCATAAGGCTTGGCGCTGGCAGCAACGTTGATGTTGCCGAAGCGACGCGCTTCCTCGATGGCTTTCTTCGACCAGATGCCGGTTTCGACATAGTCGGCAGTGCCGTTCTCGGGCAGCAGGTTCAGCGGAATCTCGGCGAACTGTTGGCTCGCACCGCCCTGCAGGAACAGCACTTTGTAATTGGAGGGGATGGACAGCAGGTCGCGCAGGTCTTGTTCGGCCTTCTCGGCGATGGCCACGTAGTCATCACTGCGATGGCTCATTTCCATGACCGACAGACCCTTGCCGTGCCAGTCGAGCATCTCGGACTGGGCACGCAACAGGACAGCTTCAGGCAGCGCAGCGGGACCTGCGCAGAAGTTAAAGGCTCGTTTGCTCACATCCACTCTCGCTTTGCAATCACGGTAGCGGACAGAGCAAACACTCTGCCCTGCTACGATTTGGTTAGTCTTGCGACTCTTCTTCGCCTGCGGCGTCCGCCTGCAGGTTGTCGACCGCATCGTCCGGTTCGGCGCCGATCACGCCATCTTCCAGTTCGACACCTTCTTCACCTTCAAGCGCTTCACCCTCGACTTCCGACGGCTCCTGAACCCGCTCCAGACCGACCAGGGTTTCATCCTTGGCCAGTTTGATCAGGGTCACGCCCTGGGTGTTACGACCCAGGCTGGAGACTTCGTCGACACGGGTACGCACCAGCGTGCCCTGGTCGGAAATCAGCATGATCTCCTCGCCGTCGAGCACCTGAACCGCACCGACCAGACGGCCGTTACGCTCGTTGCTGACCATGGCGATCACGCCCTGGCCGCCACGCTTGTACTCAGGGAACTCGGTGATCGCGGTGCGCTTGCCATAACCACGCTCGGAAGCGGTGAGGATCTGGCTGCCTTCTTCCGGGATCAGCATCGAAATCAGCTTCTGCCCTTCCGGCAGACGCATGCCGCGCACACCACGGGCGGTACGGCCCATGGCACGAACGTCGGATTCCTTGAAGCGGGTCACCTTGCCGCCGTCGGAGAACAGCATCACTTCACGCTCGCCATCGGTAATCGCTGCGGAGATCAACACGTCGCCTTCGTCCAGCTCCAGCGCGATCAGACCGACGCTGCGCTGACGACTGAAGGATTCCAGCGGAGTCTTCTTCACGGTGCCGTTGGCGGTGGCCATGAAGATGTAGTGACCTTCGGTGTATTCCTCGACCGGCAGCATGGTGGTGATGTATTCACCGTCATCCAGCGGCAGCAGGTTGACCAGCGGACGACCACGGGCGGCGCGGGACGCTTCCGGAATTTCGTAGGTTTTCAGCCAGTACACCTTGCCCTTGCTGGAGAACAGCAGCAGCGTAGTGTGGCTGTTGGCGACCAGCAGGTGAGCGATGTAGTCCTCATCCTTCACGCCGGTAGCCGATTTGCCTTTACCGCCACGACGCTGGGCCTGGTACGCAGCCAGCGGCTGGGTCTTGGCATAGCCACCGTGGGAGATGGTCACAACGCGCTCTTCTTCCGGGATCATGTCGCCCAGGGTCAGGTCGAGACGGGCATCGAGGATTTCGGTGCGGCGCACGTCGCCGTATTCGGCGCGGATCACTTCCAGCTCTTCGCGGATCACTTCCATCAGGCGCACGGCGCTGTTGAGGATGCGGATCAGCTCGCCGATCTGGTTGAGGATCTCTTGATACTCGGCCAGCAGCTTTTCGTGTTCCAGACCGGTCAGGCGGTGCAGACGCAGCTCCAGAATGGCTTGCGCCTGCTCTGGCGACAGGAAGTACTTGCCGTCGCGCAGACCGTATTGCGGATCGAGGTTTTCCGGACGGCACGAATCGGCACCGGCACGCTCCACCATCGCCACCACGGCAGTGGATTCCCACGGCGTGCTGACCAGCGCTTCCTTGGCTTCCGACGGGGTCGGCGAAGCCTTGATCAGGGCGATCACCGGGTCGATGTTCGACAGGGCAACGGCCTGACCTTCGAGGATGTGACCACGCTCGCGCGCCTTGCGCAGTTCGAACACGGTACGGCGGGTCACCACTTCGCGACGGTGACGGACGAAGGCTTCCAGCAGGTCCTTGAGGTTCAGGATCCGCGGACGGCCGTCGATCAGCGCAACGATGTTGATGCCGAATACCGATTGCAGCTGGGTCTGGGCATAGAGGTTGTTGAGGATCACCTCAGGCACTTCGCCGCGACGCAGTTCGATCACCACGCGCATACCGTCCTTGTCGGACTCGTCGCGCAGCTCGGTGATGCCTTCGAGTTTCTTCTCTTTTACCAGCTCGGCGATCTTCTCGATCAGACGCGCCTTGTTCAGCTGGTAAGGGAGTTCGGTGATAACGATCTGCTGACGGCCACCGACCTTGTCGATGTCTTCGATGATCGAGCGGGCGCGCATGTAAATGCGGCCACGGCCGGTGCGGTAGGCTTCGATGATGCCGGCGCGACCGTTGATGATCGCGGCAGTCGGGAAGTCCGGACCGGGAATGTATTGCATCAGCTCATCGACGGTCAGCTCGGGATTGTCGATGAGGGCCAGGCAACCGTCGATGACTTCACCGAGGTTGTGCGGCGGAATGTTGGTCGCCATGCCCACGGCGATACCGCTGGAACCGTTGACCAGCAGGTTCGGTACGCGGGTCGGCATGACCGCCGGGATCAGTTCGGTGCCGTCGTAGTTCGGCACCCAGTCCACGGTTTCCTTGTGCAGGTCCGCCAGCAGCTCGTGCGCCAGCTTGGTCATGCGCACTTCGGTGTATCGCATGGCCGCGGCGTTGTCGCCGTCCACCGAACCGAAGTTGCCCTGGCCGTCGACCAGCAGGTAACGCAGGGAGAAAGGCTGCGCCATGCGGACGATGGTGTCGTACACCGCGGTATCACCGTGCGGGTGATACTTACCGATCACGTCACCGACGACACGGGCAGATTTCTTGTACGGCTTGTTGAAGTCGTTGCCCAGCTCGCTCATCGCGAACAGCACGCGACGGTGCACGGGCTTCAAGCCATCGCGCGCATCCGGCAGTGCACGGCCGACGATCACGCTCATCGCGTAGTCGAGGTAGGACTGTTTCAGCTCGTCTTCGATATTGACCGGGAGGATTTCTTTGGCCAGTTCGCCCATGAGAAGCCTGATTCCTTTTTCTGGTGAAACTTCGCCATATCCATAGGGGACGCACGAAGCTCGTCGATGCAGGCCGAGTGCCATGCGCCGACTTACGACAAATCGACAAGTTGACCCTGGATTTGCGCAGTGAAGACAACCCCGTGGGACTGCCTCGGAAAACGCCGGATGTTATCACAAGAGCCGCCACGCACCTATCCCCCAGATGCGCATGGAGCATAGTTAGTTGACCGATGACAGGCTTAACGGGGACGAGAGAGGCTCAGAGCTTCCCTGAATGCGAATTTGAGGTCAGGTTTGGGGATGTTTATTGACAATAATGGCCTCATCGCTGGCAAGTCGAGTCGTCGCACCGCAGCTCCCACAAGATCGGCGGCGTGCACAAAACCTGTGGGAGCTGGCTTGCCAGCGATAGCGTCCGAACAGACGCCAGCGTCAATCAATGCAGGCGCTTGCGGCACATCAACTGGGCCATTTTCGCGGTGTCCGGGCGCTCGACGATGCCTTTCTCGGTGACGATTGCATCGATCAGGTCCGCCGGCGTTACGTCAAATACCGGATTGAACGCCTCGACATCCGCCCCGACACGCTTGCCGCCAACCTCCAGCAACTCGGCGCCGTCGCGCTCTTCGATAGGGATGTCATCCCCGCTGGCCAGATTCATGTCGATGGTCGAACTCGGCGCTACCACCATGAAGCGCACGCCGTGGTGCATGGCGTTGACCGCCAGTTGATAGGTGCCGATCTTGTTCGCCACGTCGCCGTTGGCGGTGATCCGGTCGGCGCCGACGATCACCCAGGTCACGCCTTTGGTCTTCATGATGTGCGCAGCGGCGGAGTCGGCGTTCAGGGTCACCGGAATGCCTTCGTTGGCCAGCTCCCACGCGGTCAGCCGCGAGCCTTGCAGCCACGGCCGGGTTTCGTCGGCGTAGACACGCTCGACCATGCCCTCGATGAACGCTGCGCGAATCACTCCGAGCGCCGTGCCAAAACCGCCAGTGGCCAGGGCGCCGGTGTTGCAGTGCGTCAGAATCGCCTGGGCATTGCCCTGATGCTTGCGGATCAGGTCGACGCCAAGTTGAGCCATGGTCAGGTTGGCTTCGCGATCACTTTCATGAATGGCGATGGCTTCGGCTTCCAGCGCCGCCAACGGATCGGCGTTTTCCTTCAAGCGATCCAGGCGGTCGTGCATGCGGTTCAACGCCCAGAACAGGTTGACCGCTGTCGGACGAGAGTCGGCCAGCAGCATGAAATCCTCTTCCAGCGCCGCGTACCAGTCGCCACCTTCGGCAATCCGGGCACGGGCCGCCAGCACGATGCCGTATGCGGCACTGATACCGATGGCTGGCGCACCGCGCACCACCATCGAGCGGATTGCCTCGGCCACGCCGGCGGCGCTGGTGTAGGCGATCCAGTTTTCCTCGAACGGCAAAACGCGCTGATCCAGCAGGTGGAGCGCGCCATCACGCCAATCGATGGCCTTTACTTTCTCCGCAGCCAACAGTCGATCGCGCATCCCTCACCCCGCACTCATGAACAAAAGCCGGCGATTATAGCGATCCCCCCGCGAAGACGCTCGGGTATACTTCGCCATCCTTTACAAAAGCACTGGAACCGACCCTCGATGCCGAAACCTGCCATTGTGCTCGACTTATTATTGCTGCCAACCTGGCTGGTACCCGTCGAACCTGCAGGCGTTGTGCTCAAGGAGCATGGCCTGGGCATCCGCGACGGGCGCATCGTGTTTATCGGCCCGCGTGCCGAAGCGCTGAAGTGTAACGCTGCCGAAGTCCGCGAACTGCCGGACGTTCTGCTCAGCCCCGGCCTGATCAACGCCCACGGCCATGCTGCCATGACCCTGTTCCGTGGCCTGGCCGACGATCTGCCGCTGATGACATGGCTGGAAAACCACATCTGGCCGGCCGAGGGCAAATGGGTCGATGAAGATTTTGTGCGTGACGGCACCGACCTGGCCATCGCCGAGCAGATAAAAGGTGGCATCACCTGTTTCTCGGACATGTACTTCTTCCCGAAGGTTGCGAGCGAGCGCGTGCACAACAGTGGAATCCGTGCGCAGATCGCGATTCCGATCCTCGATTTCCCGATTCCGGGTGCCGCCAGCGCCGATGAAGCCATTCGTCAGGGCGTCGAACTGTTCGGCGACCTGAAGCATCACGAACGCATCAAGATCACCTTCGGCCCTCATGCACCCTACACCGTGGGCGACGAGAACCTGGAAAAAATCCGCGTGATCGCCGAAGAACTTGACGCCTCGATCCACATGCACGTTCACGAAACCGCTTTCGAAGTACAGCAAGCGGTCGAACAGCGCGGCGAACGCCCGCTGGCACGTCTCGGTCGCCTCGGCCTGCTCGGCCCGCGTTTCCAGGCGGTGCACATGACCCAGATCAGCGATGACGACCTGGCGTTGCTGGTAGAAAGCAACACCAGCGTGATCCACTGCCCGGAGTCGAACCTGAAACTGGCCAGCGGCTTCTGCCCGGTGGAGCGCCTGTGGCAGGCCGGGGTCAACGTCGCGGTCGGCACCGATGGCGCCGCGAGCAACAATGACCTGGATCTGCTGGGCGAAACCCGCACCGCCGCCCTGCTGGCCAAAGCCGTCGCCGGCTCGGCCACCGCGCTGGACGCCCATCGGGCCTTGCGCATGGCCACGCTGAACGGCGCGCGTGCCTTGGGAATCGAAGCCGAGACCGGCTCGCTGGAGCTCGGCAAGGCCGCAGACATCGTCGCCTTCGACCTGTCCGGCCTGGCGCAACAACCAGTCTATGACCCGGTCTCGCAGCTTATATACGCCACCGGTCGCGACTGCGTGAAACACCTGTGGGTTGCCGGCAAGCAGTTGCTTGACGACCGGCGTCTGACCCGACTTGACGAACAACTGCTCGGCGAAACCGCCCGGGCCTGGGGCCGACGCATCAGCGGCCACACCGAATCGTAAACACCCTGGGTCAAACTCCAGGGCTACAGCCTTTTTCAAGTTTTAGAGGATTGAATCATGAGCAACGTCGACCACGCCGAAATCGCCAAATTCGAAGCCCTGGCCCATCGTTGGTGGGATCGCGAAAGCGAGTTCAAACCGCTGCACGACATCAACCCGCTGCGGGTCAACTGGATTGACGAGCGCGTCAACCTGGCCGGCAAAAAGGTCCTCGACGTCGGTTGCGGCGGCGGCATTCTCAGCGAAGCCATGGCCCAGCGCGGCGCGACCGTGACCGGCATCGACATGGGCGAAGCACCGTTGGCGGTCGCGCAACTGCATCAGCTGGAATCCGGGGTGAATGTCGAGTACCGCCAGATCACCGCCGAAGCCCTGGCTGAAGAAATGCCCGAGCAGTTCGACGTTGTCACCTGCCTGGAAATGCTCGAGCACGTGCCGGATCCGTCCTCGGTGATCCGCGCCTGTTTCCGCATGGTCAAGCCCGGCGGCCAGGTGTTCTTCTCCACCATCAACCGCAACCCGAAAGCGTACCTGTTCGCCATCGTCGGCGCCGAATACATCATGAAGCTGCTGCCGCGCGGCACCCACGACTTCAAGAAATTCATCCGTCCGTCCGAGCTGGGTGCCTGGAGCCGCATGGCCGGCCTGACCGTCAAGGACATCATCGGTCTGACCTACAACCCGCTGACCAAGCACTACAAGCTGGCAGCGGACGTTGACGTCAACTACATGATCCAGACCCTGCGCGAGGAGTAAGCCGATGGCCATCAGAGCAGTCCTTTTCGACATGGACGGCACTCTGCTCGACACCGCGCCGGACTTTATCGCCATCTGCCAGGCGATGCGCGCGGATCGTGGCTTGCCGCCGATGAACGAAAAACACATCCGCGATGAAATCTCCGGCGGCGCCAAGGCCATGGTCGCGGTGACGTTCTCGATGGATCCGGAGTCGCCGGGCTTCGAGGAGTTGCGTCTGGAGTTCCTCGAGCGCTATCTGGTGGGTTGCGCCGTGCACAGCAAGCTGTTCGACGGCATGGGCGAATTACTGGCCGACATCGAGAAAGCCAATCTGGTCTGGGGTGTAGTCACCAACAAGCCGCTGCGTTTCGCCGAGCCGATCATGCAGCAACTGGGACTGGCCGAGCGCTCTGCGCTGCTGATCTGCCCGGATCACGTGAAGAACAGCAAGCCGGATCCCGAGATGCTGATCCTTGCCTGCAAGATACTTGATCTGGATCCGTCGAGTGTTCTGTTTATCGGCGATGATCTGCGCGATATCGAATCCGGCCGTGACGCCGGCACCAGGACCGCTGCCGTGACCTATGGCTACATTCACCCCGACGACAACCCTCGTCATTGGGGCGCGGACGTGGTGGTGGATCATCCGCTGGAGTTGCGCAAGGTGCTGGATAACGCTCTGTGCAGTTGCTGAGTGGTGCTGCAAAGCGACCATCGCTGCATTCCCGCGCAAGACGCGGGAACGATCAGAAGTTAATGGATTAGAGGTTTCTTATGTTTGATTATTCCGCTCGCCCCGAATTGCTCAAGGATCGGGTCATTCTGGTCACCGGTGCCGGTCGCGGCATCGGCGCGGCTGCCGCCAAGACCTACGCCGCCCACGGTGCGACCGTGCTGCTGCTGGGCAAGACCGAAGCCAACCTGACCCAGGTCTACGACGAAATCGAAGCCGCCGGGCATCCGCAGCCGGCAGTGATCCCGTTCAACCTCGAAACCGCCCTGCCCCATCAATACGATGAGCTGGCGGCAATGATCGAGACCGAGTTCGGCCATCTTGACGGCCTGCTGCACAACGCCTCGATCATTGGCCCGCGTACGCCGATCGAGCAGTTGTCCGGTGAAAACTTCATGCGTGTCATGCAGGTCAACGTCAACGCGATGTTCATGCTCACCAGCACCCTGCTGCCGCTGCTGAAACTGTCGCAGGATGCCTCGGTGGTCTTCACCTCCAGCAGTGTCGGCCGCAAGGGCCGTGCTTACTGGGGCGCCTATGGCGTATCGAAGTTCGCTACCGAAGGTCTGATGCAAACCCTGGCCGACGAAGTCGACGGCGTGGCGCCGGTGCGCTCCAACAGCATCAACCCCGGGGGAACCCGCACCAGCATGCGTGCCCAGGCGTATCCGGGTGAAAACCCGCTGAACAATCCGACGCCGGAAGAGATCATGCCGGTCTACCTCTACCTGATGGGCCCGGACAGCACCGGTATCAATGGTCAGGCCTTCAACGCCCAGTAATGCCATACGTCGCATTTGTTGCCGTGGCGGAATACCGTCGCGGCATGCAATTGCCGCTTTGAGCGCAGCAAATTCAGTCAAATAACCACCGCCCCTTCTCCCGCTAAAATCCCAAGCCATTGATTAAGAACGGTTTTAATAAAATATGAACCGTATGGCATGACTTTCGCTCTACATTTCCTCAAAGCACGCCGAGTGAAGGCAGTCGGGCAAGGCCTGATTCGATAGCTGACTAATCGTCATCGGGCAGACTAAACTTACGCCAAATGTCCTACGGGACTGATGGATCAGTATGACGCGCAGCCCATAGCCGCTCTCACCCAGCCTGTAAGACAGACTTACTGCTTAGGGGCTCACGCCATATGAAATCACCCTCCCAGACCACTGCAATTGACTTCGACAGTGCCAAATTGCAACGCCTGGGCTTTGGTCAGCAGCCGCCTCTCCTGGCGCGACCTGTCAGCCTGGCGCAACTGCGCCAGCAAATGAGCCTGCAACTGCAAACCAGCCTTGAACCTCAACGCATCCTCGGTCTGTTTTTCCGCGAAGTTCAGCGTCTGGTGCCGCTGGACGCCTTGACCTACGTGCACAACGACAGCGACCTGCGCCTGGAGTTCGGTGCCCGCGGCCACCACTCGGCCAGCTACCGCCTCAGCCACGAAGGCGAGCACATGGGTGAGCTGGTGTTCCGCCGCAACCAGCGCTTCAGCGAACAGGAACTGGGCAATCTCGAATCGCTGCTGTCCGCCCTGCTGTACCCGATGCGCAATGCCCTGCTCTACCGCGCCGCCACGCAAAGCGCCCTGCGTGATCCATTGACCGGTGCCGGCAACCGTATTGCCATGGAGCAGACACTGCAACGTGAAATCGAGATGTCCCGCCGGCACCTGCAACCGTTGTCGTTGCTGATGCTGGACATCGACCATTTCAAACAGGTCAACGACCTCCATGGTCACAGCGCCGGCGACGACGTGCTCAAAGCCGTGGCGGCATCGATCAAGGGCCAGTTGCGCAATGTCGATATGGTGTTCCGTTATGGCGGGGAAGAGTTTCTGATTCTGCTGTCCAACACCGGGCGTGATGCGGCCGCCATGGTCGGTGAGCGCCTGCGTCAGGCAGCCCAGGCCCAGGATTACTATGCCAATAATCGATTGATCGAACTGACCGTGAGTCTCGGCTGCTCGACCCTGTTGCCGGGCGAATCCGCCGAAAGCCTGCTGCGCCGTGCCGACAGCGCGCTGTATGTGGCCAAGCGCGAGGGTCGCAATCGCCTGACCATGGCGGGCTAGATATTCGCTGCCAACAAAAAACGGGAGCCAGGGCTCCCGTTTTTTATTGATGTCGCCGAAACTAGCTCTCGACCAGTGCCCGACGCTCACGCCCGACCATCACCCGCTCCGACAGTTCGAGCTGCATGCAGCGCTCGAGGAACAGGTACATGTAGTCATAACTCTTGCAGATCGCCTGTCGCAGCTCCGCCTGCAGGGCTTTGCTCGGGTTCATCCCGGCGAGGGTGCAGATGATCTCCAGCGCTTCCCACGGATGGGCATCGTCGTACTGGGCGTGCATCTTCAGCCACTTCATGGCCCGCTTGCGATCCTCTTCAGGAAAAGCGGCGGCATAGACACCCGTCGAACACACCAGCGCCGACCACTCCCCGGTCGCGCCTTCGATGGCGTAGTTGGTGGCCGCGATGGCCACAATCAGTGAATCCGCCGAACTGGTGTGCCAGCACCAGTGGCTCAGGGCGTGCAATTCCGGCGGCACTTGCTGCGCCTGCAGATCTTCCAGGCTCACCCCATGGGCCCGGCTCCAATGCAGCCAATAATCGGCGTGGTTGAGTTCGACGCGAATATTGCGCATCAACCAGCGCCGCGCCATGTCTTCACCCGGATGACGGGCGAATTTGGTCTTGGTGAGATTCTGCGCCATGTACAACGCGAATTGCTCAACGACGGGCCAGCCCCCGATCAGGTACTGGCGCATGGTTCTGGCGCTGAGCTTGTTATCACGCATACGCAGATAAAGTTCATGTTCGACAACCCGGCGTTTGCTCTCGCTGCAATCCTGGATCAGTTGTTGCGCCCAGGCGGGATAACTTGCAGCTTCCATGAGTGGTCCGGTTCGGTTGAATGTGTCGATCACTGTTCGGCTCCTTTTGATTTGTGATTGTAAGGATCGGCAAGAGATTTCAACGGAACGTGCCAGGCGCCTTGAATAACAACGGCTGCGGTCTGGCGGGCCGACTTTGCAAACTGTCACAGGTAAACAACTGCGGACGCTCCACTACATAACCCTGAGCGTAATCCACGCCGATTTCAAGCAATGCCTGCTCGATCTGCGCTGTTTCGACAAACTCGGCAATTGTCTGCTTACCCATGACATGCCCGATGTGATTGATCACTTCGACCATTGCACGGTTAATCGGGTCGTCCAGCATATCCTTTACGAAACTCCCGTCGATCTTCAGGAAGTCTACAGGCAAATGTTTCAGATAAGCGAATGAAGACATTCCGGCGCAAAAGTCATCCAGCGAAAAATAACATCCCAAGCCTTTGAGTTCATTAATAAATCTGATTGCGCTCCCGAGATTTGCAATGGCACTGGTTTCTGTAATTTCAAAACAAATCATTTCAGGCGGTATGCCGTAGTTATCAAACTGTTCCCGCAGAAAGTGCAAGAACGCGTCATCTCCGATAGTAATGCCTGAAAGATTAATCGCACACATTGCCAGAGGGCCTTCGCACTTATCGTTAATACATTGAGCAATAACCTTAAATACATTCTGAACAACCCATCGATCCAGCGAGGTCATCAAACCGTAACGTTCCGCCGCCGGTATGAAACTGTCCGGCAGAATCATCCGGCCCGCTTCGTCATGCAGACGCAGCAGAATTTCGATATGTCCGCGAGTGCCACCGGCAACCGAACCCAGCGGGGCGATTTCCTGGGCGTAGAGGCAGAAGCGGTTTTCTTCCAGGGCCATGTGCAGGCGTTGCACCCAGGCCATCTCGCCAAAGCGCAGGGACAATTCCGAGTCGTCGGCATGGTAGACCTGCACCCGGTTGCGACCCTTTTCCTTGGCCATGTAGCAAGCCATATCGGCGGCCCGCAACGAGGCCTCGAGAGTGGTCGGGTTCTGTGCGACGTGCACCAGACCAATGCTGACGGTGGTCAGGAATGGCCGCCCCTTCCAGACAAAATGCAGATTTTGCACGGTCTGACGCAGCCCCTCGGCGATCTTCTCCGCCGCCTCCGGTGCGCAGTTCTCCAGCAGGATGCCGAACTCGTCGCCGCCCAGCCGCGCCAGGGTGTCGCCTTCGCGCAGACCCGATTGCAGCAACGCGCAGATATGCCGCAGCAACTCATCGCCGGCCGCATGCCCGCAGGTGTCATTGACCAGTTTGAATTGATCCAGATCGAGGAACATCAGCGCATGCCGCCCGGCCTGGCGCGTCAGGTTGTGCAGCGCCTGTTCGAGCCGGTATTCGAACTCGCGACGGTTGGCCAGCCCGGTCAGTGCATCGTGGGTGGCCTGCCATGACAGATTGGCGATGTATTGCCGCTCCTGGGTCATGTCATGCAGCACCAGCACCGCCCCACTGACCTTGCCGGCATTGCGGATCGGCGCACCGACCAAGGTCACCGACACCGTGCTGCCGTCCAGTCGCTGGATCAGCTTCGAGTGTTCGCTGCCGCCGGTCAGCTGGCCACTGAGAATGTGCTCGATCAGGGTCAGCCCTTCCGTCTGGGCGTTGTCATCCAGCAAATTGAACAACGCCGCCAGCGGCAGACCGGACGCCTGCTCGGCCTTCCAGTGGGTCAACGCTTCGGCGGCCGGATTCATGTAGTCGATCGCCCCGCTCACGTCGGTGGTGATCACACCGTCGCCAATCGAATGCAGGGTGACATGCGCGCGATCTTTTTCCAGTTGCAACGCTTCGGCGAAAGCATGACGCTGCTTGAGCAGTTTGCGGGTGCGCAGCAGCGCCAGCACGATCAGGCCCAGTGCGGTGGCCAGGTTGGTAAACAGCAGCAGGCGCAGAATCATCCGCGAGCCTTCACCCAGGGCATCGCTGAACGCCTTGGCGGCCGGGGTCACGCCGTCGTTGATCGCAAAGATCCGGTCCTTCCAGCGGCGGATATCGGCCTCGGTGGCGGCATTGGCGGTGATGCGCTGATGCATCTCCTGCGCCACGCCGTCGAGCTCTACCAGATAGGCATCGCCCAGGGTCCAGCGGTCGATGGCAATTTCCAGATAACTGAAGTGACGGAAATTCAGGTACAGCCAGATCAGGCTGGAGACATCGTCCGGGTGGTTGCCGCCCTTGAGAATGCCCTCGCGTGCCGCCTGCAGGTCGGGCGGTTGCTTGTCCAGTGCCAGACGCAATTGATGACCGCCCTGAGGCACGGCAATGGCGTTCTGGTACTTGAGGTAGATCGCATCATCACGGCTGTCGGCGTACAGGTTGAGGTAATAGATGGCGTCTTTCTGGCCCTTGGACCACAGGCTCTCGCCCGCCACATAACCGCGAACGGCCGACAGGACATAAAGACTCACGCCCCCCAGCAACGCCTGAAACAAAACGACGGCGATGAATGGCCAGACGATGCCCAACAACCGAGGCGTTCCGAGAGTCCGCTTTTGCTTCATGGTATTCCTTGCATGAGCACTGCCTGATCGTCCTGCGAACATCCCCCCAAGACTAGGAGGCCTTCCCGGTTCCGGCAAGCGACGGATCCGCCTCAGTTCAGGACAGAAGCCGGATAGACATATATACGGCCACACTCGCAGGCGGGACCGATTAACTGGGCACTCCAGGCATTCTCCCTTTTTGGCGGGAATGCTTTCACAAGGAGTGTGACATGACCTCGACGTCTCCAGCTTCAATCGATCCATCGGCAATTGCAGAATCGAGCGCTCGCAAGACGCTGGGTCTGGATGCCGGCCCGGATATCGAATCCCTGGTTCCCCGACCGACCGCCCGGGACCGGAAAAGGTTCAAGGCCGCGCAGCTTGCGACACCAGCCCCTGCGCCCTCCATGACCCTTGAACAGTACACGGCGAAACGCATCAATGAACGAATGATCGAAACGGTCAAATCCTTTCTGATCGGCAAGCCCTCGCTGATTCGTCATTTGAGTGGCGATATCCTGCGCCTCGCGGCCCCGGAAGCGCTGCGCGCAACACCTTCGGTTTTCCTCCAGCGAATACTCAATACCCCGGAATCACTGGATCTGACAGAACGGCTACTGAAAAAGCTCAAATGGTACGGCGCTTCCCCAGGCGAACAGACGCCGGCGTCGGTGCGTTATCAATTGATCTGCAAAGCCATCTGCCTCTATCTGCACACCCCCTCAGCTGACGAGCCGCAAGCGCTCGCCGGTTTTCACTGGCAAGACCCGGCCCACTGGGGCAAGAGCTACCAGACCTTGCGCCACGAATTCGAACAGCATTTGCTGCGCAGCGGCCGGGTTGCCAACACCAAAGAGGCGATCCTTCTGGCTCGGGTATTCCAGACCCGCCTTTCGAAAGACTTCAGCGTGCACGATGTACCACCGGAGCTTCGTTACAAGACCTCCGTGGTCTGGGTGAACTTCATGCACGGCGTACTGCTGGCCGAGGAAACCGGTCTGGATCAATCAGCGCCCTTGTCCTTCCAGCAACTGGTTGATCTGCCGCTGCAACGCAGCGCCGGCGCATCGGCCGAACAACTCGAGGCGATTGCACGACTGCGTATGGCTCCTGCCCTGGAATGGGCCGTCTGCACGGGCGCCATTGCGCAGCGAACGACAACCGCTTACGACCAGGAAGATATCAACCGCGCACTGTCGACTCTGGAAGAACACACCGAGCGCCTGAACAACGCCGTGAAGACACTGGACTTGCGTCCACCTGAGCGACTGCAGATGGCCAGGCAGGTCATGACGAACGTTTTCAGAGGCGTCACGTTCGCACGGGACGGGCGCAAATTGTTGTCGGCGGATCCGAGTCACAGCCATTCCAGGGCACCACTGGATCTGAACAAGCAGCAGGGCCAGGACTTTCTCGACGTCTATGCAGACGGTCAGCTTGATGGCAGCAAGCGATGGATCGTCTCCATGCCCGATGGTACAACGCGTTCGACCACCGCACTGAGGCTCGATGGACAGCGAGTGCTCCATGCCGAGCGGGAAAACTGGCGCGGCGGTTATGACCGGGTCGAAGACGGCGTCTACAGTTGGGCCGGCAATTTCTTGCCTGACATCAACGCCCGGTTCGAAACTGCGTTCAACGACTACCTGACAACCATCAGACAGGCTTATCAATCGCTGATTGCCAGCTTGCTGAGATCACTGCCAGCGGCAGATCGCCGGGCGCTGGCTCAAGGTGAAGTCCAGGTGCTGAGCCTGCGGCAGAAAACCGCGCCGAACGAGAAGTCGGAGCAGATCCGGGCAAGGAAGGGATTCGTTCTGAAAGTGATTTACAACACAGACATCACTTACTACGAGCTCATCCCGAGCGCGGGCGTCGTTCGTCAGCGAACCGGTTTGAGGTTTTCCACAATCGATGGCGTTCGAACAGAGTTTCCACTGCACGCCTCGATCCCGGGACAAAGCTATTCGCCCGAGCGCAATTTGAGCACTTCCCTCCTGCTCGACTGGTCCGCCCACTTCCACGGCAGAGTGCCGGCAGAGCGGGCATCGTGTCCGGGATACCTCGATATCATGGGGTTCATGCCGGCAGCGGTATCATCCGGCCCGACGGATGCCGAGGGTGAAGCCCTCCTGACGACATCCCGACTGAATGAACTGGCGGGTTATATCGCAACGAACTTTCTCTATGTAGATGAACAGCAACTGCACATACAGGCCCGCGGCATGACGTCCTTCGACGCCGCTCGGGCGAAAACCGAGAAGCGCCTGGAAACGTTCGTGTCCATCGTCAAGGGATTCGTGCCTTTCTGGGGCAGCATCGATGATCTTCTGTCGGACAGCACCTCAGGCAAAATCATGGGCGGGGTCGGACTCCTGTTTGATCTCGCATCGTTCCTTTGCCCTATCGGCAAATTCATCTCGGGCTCGGTGCGCCTGCTTCGTGCCACTGTCGGCAGCAGTCGCATGGCTATCAAAGCGAGCCTGCCGTCCTTCTCGACGCTGACTCGCAAGCTTCTGACCCATTCACTGGCAAATCTCAACCCGCTCGATGGCATTCCCACACTGCTTAAAAGTCTGGGAAGCGGTGCCGGCAGAGGACTGCTGTTCATCGGTCGGGCGAGTATCGGCGGGATCAGAAAACTCACGGGACATGCTGACCGCTACCGACTGGTTCATAACCTGCCCCAGGCCATCGATCCGGGGAACTGGAAGCCGCTGGCCAATACTGACGAGCTGGCAACGGTCAACGGCATCGATGACGTCATTGTGCGTCACACAAATGCGTTGGATCTGGAACAACTGCATCTGGTCGACCCGTTGACATCCCTGCCCTATGGCCCGCGCCTGCGCAACAACAGCCGGGATCTCATCCAGGGCAGATCCACTTTCAGGAAGCTGCCGCCCACCGAATCCCACGCTCTGGCCGAAGTCCCGGAACACGCCCACGTTCGTGAAATGCTGGAGGTCGATGGCCGAACCACACTGTTGATTGATGACATCCCCTATCGTCTGGATGGCGATCAATTGCGTCGGGCCGATCTGATTGATGATCTGTCGATGTTCAAAGCGATGCCCTGTCGGGTACGGCGCGCTGGTAACAATGTCTGCAAAACACGCTTTGTCACCGGTGATCCCGCGCCGACCCCGGGTACCGGCAGTTTCGACGAAAGCAAAGGCTGGGCCCCCTGGTTCGGAGACAGCATCTACACGCCCGCTGTTGATGGGCGAGCGAAGCTTCTCAAACACCTGAAAAGAAGAAACCAGCTCGACGCAACGATGGAGTTTCAGAAAGGGATATACGGCAGAATCAACGTAAAAACGCCCTACGGAACCCGAGGTGAATTCGACACCTTCCAGGCCGGCGCCACCATTGTTCCGGCTCTGGACGGATCGAAGCACTATATATTTACCCGGCTGGATGCCGGTGCCTTCTACGTCGCCGAACTTTCCAAGGGGCAAAACATTTCCGGCCCCCTGAAACTGCGCCAGGCCAAAACTCTGCCCGCCGATTTGCGAAAAGAACTGATGACCGTCTATACCGGCTCACTCAATGCCAACAACATGGCGAGAATCCACGGTGTGCCGGCAGTAGAGCGCGCACTGAAAACTATGGACCAGATTGCCATTCCGATTGGTGGCCACCGGTATCCACCCAATACGCTCAAGCTGCTCAAGGTCGACACCAGTCCCGGTGAGGCGGTGCTGTTCGACCACTCCACGCGGATGATTGTCAGCCAACGCCCGACCGGAACAGCGTCCTGGTCTCGCAGCAGCACCGCACCAGAGCCCCTACGCCAAAGGGCTGCGAACATATTCGACACACTGTTTGTTGAGAAAACCATCAAGGTCGAGTCAGGCGCCGACTTGCGGATCAATCAAACGATGGAAAAACTCCAGAATCTGCTCCCGCGTCGCCTGCAAACCGAGAACGCGAGAAACATCGCTTACGCCGACATCGTAACCTCGACCGGCAAGCGTGAGGTTTACGTCAGTGTCTCCGGCGCAAAGGGACACACAGGGGAACTGCCACTGTTCAAACCTCCATTCGCCCCGGACAAGGTCATCGTCGGCGATACGACTTACTTCAACATCGACTTCGGCCAGACATTTGCCAGAACTTCTTTGAACGTCTCCCCACGGGGAAAAATATTGGCTATTCCCCATTCGATCAAGGATGTACACAACTACAAACCGGAGATGACCAGTCGACCGACCTCGCTGGACAGTGAATCCAAACTGATCAGTGTGCTTCGGCAAAAGTACCCGGACAACAAAATGATCACATCGGTGGATGTGGCGACCACCATGCCACCATGCACCAGCTGTTCAGTGGTCATGAAGGAGTTCGGCCACAACGGTGGTGCGGATGCACTGAAGGTCTTGTGGAGCTGACCTACAACCGCTGCAAATGCCCATAAAGCTTGGCGTACAAACCACCATCGGCAATCAGTTGCTGATGGTCGCCATCTTCGGCCACTTGCCCGCCGTCGAACACCAGCACCCGGTCTGCCTGTTTCACCGCCGACAAGCGGTGGGCGATGATCAGCGTTGTGCGGCCATGGAGGAAGCGCGCCATGGCCTGGTGCAGGTTGTATTCGGTCGCGGCATCGAGGGCTGACGTCGCTTCGTCGAGGATCACCACTTTGGGTTCGGCGAGGATCATCCGGGCGATAGCCAGCCGTTGCCGCTGCCCCCCGGACAGACGCACGCCGGAGCGGCCGACGATGCTGTCGAGGCCGTCCGGCAAGGCGCGGATGGTGGGTTCGAGCTGGGCGATTTCCAGTGCCTGCCAGCAGGCTTCATCGCTGCGGGTACGGCCCATGGTCAGGTTGGCGCGCACGGTGTCGTTGAACAGCGCCGGATGTTGCAACACCACAGCGACGTTTTCCCGAACCGTTTCCAGGCCGATTTCCTGCTGGCTCGAGCCGCCGAAACGGATCGTCCCCGCCAGTGGCGTGTACAGGCCCAGCAGCAATTGCACGAGGGTACTTTTGCCGCCACCGCTGGCGCCGACAATCGCCACTTTTTCACCGGGGGCGATGGACAGGTTCAACTGATCCAGCACCAGTTCGTCGCCGTAACCGAAGCTCAGACCCTGCACTTGAATCCCGACCGTATCGCGGCCCTTGAACGGGTCGACGCCGCCGGGGTATTGCGGCTCGTCGGCGCGGGCCAGCAGTTCATTGATCCGCGACAGCGCACCGCCCGCCGCGTAATAGGCATATTGCAGGTTCAGCAGTTGTTCGACCGGACCGATCATGAACCACAGGTAGCTGAACACCGCGAGCATCTGGCCAATCGACAGGTCAGAGAACAACACCGTCAACATGGCCGCCGCGCGAAAGATATCGATGCCGAACTGAAACAACAGGCCGCTGGCGCGGTTCGAAGCGTCGGTCTTCCACTGCGAGTTGACCGCGTAGTTGCGCACTTCCTGAGCCCGCAGGCCAAGGCGCCCCAGGAAGAAGCCCTGACGGTTGCCGGCACGCACTTCCTGGATCGCATCGAGGGTTTCGCTCAGCGCCTGGGTGAAACGCGAGGTGCTGTCGTTCTCCAGTTTCTTCAGGTGTTTGACCCGTTTGCCCAACTGCACCGTGGCGTAAATCACCAAGGGGTTGAACAGCAGGATCAGCAGCGCCAGTTTCCAGTGCATCCACATCAGGATGCTGGCAGTGCCGACCAGCGTCAGCATCGCCACCAGAAAACGACTGAGGGTTTCTCCGACAAACTTGTCGAGGGTGTCGAGGTCGGTGACCAGGTGCGTGGTGACTGTGCCACTGCCCAGGCTTTCGTATTCGCCGAGGGAGATCCGTTTCAGACGCTCGATCAGCCGCACGCGGATGCGGTACACGATGTCCTTGGCCAGTCGCGCAAACAATCGCGCCTGCAACACGCCAAAACACAGGGCGCTGCAACGCAGGGTCAGCGTCACCACCAGCATCAGGCCGATGTAGCCCGCCGCCTGCTGCCACATCGAGGGCAGCAGGTGGTTCATGACTTTCAGCGCGGCATCGCCATGGCCGAGCAGGACTTCGTCCACCAGCAACGGCAACAGCAACGGAATCGGAACGCTGCACAGCGTCGCCAGTACGGCCACGCCGTTGGCGATCCACAGGGATTTTTTGTGATGAAGTGCCAGTCGCCGGACTTCAGCCCAGCTCAGCCGGTCGACACGCTTGACGGCTGGCGTGTCATCGGCCGGGTCAGACACAGGCCGCGCGCTCCAGCCATCGACCGAGCAGCGGTGACAGTTCACTGAGCGGCTGGTAGCCGTTGGTCAGCAACGCCAGTTGGCCGTTGCGTTCGGCGAGCAGGGTCGGGAATCCGGCGATGCCCAGATCCTGGACCCAAGTAAAATCGGCCTGGGTCGCCTTGTGTTGATCGGCATGATCGAACAGGGCAGCAAATTCGATGCGCGGGACGCCGGCCTTCTCTGCCAGCTCCACCAGAACGCTGGCCTGGGTGACATCGCGACCTTCAGCGTAAAACGCGTGCTGGATCAACCCGACCAGTTTCCACGCGCAATCCGGCGCCAGGCTGCGCGCCGTAACGATGGCCCGGCAGGCCGGCTCGGTATCGTAGACAAAACCGTCGGGCAACGCGCCTTCGAACTTGAACGGCTGGCCGGTGGCCTCGGTGACCGCCTGCCAGTGTTCGAGAATGTAGCGCCGGGTGGTTGGCTCCAGCGCCGAACCGCTGCCGGTGCGCAACCCGCCGACCACCAGGTGCAATTCCACCCCGGCGGCCTGCGCCTGCTCCACCAATGCCTTGGCCACCGGGGCAAATCCCCAGCACCACGAACACATCGGATCCATCACATAGAGCAGGCGTGCAGACATGATTAAGCCTCGGTGGATGCTTGCTTATAGTTGTAGCCGATCGGGTGCGGCATGTTGCGCGCTTTTGCCAGTTCGATCTGCTTCTGGCGGTCGATGGCGCTGCGGCGGGTCTTCTCGCTCAGGGAGTTCCAGCAGTGCGGGCAGCTGATGCCGGCCACGTAATGCTCGGAGGCGCGATCTTCAACGCTGACCGGGGTACGGCAGGCATGGCATTGATCGTAGTCGCCTTCGCTCAGGTCATGGCGCACGGTCACGCGGTTGTCGAACACAAAGCAGTCGCCCTGCCATTTGGTTTCCTCCTGCGGTACTTCTTCGAGGTACTTCAGGATGCCGCCCTTGAGGTGATAAACCTCTTCGAAGCCTTCGCCGAGCATGTAGCTCGAGGCTTTTTCGCAGCGAATGCCGCCGGTGCAGAACATCGCGACCTTCTTGTGCACGGCCGGATCGAAGTGTTCTTTGATGTAGTCGGGGAATTCGCGAAAACTGGTGGTTTTCGGATCAATGGCGCCTTCGAAGGTGCCGATCGAGACTTCGTAATCGTTGCGGGTGTCGATCAGCAGCACTTCCGGATCGCTGATCAGTGCGTTCCAGTCCTTCGGCTCGACGTAGGTGCCGACCTTCTTGTTCGGGTCGACGCCTTCGACGCCCAGAGTCACGATCTCTTTCTTGAGCTTGACCTTGGTGCGATAGAACGGCTGCTCGTCGCAGTACGATTCCTTGTGATCGATATCGACCATGCGCGGATCATTACGCAGCCAGGCCAGCAGGCCGTCGATGCCTTCACGGCTGCCGGACACCGTGCCGTTGATGCCTTCTTCGGCGATCAACAAGGTGCCTTTGATGCCGTTATCGACCATTGCTTGCAGCAGGGGCTCGCGCAGGTTGACGTAATCTTCGAGGGTGACGAACTTGTACAGTGCCGCCACGACAATCGGTTGTGTCATGGGTATTTCTCCAGGTGGCTACCCTCGTAAAGGGTGAACCGGATGCGAAAAAAAACGCGCCGGGTGAGCGGCGCGTTGCGGATTCTAGCAAAAAACCTCAGTTCATTGCTGCAAGGCTCAATGCTTGCTGCCGCCGGCACAGGTCGGCGACGCCGGAGCGACGCCTGTCTCTGCCCATTCCTGCGGGGTGTAGGTGTGCAGTGCCAACGCATGGAACTCGCCCATCAGCTCGCCGAGCGTGCCGTAGACTTTCTGGTGGCGCTTGACCCGGTTCAGGCCTTCGAACTGCGCACTGACCACCACTGCCTTGAAGTGGGTCTGCAACCCGCGACTGTGCATGTGGCTTTCGTCCAGCACTTGCAGATGCTCAGGCTGAAGCAGCGCCAGCGTCGATTCGATGCGTTGTTGCATGGTCATCACGAACTCCGCTTACTTCTTCTTGGCCGGAGCTGCGCCTTTCGGTGCCAGCTCGTTGGTCATGTCGTCCAGCAACTTGTTGACCACCGGTACGGCGCTTTCCAGTTTGGCCTGGGTCATCTGGGCCGACTGCTGGGTCAGTTGCGGCATTTTTTCCAGGACTTTCTTGCCCAGTGGCGACTGGTAGAACGCGACCAGATCTTTCAGTTCCTGTTCGCTGAAGTTGCTGGTGTAGAGCTTGACCATGTCCGGTTTGAGCTTGTTCCAGCCGATGGCCTGGTCCAGAGCGGCGTTGGCCTTGGCCTGGTAGGTATCCAGCACGGCTTTCTTGGATTCCGGCGCCTTGGTCTGTTCAAAACGCTGGGCGAACATCTGCTGCACCTGCATGTACACCGGAGTGCCCAGCTTGTCAGCGTGCGCCAGGGTCAGGAAAGTTTCGGCACTGGCGTTGTGGCTGGCGGTATCGGCAAGCACCTGGCCGCTGGCGCAGACCAGGGCAACCGCGGTGCAGATGGCACGAAGACGAGTCATCGAGTTTCCTTTTCAGCTAGGCGAGGTAAAACCCCAAGGGCGACCATTCTGCGCCTGAATAACGCTGCGGCTCAACCCCCGGCCCTTGCCGCGCTTGATTGGCGGGGATTTGCCGGTCAACAATCGACCGGATGGAACCACCCGGGCCGACACCGGCCTAAACTGCGCAAACAGACCAACAGGAGTGTGCACGATGAGCCGTATCGAAACCGACAGCCTGGGCCAGATCGAGGTCCCGGACGACGCTTACTGGGGCGCTCAGACGCAACGCTCGCTGATCAACTTCGCCATCGGTCAGGAACGCATGCCATTGCCGGTACTGCACGCGCTGGCCCTGATCAAGAAAGCCGCGGCCCGGGTCAACGACCGCAACGGCGACCTGCCCGCCGACATTGCCCGCCTGATCGAACAGGCCGCCGACGAAGTGCTCGACGGCCAGCATGACGACCAGTTCCCTCTGGTGGTCTGGCAGACCGGCAGCGGCACCCAAAGCAACATGAACGTCAACGAAGTGATTGCCGGGCGCGCCAACGAACTGGCCGGCAACCCGCGCGGTGGCAAGACGCCGGTGCACCCCAACGATCACGTCAACCGCTCGCAGAGCTCCAACGACTGCTTCCCCACCGCCATGAGCATCGCCACCGCGCAAGCGGTGCAGACCCAACTGCTGCCAGCCATCGCCGAGCTGTCGGGCGGACTGGCCGAACTTTCGGCGCGGCACATGAAGCTGGTGAAGACCGGCCGCACCCACATGATGGACGCCACGCCGATCACCTTTGGTCAGGAGCTCTCCGGATTCATAGCGCAGCTGGATTACGCCGAACGGGCGATTCGCGCGGCGTTGCCGGCGGTCTGCGAACTGGCGCAGGGCGGCACCGCCGTCGGCACCGGGCTCAACTCGCCCCACGGTTTCGGCGAAGCGATTGCCGCCGAGCTGGCGGCGTTGTCCGGCCTGCCGTTCGTCACCGCGCCGAACAAGTTTGCCGCCCTTGCCGGTCATGAACCATTGACCACCCTTTCCGGCGCCCTGAAAACCCTCGCCGTGGCGCTGATGAAAATTGCAAACGATCTGCGCCTGCTGGGCTCCGGCCCACGAGCCGGGTTCGCCGAAGTGCGCCTGCCGGCCAACGAACCGGGCAGCTCGATCATGCCCGGCAAGGTCAACCCGACCCAGTGCGAGGCGTTGTCGATGCTGGCCTGTCAGGTGCTGGGCAACGATGTGGCGATCGGTTTCGCCGCCAGCCAGGGTCACCTGCAACTGAACGTGTTCAAACCGGTGATCATCCACAACCTGCTGCAATCGATCCGCCTGCTGGCTGATGGCTGCAGCAACTTCCAGCAGCATTGCATCGCTGGTCTTGAGCCGGATGCCGAGGTCATGGCGAAACACCTGGAACGCGGCCTGATGCTGGTGACGGCGCTCAACCCGCACATAGGCTATGACAAGTCGGCGGAAATCGCTAAGAAAGCCTACAGCGAAGGCAAGACCCTGCGCGAAGCGGCGCTGGAGCTGGGTTATCTGACCGATGAGGAGTTCGATGCCTGGGTGCGGCCGGAGAACATGATCGAGGCCGGCGCCAAGGGCTGAGATTTTCAGCGTCTGTAAGTCAGTCTTCGCGAGCAAGCCCGCTCCCACTTTTAACCGCATTCCTCACATGGGATTGCGGTCAAGTGTGGGAGCGGGCTTGCTCGCGAAGAACGATGACTCGGTTAACCTGCTGCCATGCGCATCCGCCGGGCCTTGAGCCCGGCAATCAACGAAGGCCCGAGCGCCACCAGCGCCGAACCCAGCACCACCAGCACCGCCCCGCCATACCCCAGCAGATTGATTTGCTCGGCATGCACATATTCAGGCCACACTCTGGCCGCCACGGCCACCGCACCGAACGTCACCAACGGCGTGATCGCCAGCGTCGCACTGACCCGCGAAGCCTCCCAGTGCGCCAGCGCTTCGGCAAACGCGCCGTAGGCGATCAGGGTGTTCATGCAGCACGCCAGCAGCAGCCAGCCCTGCAACGGGCTCAGCGACAGCGCTTCGAGCGGACGCACCCAAGGCGTCAGCAACAGGGCGCAGAACAGGTAGATCACCATCATCACCTGCAGCGAATTCCACACCGTCAGCAATTGCTTCTGGCCCAGTGCGTAAAAGGTCCAGACGGTCGACGCCAGCAGCACCAGCAATACGCCAGCGGTGTAGTCAGACAACGACGTGAGCAATTCCGCCAGACGCTGATTGAAGAACAACGCAAAACCGATCAGCAGCACTGCCAGGCCAATGCCCTGACCAATACTGAAGCGTTCCTTGAACACGAACAGGCTGGCGATCAGCAGCATGATCGGCCCCATCTGCACCACCAGTTGCGCGGTGCCGGGGCTGAGCCGGTTCAGGCCCATCAGGTAAAGCACGTAGTTGCCCACCAGCCCGAGCACCGCCATCAGCACCAGCCAGCCGCCCTTCGGCCCGAGCACCTTGCGACTCGGCAAGCGTTTGGTCGCCGCCAGATAAACGAACAGACAGCCGCCGGACACCAGCAAACGAAACCAGGTCACCGTGACCGGATCCATCACCACCAGCACCTGTTTGAGCTTGATCGGCAGGATTCCCCACAGAAACGCCGTCAATAACGCCAGGAACATGCCGTACACCCAACGACCCGATGAAACGTGCATGAGAACCCCAAGCGCCAGAGACAGGAGCGCTCATTCTAGGCGCACAGACCCTGCGCGACACAGGGACAGTTGCGCTCCGGCCGCAAATGAAACTGTGCAGGTCGCAGCAGAAAATTGACGATGGGCCGTTGATCGGCCGGCCGGGCAAGGTAAGTGGTTCAGGCATAAGCTCATTGGATCCAGCCCGGGACAACACTCATCAAGGAGACCCCGACATGTTAGGCATGCGCGCCCAGGACACCGCCCCAGCCACGCACTTTCGCAGCGACCGCGTGTGCCGGGTCAACGGCGAACTGTATTTCAGCACCCGGGAAAACACCCTCGAAGGGCCGTTCGACAGCCACGAGAAAGCCGAGCAGGAAATCCGCGCGTACATCGCGCGGATGCAATTGATGGATGCCAGCAGGTAAGCCGCGCTGAATCCCATCGCGGGCAAGCCCGCTCCCACAGGCTCGGGGTTGGTCACTGAATTGTGAGCACACTCAAACACTGTGGGAGCGGGCTTGCCCGCGATTACGATTTGCCGGTCAACGTATCATTCAAGGCCTAGCGTACGGCCTCAAACAACCCGGTCGCGCCCATCCCCCCGCCCACACACATGGTCACGATTCCGTAGCGCAGATTGCGCCGCTGCAACTCGCGCACCAGATGCCCGACCTGCCGTGACCCGGTCATGCCGAACGGGTGACCGATGGAAATCGAGCCGCCGTTGACGTTGTACTTCTCGTTGTCGATTTCCAGCCGGTCACGGGCGTACAGGCACTGCGAGGCGAACGCTTCGTTCAATTCCCACAGATCGATGTCTGCTACCTGCAAGCCCTTGGCCTTGAGCAGCTTCGGCACCGAGAACACCGGGCCGATGCCCATTTCGTCCGGCTCGCACCCGGCCACGGTAAACCCACGGAAAAATGCTTTCGGCTTGAGCCCCAGTTGCAGGGCTTTTTCCAGGCTCATCACCAGCGTCATCGAGGCGCCGTCGGACAACTGGGACGAGTTGCCGGCGGTCACCGACCCGTCCTCGGCGAACACCGGTTTCAACCCGGCGAGACTTTCATAGGTGGTGTCCGGGCGATTGCAGTCGTCGCGATCGACGATGCCGTCGAGGATCTGCACCTCACCGCTGTTCTTGTCTTCAACGCGGTACTTCACCGCCATCGGCACGATTTCATCGTTGAACAGACCGGCTGCCTGCGCCTGGGCGGTGCGGATCTGACTTTGCAGCGAGTAACGATCCTGCGCCTCGCGGCTGACGCCATAACGGCGCGCCACCACTTCGGCAGTCTGGCCCATGGTGTAGTAGATGCCCGGCGTCTGCTGCTTGAGCAACGGGTTGATCAGGTGATCGGTGTTGACGCTTTTCAGGGTCAGGCTGATCGACTCGACGCCGCCGGCGACGATGATGTCGCTGCAACCCGACGCGATCTGGTTGGCGGCAATCGCAATTGCCTGCAAACCCGACGAACAGAAACGATTGAGAGTCATGCCGGCGGTGCCGGTGCCCAGTTGCGAGAGCACCGCCACGTTGCGGCCGATGTTGTAGCCCTGAGCGCCTTCGTTAGAGCCGGCGCCGACGATGCAATCCTCGACGCTGGCCGGGTCGATGTCGTTGCGCGAGAGCAACGCATTGACGCAATGGGCCGCCATGTCATCGGGACGGGTCTGGTTGAACTTGCCGCGAAAGGACTTGGCCAGGCCGGTCCGTACGCTGTCGACGATCACCACTTCACGCATGGCATACCTCATTGTTGCAGTCGGTTGAGAGTGGACCGAGCATAAGTCCACCCAATCGCCGACCGCGACAATCATTCACCTCGCGTATGCGGGCCCATCGGTTCAGTCCTTGTGCTTCTTGGCTCGCTTGTCGGATTTTTCGAAAGCCTCTTCCAGGGCACGATTGATCGTGCGCAACACCTTGACCCGGGCCCAGCGCTTGTCATTGGCCTCGACCAGCGTCCACGGGGCAATTTCGGTGCTGGTGCGATCGACCATGTCGCCCACGGCGGCGCGATAAGCGTCCCACTTGTCACGGTTGCGCCAGTCGTCTTCAGTGATCTTGAAGCGCTTGAACGGGATTTCTTCACGCTCCTGAAAACGCTCCATCTGCGTGTCCTTGTCGATCGCCAGCCAGAACTTGACCACGATCACTCCGGCGTCAGCCAGTTGCTCTTCGAAATCGTTGATTTCGCCGTAGGCGCGCATCCAGTCCGCCGTGCTGCAAAAGCCCTCGACCCGCTCCACCAGCACCCGTCCGTACCAGGAACGATCAAACACGGTGAACTTGCCCCGCGCCGGAATGTGCCGCCAGAACCGCCACAGATAAGGCTGCGCCCGCTCTTCTTCGGTCGGCGCGGCAATCGGCACGATGTTGTACTGACGCGGATCGAGTGCCGCCGCCACCCGACGAATCGAACCGCCCTTGCCCGCCGCATCGTTACCTTCGAACACCGCCACCAGTGCATGCCGACGCATGCGTTTGTCACGCATCAAACCCGACAGCCGCGCCTGTTCGGTGATCAGTTGTTCTTCGTAGTCTTTCTTCTCAAGACGCTGGGTCAGGTCGAGGCTGTCGAGCAGGTTCAACTGGTCGACGGAAGTCCCCAGCGGTGCAGCGTTGACCTCATGGGGATGCACATCGGGACGCTTCAGCGCATTTTGCAGACCTTCGAGCAGGATCTTGCCGACTGTCAGGCTGCGGTAATACGGGTCGACACCCTCGATGACATGCCACGGCGCGTAATCGCGACTGGTGCGGCGCAACACGCGCTCGCCGTATTTGACGAACTTGTCGTAGGTCTGCGATTGCTGCCAGTCCAGTGGACTGATGCGCCAGCTGTGCAGCGGATCGTCGGCCAGCGCCTTGAGCCGCGCCTTCATCTGCTTCTTGGACAGGTGGAACCAGAACTTGAAGATCAGCGCACCTTCATCACAGAACATCTTTTCCATGCGCTCGGCGCCGGCAATCGCCTGATCCAGACGCGGGTCCTTGAACAAGCCGTGCACCCGGCCCTGCAGCATCTGGCTGTACCAGTTGCCGAAGAAAATCCCCATCCGCCCCTTGGCCGGCAGCATCCGCCAGTAACGCCAGGCCGGTGGTCGCGCCAGCTCTTCATCGGTCTGCTGGTCGAAGGTGCGTACTTCGATCAGGCGCGGGTCCATCCACTCGTTGAGCAACTTCACCGTCTCGCCCTTGCCGGCGCCTTCGATGCCGTTGATCAAAATGATCACCGGGAAACGCTTTTGCTGCTGCAACTCGAACTGGGCTTCAAGCAAGGCTTCACGCAGGGCGGGCACGGCGGCTTCGTAGGTGTCTTTGTCGATGGCGTGACCGATTTCAGCGGATTCGAACATGGGACGGCTCCTTCCAGGATTCAGCAAGACTAGCGGATTGGGCTCTGACGCGGCACAGAAATTCCCGCCGGCGGCGGATTGTCCTTGAGTCATCTGCGGCAAGGTTTGCCATGGATCAAGCGCCGCCCGCGTGTTCGGATAGAATGGCCGCCTTGCCGTTGCCGAGCCTGCCATGAAACCTGTAATGCCCCACGCCCAACTCGACTGGGATGACCAGGGACGCCCGCGTTCGCGAGTGTTCGACGATGTGTATTTTTCCGACCAGTCGGGGCTGGATGAAACCCGCTACGTGTTCCTTGAACAGAACCGTCTGGCCGAGCGTTTTGCCGCGTTGTCGGCGGGTGGGCGACTGGTGATCGGTGAAACCGGCTTCGGCACCGGGCTGAATTTTCTCTGCGCCTGGCAGTTGTTCGAACAGCACGCGGTGGCCGGTGCGCGACTGCATTTTGTCAGCGTCGAAAAATTTCCGTTGAGCCCTGCCGACCTGCAACGGGCGCTGGCGTTGTGGCCCGACCTGAAGCGATTCTCCGATCAGTTGCTCAAGCATTACGTGGCAATCCATCATGGCTTTCAGCGCATTGTTCTGGATAACGGTCGCGTAACCCTGACCCTGTTGATCGGTGACGCGCTGGAGCAGTTGCCACAACTGGACGGCCAGATCGACGCCTGGTTTCTCGACGGTTTCGCGCCAGCGAAAAACCCCGAGATGTGGACCGCCGAACTGTTCGCCGAACTGGCCCGGCTGGCGGCACCCGGCTCGACCATCAGCACGTTTACCAGCACCGGTTGGGTGCGACGCCTGCTCAACGCCGCCGGCTTCAAGATGAAACGCACGCCGGGCATCGGCCACAAATGGGAAATCCTGCGCGGCGAATTTCTCGGCTGGCCCGAGGGTGTTGCGCCACCTGCGGCGGCAAAACCGTGGTTCGCCCGCCCGACACCGTTGACAGGTGACCGTCGAGCCCTGGTGATCGGCGCCGGTCTGGCCGGTTGCGCCACGGCGGCCAGCCTCGCGGCGCGGGGCTGGCAGGTCAGTCTGCTGGAACGGCATGACGCGGTTGCACAGGAAGCGTCGGGCAATCCGCAGGGCGTGCTGTATCTGAAACTGTCCGCCCATGGCACGGCACTTTCGCAGTTGATCGTCAGCGGTTTCGGCTACACAAGGCGCGTGCTGGAAACCTTGCAGCGTGGCACCGACTGGGATGATTGCGGGGTGCTGCAACTGGCGTTCAATGAGAAGGAGCGCGAGCGTCAGGCACAACTGGCAGCCGCGTTTCCCGAAGACCTGCTGCAATGGCTCGATCAACCCGAGGCACAGGCCCGCGCCGGAATCGGTCTGGCCCATGGCGGCTTGTATTACCCCGAGGGTGGCTGGGTACATCCGCCGGCGTTGTGTCAGGCGCAATCGGCACAGCCGGGCGTCACACTGCTCCCCCATCAGGAAGCCGTCGAGCTGCGCAAAGTGGGCGATCAATGGCAAGCCTTCGACGGTAAACGATTGATTGCAACAGCGCCCGTCGTGGTGCTGGCCGGTGCCGCCGAAATCAAGCGTTTTGCCCAGAGCGGCGAGCTGCCCCTCAAGCGCATTCGCGGGCAGATCACCCGCCTGGCGCAGACTGCGCAAAGCCAGGCGCTGGCCACTGTCGTGTGTGCCGAAGGTTATGTCGCACCGGCACGGTGGGGCGAGCACACCCTCGGCGCCAGTTTCGACTTCAACAGCGACGACCTGACCCCGACCACCGCCGAACACCTGGGCAATCTGGCGATGCTCGAAGAGATCTCCACCGATCTGGTCGCGCGCCTGCACGTCAGCGAGCTCGACGCCGAAAGTCTTCAGGGCCGGGCAGCCTTCCGTTGCACCAGCCCCGATTACCTGCCGATGGTCGGCCCGCTCGCCGACCGCGAAGCGTTTACCCGGATCTACGCCGCATTGAGCAAGGATGCACGGCAGGTGCCGGGCATGCCTTGTCCCTGGCTCGACGGACTGTACGTCAACAGCGGTCATGGCTCCCGAGGTCTGATCACCGCACCATTGTCCGGTGAACTGCTTGCGGCCTGGCTGGACAACGAACCGCTGCCCCTGCCCAGAAGTGTCGCAGAGGCGTGTCATCCGAACCGGTTTGCCTTGCGGCGACTGATCCGGGGCAAATGAGCGGATCATCGGGAGAATGATCAACCAGCGGGCAACACGCAGAGGTTGCCCTCCAGCAGCCGCAACACCTGGTCGGTCAGTTGCTCGAGCAAGGCGCTTTCCGTTCGCTCCTGTCGGGCGGCACACAGGTGCATCTCACTCAGGTAGTCGGCCGAGCTGAGTGTTTCAGCCTTCTCGAATAACGCCAGTGCTTCCTGTTGGTGAGGTGCGCGCGCATCGTCGAACTGCCGGGTAAAACTGCTTTTCACGTATTCACTCCAGAAGTGCTGGCGAACCAGAAACGCCAACCACTCGGAAGACAGCTCCGCGGTCTGGATTCGATTGATCGCCGCCACCAGATCCGCTCCTGTCACCTGCGCAAGCGAGGCATAACGCATGTGCGAAGGTTGCCCGGGCAGTTCAAGTGCCTGCGCCAGACCGGAGCGGTAAGCCAGCGTCACTTCCAGAGGATCAGCGGCCCCATGTGCCTGCGTATGTTCGGCTGCGATCCGGTCAATCTGCTCAAGCCGGAACAACCCTCGCGCCAGCTTCACGAGCGCCGCCGCAGAAGACCGTTGCCCCCTTGAGGCACGGGTCACATGGTGCACTTGCACCGCCACTTCCAGGTGGCTGAAGTTCAACGCCGCATTGTCCGTGCAATTGATCGGATTGGCCGCCAGATCGAAAATCTGCTCCCTCAGTTCGGTATCGGCCTGTGTCGCATCCAGCACCGTCCAGACCCGCCGGGTCATATCCTCGCGTACGCTGGCGGATTCGGCGGAATTGCCCAGTTCCGCCAGCAGACTGAACAGTCCTTCGGCCCTCGTATCATCCTTGATCGCGTTCCACGTTTGCAGATGCCGGGAGCCCTCCTCCCCTCCCGTTTCAGTCAGCCAGATCGAGCGGGCCTGGTTTTCGTCCAGGCGCGCGAGATCGTTATCCAGGTAGCCCATGCCGACTCCGAAGGTCCTCCGGTAGTCATCGAGGTGAATTCTGCTGGCAGCGGAAATCGGGTTGTGACGCAGATTGATGGTTTCACTGAAACGGCGGGGCGTTTCAAAAAGCCAGGCAGGCAGATCGCGTATTTCATTGTCACGCAGGTCCACCCAATCCAGGTTGGGTAGAAACTGCAGGCCTTCGGGCAGTTCTGTGGTGCGGGTATTGCGCAAGGAGAGGTGAGTCAACTCGAACAGACGACTGACATCCACTGTCGCCCCCAGGGGGTTGCCACTCAGATTCAGGCTTTGCAGGGAGTACAACTTCGCCAGTTTCACCAGCGAATGCTCGGTCAATTGAATCCTGTTGTTGGCCAGGCTCAGTCGTTTGAGGTTGGGCATATGCGAAATGACCTCGGGCAACAAGGTCAGTTGATTACGGTCCAGTTCCAGCGATTCGACTTGCCTGAAGGCCTTGAGAAAGTAAGCGGCGTCGTTGTCCAGCTGCATGTCCCGCAGCGACAATTGCCTGACATGATCGAAATTCAGGCCGGTCGGCAAGGTCGGAAACTTGCCGAATTGCATGCCGTCGAGTTTCAGACCGTAGACGGGACGCTGAAAGTCATCGGGCAGGAAAACCAGACGTCGAAAACAGTCTTCGATTTCGAACGCCACGACCTGTCGACACTCGTGTACCTCATTCAGATCGCCGCCCAAGGCCTTCATGGCCGTTTCATCCTCGCTCCAGATGTCCAGAACTTCCTGCAGCCGGCGCAGATCCTCCTGCAACTGCCGAACCCGGATCGCCCTGGTCATTGGGTCGCTGCCCGCCTGGTCAAGAAACTCATCGGCTTGTACGTCAGTCATCAAGGGATAGAGCTTCTTCACTTTGCGCAGCAAACGTTGCGAATGCCTTGCCGGCCCGACGGGCGAATTGGCGAGCGTACACGCAGGCTCGGAAATGGCCGGTGGCATCCGACCGCCTGCCAACACCCGGGCACAGCCTTCACGCTCATCCAGAGCGCTTGCCAACAGTTTATGGCGCAGGCGCCAGCCATCTTCCGGCTTCGGCTGCGCAAATCCGATGGCCTTGCGCTGCCGCATTGGAAGGCCTTTGAGGATCGCGTGATAGACGTCCTCCGGTCCGGGCACCACTTTGCCGAGCGACTTCCTGTCGCTGCCGAACACTTCGTAACCATTGTCGAGTCGGACCAGCGTGCATGAATTCGAAGTCAAAAGCGGTTTCTCGCCTGACGTCTCCAGTACCTCACCGTTGAGTGTGTTGGCCCGCAGTTCAAGGTAGAACTCGGTATTCCAGCCAGCGAGCCGGGGTAACAGGCGCAGCGCCAGTTTCCTGGTATCGGCACTGGCGATGTCAGCCAGGTAAAAGCCGGCCAGCGCCCGATCCACACGGACATCGCTCAAGGCCTGACGGGCCCTCTGTGCCAGGCCCATGGGCACTCGCCCGGTGCTGCGCAGGTGCATCCGCTCGACAGTCGGCGTGCGCCTGAGCAATTCTCGCGCATACCGTACCGGCAGCCCGGGAAAAGCGCTGTGCAGCTTGACCGACTCACCGGCGAGACCACGATCGAACTGCCGGTACAGGTGGTCGAAAACCGAGCGACGATCAGCCTTGACCGCCGCCCCGATCACTTGCGCCAGCTTGACGCTTGCATCAGCCGGGGCAATGTTCGCACCCACCAATGCTTCGGCTTCCCTGGGGTAGATGCCGTCCAGAACGGTTTGCAGCAACTCGCCTTTTTCCAGTTGCTCATGGCTCACGACAATGCTCAGAGTGTCATCGTCAATTGACACAGGAGGATAGGTCGCGGTGAGACGGCCTTTTTCGTCCACGACCTTGATGTAGCGATCGGTCGGCCAGTTGGCGAGTTCGGGCAACGCGTGCAATTGCTCCTGAACATGACGGGCATCGGTTGCCTCGCCCCGTTCCATGGCGGAAACGAAATCACGCAATCTGCGTTCGATGCCAAAGCGCTCGATCATGTCGCGCAAACGCGGGGGCCAAGACAGATTGTCGTCACTCAGACGATGCAACTCATCGAATCGAGTGTCGGTCAACCGCCGGATCATCTCCAGGCGACTGTCCTCGAACCTGCCCAGGCTCGGGTCGATGCGCCTGAGGGTGTAGGCACCGCTCCACTGCTCGCTTTCCTCCCAGGCATGGCGCCAGCCTCCATGTCGATGGGGCTTGAGTGGCGGAGCGTAAGCATCGGGACGGACAGGATGCCGGATACTCCAGGTATCGGAAGCCGGATCATGCACCACCTCATAGAAGCGTTGGTCGACACGGGCAAAAAACCTGTCGTCGCCCCGGTACAAGTCCATGACTTCAGAATCGGGGGCAGCCCCCACCGGTAAGGATTGTTCATATGCTTGCAGGTCCGGCTTCCACAACCGTGACTGCCCCTTCCCATCGAGAATTGCAGTGAATGGCTGGAAGAAATCAGGATGTTTTCGAATTGTTCTGATCGCCAGGGATTTCAAGCCTTTGATGCCGGCCCCCACGACGGCCATCAGGACAAGGTTCTCGGCGACGCTCAGCAGGTGTGAAAACGCTTCCTGACGATCTCCCCGGCTCCAGTCATCGACGCCTTCATATACCTGCGCGAGCATCTGTCCGATGGCAACGCCCATCATCAACTCTCCCAGCACCGGTACGACAAAACCCGCTACGTTAGCCACCGTCATGCCGGCGTCCAGGTAATGCAGCAGGCGTGTCCTGCGCGCCTCCTCGTCGACATCTTCAGTCGGTACAGCGAGCACACGGGCATCGAGTTGCAGCTTGCCGACATGACTCTTGAGCATGAACTCGAACAGCGGACCAGGCATCTCCAATTGCCTGACGTGCCCCAGGCTGCCGGTATCCGCGAAAGTCTTGAAAAAGTCGAGCCTGTCGCCTTCGCCGATGCAATGCGTGAAATAGCTTCTGTAGCTGCCCACCCTCAGCCTGAACTCAAGATACGCCATGAACGCCGTGAAACGGGCGTACTCGTAAAGGGGTTGATCCGGCTCTCCCGGCATGTACACCAGGCACCATTGATCCGGGTTCAGCTCGACCGAAGACTCAGAGAACACCACCACACCCCAGATACAACTGCCGAGCAATTCGATCCCTTGCATGATCAGCGCACGCCCCTTGAACTGAAGGCTTCTGGCAGTGGCGACGCCACCGGCATCAATCAAGCGCTGTATCGTCTGCACCCCCTCCCGAGAGACGTGTTCCCTCAACATCGCCAGATGCAGGTCCAGTTGCAGCAGTTGTTTTTTCATTGCGGTGATGTCGAGAACCACGGGACCGGTGGCCGCCAGGTTTCCATCCACTTCCTTGACACCGAACACCTGCAGGAAGTGTTGTTGATACCGCTGTCCCAGGTTCAGCTCTCGACAAAAGGCGGCGAACGATGTGGGCGTCAGGCCCGGAACCCCGGCAGGCGCGCTGGAGATCCGTATCACACTGCCCTCGGGGAAATAATCGGGTTGCGCCTCGTCCTCCGTGAAGTTCTGCATCGCGGCCTCGAGCAGCGTGGGCGTGGCGAACGGAATGATCGCCGGACCGCCCCCCGGCGGGACCACGGGCTCGCATCCACAGTAATTGCCGGGCAATTGCAGATGATCTTTCTCGACATTGAACACTGCGTGCCATCGGGCGCTCAGCGCGCGGTTCAACACATCAATGCAAAAACTGTTCAGCGGTTGCAGCCGGTCAAGATGCGTCTCGACTTTCCACTGAATGGCCTGCAGATCACGCGCAGCCTTATCCAGCGCGGCCAGTGTGTCGGCACCGGTTTTGAGCAGCGCGGAAGGCAGGTTTTTCTGCAAGGCCTGGGCCGTGTCCAGATCGCCGGTGGCCTCCAGCAAAATGCTCAGTGTCTGTTCTTCCGTGAGGGTGGCCGGTGTCCCCGATAGCGGTGGAGTGGTCATGGGCAATATTCCTTTATTGCTATTGAGTACCCCCACCCTAGCGATCCCGAGGGCGAATAAAAAACACGAAAACCTGCATGTTCGAGGCGGAAAACCAGCAGCAATCCGTATGTTTTGAATACATATCTACCACCCGCAACCTCAACCCAGATGTTAACGGCCCACCGGTCAGATCGATGTACTTATAACTGATCGTTCTAAAACTCCCACATCCGAGCCGGGTCAGTTTCTGGGTACCGGCCATTTCGGCGCGGTACAGCGACACCTTCCCCAACGGAAAAACCGGTAAGGACTTTATGTGCGGATTAGCTGGCGAGTTACGTTTTGATCAACAACCTGCAGACCTTGCAGCCATTGAGCGAATCACCCATCACCTGGCCCCTCGCGGCCCTGATGCGTGGGGCTTCCATGCCCAAGGGCCGATTGCCCTGGGCCATCGACGCCTGAAAATCATGGACCTGTCGGACGGTTCGGCGCAGCCGATGATCGACAGCCAACTGGGGCTGTCCCTGGCCTTCAATGGCGCGATCTACAACTTCCCGGAACTGCGCGCCGAACTCGAAGCGCTCGGTTATGCGTTTTACTCCGGCGGCGACACCGAAGTGCTGCTCAAGGGTTATCACGCCTGGGGCGAAGCGCTGCTGCCGAAACTCAACGGCATGTTTGCCTTCGCCATCTGGGAGCGTGATGCCCAGCGTCTGTTCATTGCCCGCGACCGTCTCGGCGTGAAGCCGCTGTACCTGTCGCGCACCGGCCAGCGCCTGCGTTTTGCCTCGGCCCTGCCGGCACTGCTCAAGGGCGGTGACATCAACCCGATCCTCGATCCGGTGGCGCTCAACCATTACCTGAATTTCCACGCCGTGGTACCTGCGCCGCGCACCTTGCTGGCGGGCATCGAAAAGCTGCCACCCGCGAGCTGGATGCGCATTGAAGCGGACGGCACCACCGAGCAGAAAACCTGGTGGACCCTGCCCTACGGCCCACACGCCGACGAGAAAAACCTGACCCTGGAAGACTGGCGTGACCGCGTACTCGACAGCACCCGCGAAGCCGTAGCCATCCGCCAACGGGCGGCGGTGGATGTTGGTGTGCTGCTTTCCGGCGGTGTCGATTCGAGCATGCTCGTCGGCCTGCTGCGCGAAGTCGGCGTGGAGAATCTGTCGACCTTCTCCATCGGTTTCCAGGATGCCGGGGGCGAGCGCGGCGACGAATTCCAGTACTCCGATCTGATCGCCAAGCACTACGGCACCCAGCACCATCAACTGCGCATCGACGAAAAAGAGATCATCGAACAACTGCCCGCCGCTTTCCGCGCCATGAGCGAGCCGATGGTCAGCCACGACTGCATCGCCTTCTATCTGCTGTCCCGAGAAGTGGCCAAGCACTGCAAGGTTGTGCAGAGCGGTCAGGGTGCCGACGAGTTGTTCGCCGGTTATCACTGGTATCCGCAAGTCGACGGCGCGGCCGATCCGTACGCAGCTTATCGCGAGGCGTTTTTCGACCGCAGCTACGACGATTACGCCGCGACGGTGCAGCCGAAATGGCTGACCGCCAATGACGCCGCCGGTGACTTCGTGAAGGAACATTTCGCACAGCCCGGCGCCGATGCGGCAGTCGACAAGGCCCTGCGTCTGGACAGCACGGTGATGCTGGTGGATGACCCGGTCAAACGTGTCGACAACATGACCATGGCCTGGGGACTGGAGGCGCGCACGCCGTTTCTCGACTATCGGTTGGTGGAGTTGTCGGCGCGCATTCCGGGCCAGTTCAAACTGCCGGACGGCGGCAAGCAGGTGTTGAAAGAAGCTGCGCGACTGGTCATCCCGAGCGAAGTGATCGACCGCAAAAAAGGTTACTTCCCGGTGCCGGGCCTCAAGCATTTACAGGGCGAGACCCTGAGCTGGGTCCGCGAACTGCTGCTGGATCCGAGTCAGGATCGCGGCCTGTTCAACCCGGCCATGCTCGACCAATTGCTGACCGATCCACAAGGCCAGTTGACCCCGCTGCGCGGCTCCAAGCTGTGGCAACTGGCGGCCCTGAACCTGTGGCTCAGCGAACAAGGAATCTGATTGATGAAACCTCACGCCACGGCTTACAGCCAGCGACTGCTGCGCGGCCAGACGCCGTCCTACGAACGCTTGCAGGCGCGTCTGGCCGAAGATGGCAGCGAGCCGGCTGCCGAGCCGATTGCAGTGCACTGCGGCTGGGGCCGGCTGCTGATCGGCCATACCTTCCCCGATCCGGCCAGCCTTGCCCGGGAACTGCTTAACGAGCAGCCGGGCGAGCGCGATATAGCCTTGTACGTCGCCGCGCCGCAGCAGATTCTCGGGCTGGAACCGACCCAACTGTTTCTCGACCCGTCCGACACCCTGCGTTTGTGGTTCAGCGATTATCGCCAGGCCACCCGCGTGTTTCGTGGCTTTCGCATTCGCCGCGCACAAAGTGACGCGGACTGGCAGGGGATCAATCAGCTGTATCAGGCGCGCGGCATGTTGCCGATCGACGCCACCCTGCTCACCCCGCACCATCAGGGCGGCCCGGTGTACTGGCTGGCGGAAGACGATGACAGCGGCGCGGTGATCGGCAGCGTCATGGGGCTCAATCACCAGAAAGCCTACAACGACCCGGAAAACGGCAGCAGCCTGTGGTGCCTGGCGGTCGATCCGCAGTGTTCACGTCCCGGCGTCGGCGAAGTGTTGGTACGGCATCTGATCGAGCACTTTATGAGCCGGGGTCTGAGCTATCTCGATCTGTCGGTACTGCACGATAACCGCCAGGCGAAAAACCTCTACGCCAAACTCGGCTTTCGCAACCTGCCGACGTTCGCCATCAAGCGTAAGAACGGCATCAATCAGCCGCTGTTTCTCGGCCCTGGCCCGGAGGCGCAGTTCAACCCTTACGCGCGAATCATCGTCGAGGAAGCGCATCGGCGCGGCATCGACGTGCAAGTGGATGACGCCGACGCCGGTCTGTTCACGCTCAGTCATGGCGGGCGACGGGTGCGTTGCCGCGAATCCCTGAGCGACCTGACCAGCGCTATCAGCATGAACCTGTGCCAGGACAAGAGCCTGACTCATAAGGTTTTGAAAGCCGCCGGGTTGAAGGTGCCGTCGCAGCAATTGGCAGGTAATGCGGACGACAATCTGGCGTTCCTTGATGAACACCAGCGTGTGGTGGTCAAACCGCTGGACGGCGAACAGGGTCAAGGCGTGGCGGTGGATCTGCAGACCATTGAGGACGTGCAGCAGGCCATCGAAGCGGCCAGGCAGTTCGACACTCGCGTGTTGCTGGAAAGCTTTCACGAAGGCTTCGACCTGCGGATTCTGGTGATCGGTTTCGAGGTGGTTGCAGCGGCGATCCGCCGCCCCGCGGAAGTGGTCGGCGACGGCCATCATTCCATCGGCGCACTGATTGAAGCACAGAGCCGGCGACGGCAAGCGGCTACCAGCGGCGAGAGCAAAATCCCGCTGGACCACGAAACCCAACGCACCTTGCACGCCGCCGGTTACGACTACAGCAGCATCCTGCCGGCGGGTGAGCATCTGTTCGTGCGGCGCACGGCGAACCTGCACACCGGCGGCACGCTGGAAGACGTCACGGCGATCCTGCACCCGACTCTGGCCGAGGCTGCCGTGCGTGCGGCCCGGGCGCTGGAAATCCCGATGGTCGGCCTCGACCTGATGGTGCCGGCGGCGGATCAACCGGCGTACGTGTTCATCGAAGCCAACGAGCGAGCGGGTCTCGCCAACCATGAGCCGCAACCGACGGCGGAACGGTTTGTCGATCTGTTGTTTCCGCACAGTCAGCCGGCCGTTTGATCTCTCTTCAGCGTCATTCCCGCGTTCAACGCGCGAATGACGCCCCGCAACAGGAGTTTCCATGACCACCCAAATTCCCGAACCGGATCTGAACTACCTGCAGAAAGTCCTGCTGGAAATGCTCGCCATTCCCAGCCCGACCGGGTTCACCGACACCATCGTGCGTTACGTCGCCGAGCGTCTGGAAGAACTCGGCATTCCCTTCGAGATGACCCGTCGCGGCACAATCCGCGCCACCCTTAAAGGCAAGAAAAACAGCCCCGACCGTGCGGTCTCGGCGCACCTGGACACCATCGGTGCTGCCGTGCGCGCGGTGAAAGACAACGGGCGCCTGACCCTCGCACCGGTCGGCTGCTGGTCGAGCCGGTTCGCCGAGGGCAGCCGCGTCAGCCTGTTCACCGACAACGGCGTGATTCGCGGCAGTGTGTTGCCGTTGATGGCGTCCGGGCATGCCTTCAATACCGCTGTGGATGAGATGCCGATCAGCTGGGATCACGTCGAGCTGCGACTGGACGCCTACTGCGCGACCCGCGCCGATTGTGATTCGCTGGGCATCAGCGTCGGCGATGTCGTGGCTTTCGACCCCCTGCCGGAGTTCACCGAAAGCGGCCACATCAGCGCCCGCCATCTGGACGACAAGGCCGGTGTCGCGGCACTGCTGGCAGCGTTGAAAGCCATCGTCGACAGTGGTCAGGAGCTGATGATCGACTGCCATCCGCTGTTCACCATCACCGAGGAAACGGGCAGCGGCGCGGCGGCGGCCCTCCCGTGGGACGTCAGCGAATTCGTCGGCATCGACATTGCTCCGGTCGCGCCGGGCCAGCATTCCAGCGAACATGCGGTGAGCGTGGCGATGCAGGATTCCGGCGGGCCTTACGACTATCATCTGTCGCGACACCTGTTGCGCCTGGCCGGTGAGCACGAACTGCCGGTGCGCCGAGATCTGTTCCGCTATTACTTCAGCGATGCCCATTCGGCGGTCACCGCCGGTCACGACATCCGCACCGCCCTGCTCGCCTTCGGCTGCGACGCGACTCACGGCTACGAGCGCACGCACATCGACAGCCTCGCGGCGCTCAGTCGCTTGCTGGGGGCGTACATTCTGAGTCCGCCGGTGTTCGCCAGCGACGCACAACCGGCCACCGGGTCACTGGATCGCTTCAGTCATCAGATCGAACACGAAACGCAGATGGAGAGCGACACCCGCGTGCCATCGGTGGACAGCTTGGTGGGGCAACGCGCGGACAGTTGAGTCTGGCCCTCGGCGATCATTCGCCGTAGCATCCCGACATTGATTTAGCCGAGGTGCCCATGCTGATTCCCCACGACGCGCTCGAAGTCGACACCCTCACCCGCCTGATCGAGGATTTCGTCACCCGCGACGGTACCGATAACGGTGACGATACGCCGCTGGAAACTCGCGTACTGCGGGTTCGCCAGGCATTGACCAAAGGTCAGGCGCTGATTGTCTTCGATCCCGAAAGCGAGCAATGCCAGTTGATGCTCAAGCACGACGTGCCCAAGCACCTGTTCGACTGAAAACGGTCAGCGGCCCTTGCCGCTGGCCTGTTTGCGCTGGATCCGTTCGTAGACCTCGGCGCGGTGCACGCCGACCTGCTCCGGCGCTTCGACGCCGAACCGCACGCTGGAGCCGTTGACCGCCAGAACGCGCAGAGTGATGTTGTCGCCGATGGAAATCAGTTCACCGACAACACGGCTGAGTACAAGCATGGGGGTTGTCCTTCAAGGTTTGCGAGCCTTGAAGATGCGCGGGTTTCGACCGCCCTACAATGCGCTGTGGGCAATTCAGTCATTCCCTACACAGCAAGGCGCGCAAGCCTTCAGACATTTCCTTCAAGCCAGCCATTCAAGTCGCGGTGAATCGTGGACCGAACAGGATCACACTCGCCCCGATCACACACAGCGCCACACCGATCCAGTCCGAACCCAACGGGCGGATGCGTTCGACCACCGCCAGCCAGCCAATCGAAGCAATGATGTAGATGCCGCCGTAAGCGGCGTAGGCGCGACCGGCGTAGGTCGCTTCGACACGTGTCAACAGCAGCGCGAACAGGGTCAGGCTGAGCAGTGCCGGAATCACCCACAAGGCGCTCTTGCCCTGGCGCAACCACATCCAGAACGCGAAACAGCCAGCGATTTCGAACAGCGCGGCGAGGAAAAACCACAGGTAATTGAGCATGCAAGACATCTCGTCAGGGTGACTGTTGCGGCCACCCTAACGATGCGGCGAACCCCGGGCAAGTTCAGCCGTTGTTCTGTTTGGCCTTGGCGCGCATCTTTTCGGCCATTGCGGTCATTTCGTTGTACAGCAGCTGCGGATTCTTCTGTTTGAGCGCCCAGGCCATGCGCCCTTGTTCGTGGGGCAGGATCATGAACTCGCCGGCCGCGACCTGCTTGTAGATGTAGTCGGCAATATCGCTGGCGGTGATCGGCGAACTTTCCAGCAACTTGCCGACCTGGGTTTTCATCGCCGGCGTCGGGCCCCGGAAAGAATCCAGCAGGTTGGTCTGGAAGAACGACGGGCAAACCACATGAACCCCGACTTCCTGCTGGGCCAGTTCGATCAACAGGCTTTCCGACAGCGCCACCACTCCGGCCTTGGCCACGTTGTAGTTGCTCATCGCCGGGCCCTGCATCAGCGCAGCCATCGAGGCGATGTTGATGATCTTGCCCTTGCTCTGCTCCAGCAACGGCAAGAACGCCTTGCAGCCCTTGACCACGCCCATCAGATTGATCGCGATCTGCCAGTCCCAGTCTTCCAGCGACAACTCGCTGAAGAAACCGCCCGAGGCCACACCGGCGTTGTTAACGATGATGTCGATGCCGCCAAGTTTCTCTTCGCAGGCCTGGGCAAACGCGGTGAGCTGGCTGTAATCGCGCACGTCACAGCGCTGGATGAAGCCATCGCCACCGGCCTCGCGAACGAGTTTGAGGGTCTCTTGCAAACCGGGCTCGCTGACATCAGACAAGGCCAGTTGCCAGCCTTCACGCGCCCAGCGCAGCGCGATTTCGCGACCCAGGCCTGAGCCCGCGCCAGTGATCATCATGCGATTTTGCATAGCAGACAGCCTTGTTGTTCCGGGGAAGATGCGCGGAGTGTAGCGAAGGATACCGGGCGACCCACGCTCCATCAGATTGCTGAATGGCGAGAGCAAACCGCAGCAACAAACGAAATAAGTGCGCGAGCCAAATAACTTAAAAAAACATTGAATTTTCTTTTACGCGCACCGGTCGGAATTTGTAAGCCGGCTGGATTTAGTTCAACTTTCAGCTGCCCTTGAACATCAAGACTTCTCAGACACTATCAACAAGGAATTCGACATGGGCACAATTCTTATCATTATCCTGATCCTGTTGCTGATCGGTGGTCTGCCGGTCTTTCCGCACTCCAGAAGTTGGGGTTACGGCCCTTCGGGCATTATCGGTGTAGTGCTGGTAGTCCTGTTGGTGCTGCTGTTACTCGGTCGGATATGACTGTTTGACCGACAAAAAAAAGAGGCCCTTGCAAGGGCCTCTTTTTTATTGTGCCGACTGATCAGTCCGGCTTGCCGTTAACCACACCGGCGGTGTTGTCGATCAGGCTCTTGGTCGCTGTTTGCAGGAACGCTTCAAGCTTGAGTTTCAGCTCGGCAGTGCGCGGTGCATCCGGCACCACTTCGGCGTGCGGGTTCGCGCCCAGCTCGTATTGATAGATCTTCGGCGCCATTTCCTTGTCTTTCGGCAGTACCAGGATCTGGTCGGCAGTGACGATGGCGGTGGTCTGCTCGCTGCCCGACGGCTTGATCACACCGAAACCAGTGTCACCCTGCGGCAGATTCAGCAGATCGCGGCCCCAGCACTGATGGCGCACTTCGCCACCGAGGCGACCCATGATGGTCGGCACGATGTCGACCTGAGTGCCGACGGTGTGGTCACGGGTACCGAATTTTTCCTGGATGCCCGGTGCGATCATCAGCATCGGTACGTTGAAGCGGCCCAGATCCATTTCGGTGATCTGACGCTCGTTGCCGAAACCGTGGTCGCCGACGATGACGAACAGGGTTTCCTTGAAGTACGGCTCTTTACGGGCCTTCTCGAAGAACTGACCCAGCGCCCAGTCCGCATAACGCATGGCGGTCAGGTGCTCGTTGAGCGGGCCACGGTCGGTAACACGTTCGACCGGCAACGGCGTCGGCAAGGCGTACGGCGTGTGGTTGGACAAGGTCTGCAGCAGCGCATAAAACGGCTTGCCGTTTTCCCGCGCCTTGAGCTCCACCAGACCACGGTCGAACATGTCCTGATCGGACACGCCCCAGGTCGGATCAGAGAACACCGGGTTGACGAAATCGTTGCGGCCAACGAAGTTGGTCATGCCCTGGTTGCTGAAGAAACCGGACTGGTTGTCCCAGGCAAAATCACCGTTGTAGACGTAGACGTCGTCATAGTTGCGAGCACTGAGCAACTGCGGCAGACCGGACAGTTTGTGGCTGCCTTCCGGGGTCTGCATCAGGTATTCGAAACCCGGCAGGTTCGGGAAGCACGCCATGGTGGCAAACATCCCCTGGTGGGTGTGGGTGCCGTTGGAGAAGAAACGGTCGAACAGCAGGCCTTCCTTCGACAGCTTGTCGAGGTACGGCGTGATGTTGCCCGGCGCGCCCAGTGCGCCCACCGAGTGACCGGCCATGCTTTCCATCAGGATCACGACGACGTTCTTGATCGGCAGGGTCTTGTCGGCAGGCGGTGTGTATTCGCGACGCACGGCGGCGATATCGGTATCCACCAGTTTGTCGTCCGGCATCACCAGCATGTCGCGGACCACTTTCTGTGCCTGATCCTGCGGCAGCGTGGCTTTCCAGATGTTGTCGCGATCCTCGCCCATGCGGTCCTTGGCCGCCGCGATCAGCGACAGCGTGCCGTTGAGGCCGAGCTGGTTGGCGAAGTTCGATTCAGTGGTGTACACGTCACCCCAACGCAGCGGCGGGCCTTGGCGCAGAGTGCCGCGAGCGGCCACCACGCAGATCAGCAGGCACACCACGAATACCGCCAGACGCGCATACCATGGTGCCACCTGACGGGTGCCGACATTGCCACCGCTGAACGGGCCACGCGGCCGGGTCAGACGGTCGGCGCCCTTGAACGCCAGGGTCAGGATCAGCGTGCCCACGGCCCACGCCAGCAGGTAACGCACCACCGGGAAACCGTACCAGAGCATGCTCATCACGGTTTTCGGGTCTTCCTTCACGTACTGGAACACCAGACCGTTGAGGCGCTGGTGGAATTCGCGGTAGAAGTCCATCTCCATCAGGCCGAGGAACAGCGCGATGCTCGAAGCGATGGTCAGCCACAGACGGAAGAACCCGCGCGCCGCCATGGCCCGGGCACTGAACAGCGCCAGCACCAGCGGAATGCAGACATACACCACCAGGCGCACATCGAAACGCAGGCCGTTGGCGAAGGCTTCGAGGAAAGTCGAGGCCGGGGTGTCGAGGATCATCTCGCGGTTGTAGACCAGCAGCGCGAGGCGCAGCACGGAAAACATCACCATCATGACCAGCGCGCACAGAAGCGTGTAGGCCAGATGCGATTTGACGGTCGGTTGCAGCAGGCGACTGGAAGATCGCTGCTGACTCAGGGCGTCCGGGTTTGCCATGTCGTTTTAGGACCCATTGGAAGTTGAAGTTGCAAAAAATACGGCTGCGCCCTGCCCTCTGTTGGCCATTCCAGGCCCCGGGGCTTGCGCGGAGCGCAAATGTTGCACGATCACCGACGGCATTGCCATTGATTAGTGCCCGCCGCCGGACGCTTTCATTCAAGGCATGGCGCATCGATACAGGTGCGAACAGTGCGGGCGAATTGTCTTGAAGCGTTTGTGAAAATTTCGTTCAACGCATATCCGGAAACACAATAAACCTGGAAAACAAAACGCCCCGAGTTCTTCGGGGCGTTTACAGATGAACGCGACAGTTACTTCTCGGCGCGTTCTCTCAAGGCTTTCAGGGTATTGAACGGTGCGTCGACCACAAACTTGTTGGCGATCATCGACGGCACGCTGCCACCTGGCTCGGTGTGTACCTGATAGGTCACTTCAACCTGATCGCCTTTTGGCACGAACTTCCAGAAGCCTTTGACCTGCGCAACCCGCACAAAGCCTTTTTCTTCAGGAAGATACTTCGGCACACCTTCGAGATTACGGGTCAGGCTGCCATCGGCGCCTTCAACGGTGGTGACATGCAGGATGGAATCGCGCGGGGTCACTGGCCATGGCGTGTTGAACTGAGTGTAGGTCCAGCTCTGGTCGCCTTCGTGCTTGAGCAGTTTCTGGGTCTTGCACTCGTGAATCCAGGCGCAGGCACCGGAGACGTCTTCCTGCAGGTCGCGCAGTTTGGCGATGGTGGTCTTCATCACGGTCACGCCCTGATAAGACTTGTAGTCCGAACCCGGCACTTCGCTCAGGGAGACTTTGATGCCGTCTTCGTTCTTGGCGACTTTCCAGTCTTCAGCCTGGGCGGCCGAGGTGGCCAGCACGGCAGTCAAACCACACAACACAGCGATACGATGCAGCGAACCCATAGTCTTATTCCTTATTGTTGAAGTTCCGTTCGTTTGACACATCACGCCGCCGTCATCTGCTCCCACCAGCCGAGCAGTCTGATCGCATCTTCCTGGCTGCTGCCGCAGACTTCCGGATCGGCCTTGAATCCTGAACAGACCGCCGGACGCTCCGGTCGGCCGAAAATGTTGCACAGGTTATCGACCGACAACTGAACGCAGCGTTCACCGGCAGGTTTGCCATCGGGCATGCCTGGAATCGGCGAACTGATGGAAGGGGCAATACAGCAGGCGCCACAGCCTTCACGGCATTTCATGACGACGCGTTCCTCGCAGCGGGCAATGTGTTAAAGGGACGCGGGACAGGGTAACCGCTTAAACGGCTGTTTTAAATTCCCTGAGCCGGGGTTTTTACGCAGAAACGAAAATGACTGACCAGTCTCCGACAAAGCGTCTGGTCTGCGGGTCACCGACGGGGACGATTTATTGCTTGAACTCGAAATCCAGCGCCGCGCCTTCGACTTCCCGGCGCTCTTCATTGCGCAGTTGCAGCTGCATTTCGTTGCTGAGCAAGCGTCCATTGAGCTGGAACCCGCTGTTCTTGTCACCGAACATCTGCGGCAGGATCGCTTCGCGCTTGGGCAGCGTCACTGAGCCGGGGGGTTTCAATTCCTGAACCATGTCTTTGGGCAGACTCAAGTCGAGCTTCGCAGACGGCAATGGCGTCTTGGCCACTTCTTTCGCCGACTTTGACTTGGTAGCGACCGGTGCGCGCTTCTTGACCGGAGCAGCCTTTTTCTGCTGCGTGGTTTTCGCTGGAGCGATTTTTTTGGTCGTCGCCGGTTTCTTCGCGTTGGCAGTGGCCGGCGCCTTTTCCTGCGCTGCAGCCGCCAAAACACCGGGTACATGACCCATCAACAGCAGGCATAGCACAACCCAGGCGGCAGAAAATTTCGCTTTCATGAACCCAACGAAGCTGACGGCAGAGGGCCATATGCTCGCCTGTTGGACGCCACATGACAAGCTCCGCCATTGTTTCAGAATCCGCCGGCCATCTCCTGGCAGAGCTGTGTCGCCAACATGCCGAGGGTCATCAGCGCCCGTTCCGCCTCGCGATTCCACGGGATGCCGCAGTTCAACCGGATGCAGTGGTTGAACTGCTCGGTGTTGCTGAAGATCAGACCCGGCGCAATGCTGATGCCCTGTTGCAGCGCCCGCACGTGCAATTCCTGGGTGTTGACCCGCCCCGGCAGGCTGACCCACAGAATGAATCCGCCGGTGGGCCGGGTCATCTGCGTGCCTTCGGGAAAATACTGCTGAACCGCCAGCTGGAATGCGCTGAGATTTTTTCGGTATTCCTGGCGGATGTACCTTAAATGCCGGTCATAGCCGCCGTTTTCCAGGTACGCCGCGATGGCCATTTGGGTGACGCTGCACGCCGAATGAGTGCTGAAGGTCTGCAAGCGCTGGATTTCCTGCTGGTACTTGCCGGCGATCATCCAGCCGATGCGCACACCGGGCGATAAGGTCTTGGAAAAGCTCGAGCAATAAATCACCCGGTCTAGCCGGTCGTAAGCCTTGAGCGACTTGGTGCGCCCCTGCTCGAACATCAACTCGCCGTAGATGTCGTCTTCGACGATCTGGATATCGAAATCCGAGGCCAGTCGCAGCAGCTGTTTCTGCCGCTCTTCGGGCATGGTGCCGCCGAGTGGATTGCTCAGGCGAGTGGTCAGTACCAGCGCCTTGATCGACCATTGATTGGCCGCCAGTTGCAGGGCTTCGAGGCTCATGCCGGTGGCGGGGTCGCTGGGAATCTCGATGACCTTCAGGCCCAGCAGGTCGGCCAGTTGCAACAGGCCGTAATAGGTGGGGGATTCGGCGGCGATCAGGTCGCCGGGGCGGGTCAGCACTCGCAATGACATCTGCAATGCGTCGACGCAGCCGTGGGTGATTACCACTTCCGAAGGGTCAACGACCACGCCTGCATCGCGCATGCGAATCGCGACCTGCCGGCGCAGCGGCTCGAAACCCGGGCTGAACATGTAGCTGAACGCCCGAGGGCTGTGAAACCGGGTGACCTTGGCCAACTGCTGATGCAGGGCGCGCACCGGCAAATAATCGACACTCGGCACCGCCGCCCCCAGCGGGAACACGCCTTCACGACGGGATTCGACCAGCACTTGCTGAATGATGCTGCTGCGGGTGACCAGGCCTGGCCGTTCGACCCGGGCGATGTCCGGCGTGGGCGCCGTCAGTGCGGGAGTCTGGTGGACATAGTAACCGGACTGCGGCCGCGCACGGATCAGGCCCTGATCCTCGAGATTGGCGTAAGCCTGCAACACCGTGGCATGGCTGACGTTGAGCTGCGAACTCATCTTGCGCACCGAAGGTACGCGCTCGCCCGGTTGATAGACGCCACGGCGGATATCTTCGGCCAGCTGTTGAGCAATACGTTGGTAGAGCAAGAGATTGGTCATGACGCAGCACTCGATTTCACGGGCGTTTTATTCTTGTGTGAAACAATACCGGAACAGTTTGGAAGTGTACTGGGACAGTTGCCATATTAGTCAACCATACAGTGCTGTGTCGGTTAAATCTGTACCGCTTTGTGAGGTAATCGACAGACGTAAAAAAGCCCGGCGCTGCCTGACAGCCCGGGCTTTCCAGTAACGCCCCCCTCAGCGGGCGGCGCCGAGCTGGCCTTTTTCGTCGGAGAACACGATTTCCACCCGACGGTTCTGCGCACGTCCACGCTCGGAAGCGTTCGCGTCCACCGGGTATTCATCGCCGTAGCCTTCGACCTGAATGCGTTTTTCGTCGATGCCCAGGTCCGTCAACACGTCGGCCACCGACTGTGCGCGGTCGCGGGAAAGCTTGAGGTTTTCCTGCTTGCCGCCGGTGCTGTCGGTGTAGCCCTCGATGCGCACGATGCGTTTCGGGTTCAGTTGCAGAAACTGCACGATCTTCAGCACCACGCGGTTGGCCGAGTTTTTCAGTTCAGCTTCGCCGGTATCGAACAGCACGTCACCGAGGGTCATCACCAGACCACGATCGGTCTGGGTGGTGGCCAGCGCAACGATCTGCTCTTCCAGCCATTTGCCCTGCTGTTGCACGCTCAACAGTTTGGACTCGCGCAGGGCCAGTTGCAGGCGCTGGCGTTCAAGTTCCAGCTTCGCCACACGTTCTTCGTTGAGCACCTGATTGGTGTGCTCACGGGCGATTTCGCTGTAGCGCTGACTCAGATAGGCGTAATGCACCACGTCCGAGCCGCTGCCCCAGTACGTCGACAGACGATCGGCGCGGGCCAGGGACTCACCGGCGCGGATCACATCTTTCGGCGCGATACGCAGCACGTTGGAATCTTCCTTGACCTTCTGGAAGTCGCTGCTGGCCTGCTGCAATGCGGTTTCGCTGTGCTGACCGGCGCAGCCGTACAGGCTGGCGCAACCGGCGAGGATCAGAGCGCCGAGAGTTTTGGACTTCAGGCTCATTGGGCATTCCCCAGTTGCTTGCGCAGTCGGACGATGCGGGTGTTGAGCACGTTCACTTGCTCCTCGCTCTTCTGGGTCAGGACTTTGGCCTCCGCCAGGCGTGCGTCGAGTTCGGCCTGTTCGAAGCGCATCCGCGCATTCTTGTAAGACTCACCCGCCATGCTGCCTTTGGCCCGGTTGAACTTGTCCTCGGCCAGTTTCATTTCCGGCACGTCTTCGGCGGTGGCGCCGACGGCCTTGGCTTGCTCAAGGGCCTGCTCGGTCAGACGCATTTGTTCGTTGGGTGCCGGATCGCTGGCGCAACCGGCCAGGGCCAGGACGGCCATGGCCGCGAAAAGAAGTCGATTACTCACTAAGAATCCCTACTGTTTTGGGGCGCTGACAGGTGGTTGCGGCGGCTGTTGCTGCTGCGCCTTCCAGCGCTCGATGTTGCGTTGCAGCGCGGCTTCCGTCAGGCCGGACGCGGGCAATTCTGTCATCTTTTTGGCCAGCTGTCCGCGCAACCACGGATCGTTGCAGGCCGAGTTGTGCGAAACCGCGAGGAACAGACCGGGGCGGTCGATGGGTTGTTCAAAGGCCAGCAGATCATTGGCCATGCCCAATGCCTGCGCGGCCGCCATGCCCGAGTAGCGACCGGCTAGTACATATTCCACCTCGCCCAGCAGAAGTTTCTGAAACGCCTGGGTCAGGTTTGCCGTACGGGTCAGGGTCAATTGCTGCTCGGCAAAAGTGCCAAATGCCGGGGTCATTCGAGACTTTTCCGACAAACCGCCGGTATGCCCGTGCAGGTCCCTGGCTTCGCTATAAACGAGGGTCGAGCCCTTGCGCGTCCACACCAGATAATCGTTTTCCAGCAACGGCGGGTGAATGTAGTCAAGGTTTTCCAGCTCATTGAGGTTCATTGGCGCGTCGGCCAGCATGTCCATGCGCCCGCTGCGCACTTCGTCGAGGGCCTGGGAACGCTTGCCGGCGTATAACAGATCGACTTTGAGCCCCAGCTCCTTGGCCACCTGTCGCAACAGGTCGGCACTGGCACCGATCAGTTGCTTGGGGTTCTGCGGATCCTGCCAAAGGTACGGCGGCGCATCCGGGCTGCCGGTGACGACCAGCCGCTCGCATTTGCCCGCCGCCACCGACAGGCCCGGCAACAATGCCAGCGCCAGCAACCACGAGCAGCCCAACCGATGATGCAGATCCATGGCGAAACGCTCCCACTCAAATCCGAGACAAAAAAAAGCCCGACCAAAAGGTCGGGCTCTTTATAAGTGAAGCAGCCGGATTAGACCAGCTTCTCCAGCTCAGGTACGGCTTCGAACAAGTCCGCCACCAGGCCGTAATCGGCCACCTGGAAGATCGGTGCTTCTTCGTCCTTGTTGATCGCAACGATCACTTTGGAGTCTTTCATGCCGGCCAGGTGCTGGATCGCGCCGGAGATACCGACGGCGATGTACAGCTGTGGCGCAACGATCTTGCCGGTCTGACCGACCTGCATGTCGTTCGGTACGAAACCTGCGTCGACCGCAGCGCGGGAAGCACCAACAGCCGCGCCCAGCTTGTCGGCCAGAGCGTAGAGGTGTTTGAAGTTGTCGCCGTTCTGCATGCCGCGGCCGCCGGAAACGACGATTTTGGCAGCGGTCAGCTCAGGACGATCGGACTTGGCCAGTTCTTCGCTGACGAAGCTGGAAGTGCCGGCGTTGTGAGCAGCGGCAACCGCTTCAACAGCAGCCGAACCGCCTTCAGCAGCAACCGGGTCGAAACCGGTGGCACGCACGGTGATCACTTTGATCGCTGCGGTCGATTGCACGGTAGCGATGGCGTTACCGGCGTAGATCGGACGCTTGAAGGTGTCAGCGCTTTCTACCGAGATGATTTCGGAGATCTGGTCAACGTCCAGCTGAGCGGCAACGCGCGGCAGGATGTTTTTGCCATTGGAAGTGGCGGCAGCCAGGATGTGGCTGTAGCCAGCGCCCAGCTCTGCAACCAGAGGAGCAACGTTTTCCGGCAGCTGATGCGCGTAGGCAGCATTGTCAGCGTTCAGGACTTTGCTCACGCCAGCGATTTTCGCAGCGGCTTCAGCCACGGCGCCAGCACCCTGGCCGGCAACCAGAACGTGGATGTCGCCGCCGATTTTGGCAGCGGCAGCCACGGTGTTCAGGGTGGCCGGAGCCAGCACCTTGTTGTCGTGTTCGGCGATTACCAAGATAGTCATGATCAGATTACCTTCGCTTCGTTTTTCAGTTTCTCGACCAGTTCAGCCACCGACTTGACCTTGATGCCCGCGCTGCGTGCAGCCGGCGCTTCGACTTTCAGGGTCTTGTTGGTGGAGGCGGTGGAAACGCCCAAAGCGTCCGGAGTCAGCACTTCGAGAGGCTTCTTCTTGGCTTTCATGATGTTTGGCAGGGACGCGTAGCGCGGCTCGTTCAAACGCAGGTCGGTGGTGACGATCGCCGGCAGTTTCAGGGAAACGGTCTGCGCGCCGCCGTCGATTTCGCGGGTCACGGCAACGCTGTCGCCGGAGACTTCGACTTTCGACGCGAAAGTGCCCTGACCGTAGCCGCTCAGTGCAGCGAGCATCTGGCCGGTCTGGTTGTTGTCGCTGTCGATGGCCTGTTTGCCCAGGATCACCAGCTGAGGCTGTTCCTTGTCGACCACGGCCTTGAGCAGCTTGGCCACGGCCAGGGAAGTCAGGTCTTCAGCGGATTCGACGAGGATGGCGCGATCGGCACCCAGAGCCAGTGCGGTACGCAGCTGTTCCTGAGCGGTGGACGGGCCGATGGAGACGACGACGATTTCAGTCGCAACGCCTTTTTCTTTCAGGCGTACGGCTTCTTCCACTGCGATTTCGCAGAACGGGTTCATCGACATCTTGACGTTGGCGAGGTCTACGCCGGAATTGTCCGCCTTGACGCGAACCTTGACGTTGTAATCCACAACGCGTTTGACAGCTACAAGAACCTTCATGGATTCCTCGTTACTCTCCGGTGAAAAGAAAGTCGCCTAGGCGAACCTGGCGGTTGATGCTCATCGGGCACAAGGGCACCTCTAAAAACGCCGGCTGAACGGGATGACCGTTCGTCAGTCGTGACCGACGAGTCATGCCGCTTCGCGGTGTGTAAACTGCGCGCCGAACCTGCGCTGCGCATCACCGGTTACCGCCTACGCCCTGTCTTTAGAGGTGCTCTTGAAACCACCATTCAGCCTACGGCGAGCGCAAAACCGCCCGTATCTTGACCGGAACGCCCATTCTGGTCAATACGCCAAAATGCCCTGTCATAAGCCGCGCTTCTTTGATTTCTCTGGGCTGGAGCCGATTCAAACAAACGTTTGTATTGGACGCTAGGAGTGGTGTAGATATAATGCGCCGCCTAGAGAGAAAGGTGGTTTGCCCATTATTACCCTTGACGTTAACGTAAAGGCAATAACGGATACGACACCGAACCTCCAAATTAGAAAAAAAACTGTTGAGCCTTGAGTAGGAGATAGCCTGTGGAACGCGAATACATGGAATTCGACGTGGTCATCGTCGGTGCCGGCCCCGCTGGCCTGTCCGCCGCCTGCCGTCTGAAGCAGAAGGCCGCCGAAGCCGGTAAGGAAATCAGCGTCTGCGTGGTCGAAAAAGGCTCCGAAGTCGGCGCGCACATCCTGTCCGGTGCCGTATTCGAACCACGGGCCCTGAACGAACTGTTCCCGGACTGGAAAGAACTCGGCGCCCCGCTGAACACACCAGTCACCCGCGATGACATCTTCGTGCTGAAAAACGCCGAAAGCGCGCAGAAAATTCCTGACTTCTTTGTGCCCAAGACCATGCACAACGAAGGCAACTACATTATCTCCCTCGGCAACCTGTGCCGCTGGCTCGCTCAGCAGGCCGAAAACCTGGGCGTGGAAATCTACCCGGGCTTCGCCGCTCAGGAAGCGCTGATCGATGAAAACGGCGTGGTACGCGGGATCATCACCGGCGACCTCGGCGTCGACCGCGAAGGTCATCCGAAAGAAGGCCTGTACACCCCGGGCATGGAACTGCGTGGCAAGTACACGCTGTTCGCCGAAGGTTGCCGTGGCCACATCGGCAAGCAACTGATCAAGCGCTATAACCTCGACAGCGATGCCGACGCCCAGCACTACGGCATCGGGCTGAAGGAAATCTGGGAAATCGACCCGGCCAAACACCAGCCAGGCCTGGTGGTGCACACCGCCGGTTGGCCGATGGACATCATGGGCACCGAGAACACCGGCGGCTCCTTCCTCTATCACCTGGAAAACAACCAGGTGGTAGTCGGTCTGATCGTCGATCTGTCCTACAGCAACACCTACCTGTCGCCGTTCGACGAATTCCAGCGCCTCAAGCATCACCCGGTGCTCAAGCAGTACCTGGAAGGCGGCAAGCGCATCAGCTACGGCGCACGTGCGATCTGCAAAGGTGGCCTGAACTCGCTGCCGAAAATGGTGTTCAAGGGCGGCGCGCTGATCGGTTGCGACCTCGGCACCCTGAACTTCGCCAAGATCAAGGGCAGCCACACTGCGATGAAGTCCGGCATGCTCGCCGCTGAATCCGTGGCCGACGCGCTGTTCGCTGAAAAGGACGGCACGGAAGAGCTGACCACCTACGTCGACGCGTTCAAGAAGAGCTGGCTCTACGAAGAACTGTTCGCCAGCCGCAACTTCGGCCCGGCGATCCACAAGTTCGGCGCCATCGTCGGCGGCGGTTTCAACTGGCTGGACCAGAACATCTTCGGCGGCAAACTGCCGTTCACCCTGCACGACACCAAGCCGGATTACGCCTGCCTCAAGCTCGCGGCCGACTGCAAGAAGATCGACTACCCGAAACCCGACGGCAAGATCAGCTTCGACAAGCTGAGCTCGGTGTTCATCTCTGGTACCAACCATGAAGAAGAACAGCCGTGCCACCTGAAACTGACCGATCCGACCATCCCGCTGAGCAAGAACCTGCCGCTGTACGACGAGCCGGCACAGCGCTACTGCCCGGCCGGCGTGTATGAAGTGATCACCAAGGAAGACGGCGAGAAGCGCTTCCAGATCAACGCCCAGAACTGCGTGCACTGCAAGACCTGTGACATCAAGGACCCTTCGCAGAACATCACCTGGGTGACGCCGGAAGGCGCCGGCGGCCCGACCTATCCAAATATGTAAGTCGATACGCTGAACATCAAGGCTCCCTGTATGGGGGCCTTTTTGTTGCCCGCGATTCAGTGCATCACATCAATACCGGTGGGAGCTGGCTTGCCAGCGATGGGGCCGTGTCAGACAACATTGCTGCAGGCTGAAGCACCGCGATCGCTGGCAAGCCAGCTCCCACAGGATTGAGGCAGATCAGGCAGCGCGCTCCTCCCCGGGGCTACGCTCGAAATAGCGTTTGTATTCGCGACTGAACTGCGACGTGCTCTGATACCCCACCCGATGCGCCACCTGCGCCACGCCTAACCCCTCGGCGATCAACAACGTCTGCGCCTTCAACAAACGTAAACGCTTCAGATACTGCACCGGCGACAGCAACGTGCTGCGTTTGAAATGCTCATGAAAGGTCGAAACACTCATGTTCGCGCAACTGGCTAATGTCTCGACATTCAATGGCTCGGTGTAATGCGCATGCAGATGACTGATCGAAGCCGCCACCCGGGCGAACTGCCCCTGCTGCTCGACCAGCGCCCGCAGCACATCGGCCTGGGGACCGCGCAACGCGACGAACAACAACTCCCGCACCCGCGCCGGTCCGAGAATCTGGCATTCCAGCGGATCGTGCAGACAACGCAGCAAGCGTTCGACACAACCACGCATGTCATCGTCGAGCACCACCGACGTCATCGACTCCGGTGTCTGCGCCGGAATATGCCGCCCCGGCGCCAGCCCCATGGCCAGCACCAGTTCGCCGAGCAGCACCCGGTCGATCGCCACCGATACGCCGAGCAGCGGTGCGTCCGGCAACGCGTAGGTCTCGCACTCAAAGGGCACCGGCAAGGCCTGAATCAGGTAATGCCCGGCGCCGTATTCCATGGTGCGCGGCCCCAGATACGCCAGTTTGCTGCCCTGGGCGATGATCATCAGGCTCGGTTCATAAATGTGCGGGCCACGGGCGACGTCGCAACTGGCGCGCAATACCTGCACGCCCGGCAGCCCGGTCTGGCTGTAACCATCGCGCAGCGCCAGCGGTTCGATCAGCGAAACCAGGGTGGCGTTGGCATCAAGGTGACGGGTCAATTGCATCGGGTGGCTCTTCAGAAAAAATCACGGAAAAAGGGATAAAAGCATCATCGCAGATCCTTTTGCCAATGCGGCCGATCAACCCCGCATGCCGGAGGATTAGGCATGACACCCGGAGGAATCGCCATGGCCGGACGACCGGACGGCGCCCAGAATGCGCCGCCTTACCTGTCACTGCTTTTGCGAGGTTTCACATGTACACCGCCATCGGCTACGCCGCTCAAACGGCCACCACGCCCCTCGCCCCGATGAAGTTCGAACGCCGCAGCCCACGGGCCGACGACGTCGCCATCGAAATCCTGTACTGCGGCGTCTGCCACTCCGACATCCACCAGGCGCGCAACGAATGGGGCATCGCCGTTTACCCGTTGATGCCCGGCCACGAGATCGTCGGAAAAGTCACCGCCGTCGGTGCGAACGTCACCAAACACAAGGTCGGCGACCTGGTCGGCGTCGGTTGCATGGTCGACTCCTGCCGCACCTGCGAAGCCTGCCAGTCGAACCTCGAGCAATACTGCCTCGAAGGCCCGACCATGACCTATGCCACACCCGACCGGGTCGATGGCAGCAATACCATGGGCGGTTATTCGGACAGCATCGTGGTCAGCGAACACTTCGTGGTGCGCATTCCCGAGAAGCTGGATCTGGCGGCTGCCGCGCCGATTCTCTGCGCCGGCATCACCACCTACTCGCCACTCAAGCACTACGGCGTGAAGGCCGGCGACAAGGTCGGGATTCTCGGCATGGGCGGCCTCGGCCACATGGGCATCAAGTTCGCCAAGGCCATGGGCGCCGAAGTGACGCTGTTCACCCGTTCGGCAAGCAAAGCCGAGGAAGGTCGTCGACAGGGCGCCGATCACGTCATTGTCTCCACCGACGAAGAGCAGATGAAAGCCGCTGCCGGCCGTTTCGACTTCCTGCTCGACACCATTCCGGTGCAGCATGATCTGAACCCGTACCTCGACACCCTGCGCTTCGATGGCGTGCACATTCTGGTGGGCCTGATCGAACCGATCGATCCGCCGGTCCACGCCGCGAAACTGGTGCTGGGTCGTCGCGTATTGGCCGGTTCATTGATCGGTGGCGTTGCCGAAACCCAGGAAGTGCTGGATTTCTGCGCCGAACACAACATCAGCTGCGACATCGAAATGCTCGACATCCGCCAGATCAACGAAGCCTACGCCCGCATGATCGCCGGCGATGTGAAGTACCGCTTCGTGATCGATATGGCGACTCTGAAGCTCTGATTCCTCAGACCTTCAAGCCAAGCTCCGCCGAGAGCCGGGCCGTGACCCCTTTGATCAGGGGAATCAGCTCGGCCATTTTTTCCAGCGGCATGTACGGCACGGTGCTGGCGATGCTGATGGCCGCGACGATGCGCTTGCTCGCGTCGCGGATCGGCGCCGCCACGCAGCGGATCGACGGCTCGTTGTCTTCCAGATCGAACGCATAGCCACCGGCCACGTACTCGGTCATCCGCTGCTCCAGCTGCTCCCACGACTGCTGGGGATGCTGCGGCCAGAACTGACTTTTCCCACCCGCCGGCAGGCTGATGTCGTACAGGCGCTGCCAGTCCTGCGGTGCGTCATCCAGCATCAGCGCCTTGCCGATCCCGGTCCGCGCCAGCGGCATGCGATGGCCGACCCGCGAGCGCATTTCCGGGCCGTTGCGCCCCGGATTCTTCAGCAAATAAAGCACCTCGTCGCCTTCACGAATGCCCAGGTGAACGGTGTCGCCGGTCAGCGCCGACAACTCGTCCAGATAAGGCCCGGCCAGGGTCACCAGCGGCAATTCCTCACGCGCCTGGAAACCCAGTTCGATCAGCTTCGGCCCCAACAGATAACCGACTTGCGGCACGACGCGCAGGTAGCGCTCGTCCACCAGACAACTGGCCAGACGATGAGTGGTGCTGCGCGTGGTGCCGATCAGGCGGGCAATCTCTTTGAGATCGCGGGCGCCACAGGCGACGGCGTGCACCACACCCAACCCGCGAAGCAGGGTCTGGGTGCCGGTCGGCGCGGCGTCCTTGGCGGTTTTCGGGGCGTCTTCCTGCATATCCAGCCTTTAGCGTTGAGCGAGGGAACGGGCGGCATTATGGTCGCCCGACATAGCCGACTACAACTCGATGCGCTCGACCTTGCCCACCAACAGCACGTAGGACAAAGCACCGATCAATGCCAGAACCGCGATGTAGGTGATCGCCGGGGCGAACGAATCGCCGCTAGCCAGGAAGCCGATGACAATCGGCGTGGCAATCGCCGACAGGTTGCCGATGAAGTTGAATACCCCACCGGTCAAGCCCAGCAACCGCGCCGGCGCCAGTGTCGAGACCAGCGACCAGGTGATCGACGCCAGCCCGTTGCCGAAAAATGCCAGCGCCAGGAAGGCAATCACCAACGGCGTCGATTCGACGAAGTTGGCGCCGATGATCGAGGTGGAAATCAGCAGCCCGCCAATGATCGGCAGCTTGCGCGCAAACCCGACGGTGCAGCCACGGCGAATCAGGAAGTCGGAAAAGAACCCGGAGCACAGCACGCCGATGAACGCGGCGAGAAACGGCAGCGACGCCAGCAGACCGGACTTGATGAAGTCCATGCCGCGATATTTCACCAGGTAGGTCGGAAACCAGGTCAGGAAAAACCACAACGTCGAGTTCAGGCAGAACTGGCCGAGGTAGATCCCCCACAACTTGCGTTTGCTCAGGACAATGCCGAGATCGGTCCAGCTGAATTTCGCCTTCACCTTGGCGGTTTCGGCGGCGATGTCCACCAACCCGCCGCCCTCCCGGATCAGGTCGATTTCGCCTTGGTTGGCGCCTTTGAAATCACGCGGTTCGCGATACACCGCGTACCAGATCGCCGCCCAGACAATGCCCACCGCGCCGGTCACGACAAACACCATGTGCCAGCCAAACTCATGTTGCAGCCACGCCAGCACCGGGGTCAGAAACGCCAGCCCGACAAACTGCCCGGAGGTATAGAAGCCGATGGCCGTGGCCCGCTCACGCTCGGGGAACCAGGTCGTCACCACGCGGCTGTTGATCGGATACGCCGGCGCTTCCAGCGCACCGACCGCCATGCGCAGCACGAACAGCGCGATGAAACTGGCAGCGAACCCGAGCATCACCGTGGCCAGCGACCACAACAGCAGCGCGACGCTGTAAAGGATGCGCGGTGGCACCCGATCCACCAGCCAGCCGCCGGGGATCTGCATGGCGGCGTAGGTCCAGCCGAACGCCGAGAAGATCAGCCCGACGTGCACCGGGTCGATGCCCAGATCCGTCGTCAGTGCCGGGGCGGCAATCGACAGGTTGCTGCGGTCGAGGTAGTTGATGACCACGGTGATGAACAGCAACACCATGATGAAAAATCGCTTGCGGCTGGGCGCGACTAACGTCGCTTGCCCGATAAGGGTTTGCGGTTGCATGGGGAGCGCCTCTTCTTATGTTTATTGAGGTCGGATTTAGCAGGCGAGATCGTTCCCACGCTCCGCGTGGGAATGCAGCCCGGGACGCTCTGCGTCCCAAGAGCGGACGCAGAGCGTCCATTGAGGCATTCCCACGCGGAGCGTGGGAACGATCGCTTAGAAGGGAATCAGCGACTCACCACTCGGCAAAACTGCCATCGGCATGCCGCCAGATCGGGTTGCGCCAGCGGTGGCCGACCGCCGCGCGTTCGATCACGTATTCCTCGTTGATCTCGATTCCCAGGCCCGGGCCGTTGGGGATTTTCACGAAGCCCTTGTCGTAGTCGAACACCCGTGGATCCTTCACATAATCGAGCAGGTCATTGCTCTCATTGTAATGGATGCCCAGGCTCTGCTCCTGGATAAACGCGTTGTAACAAGCGGCGTCCAGTTGCAGACACGCCGCCAGTGCAATCGGCCCCAGCGGGCAATGCAGTGCCAGCGCCACGTCGTAGGCTTCGGCCATGTTGGCGATCTTGCGGGTCTCGGTGATGCCGCCGGCGTGGGACGCATCCGGCTGGATGATGTCGACGTAGCCTTCGCTCAACACCCGTTTAAAGTCCCACCGCGAAAACAGCCGCTCACCGAGGGCAATCGGGGTGCTGGTCAGCGGCGCCAGTTCCTTCAACGCTTCATAGTTTTCGCTGAGCACCGGCTCTTCGATGAACATCAATTTGTAAGGATCGAGCTCCTTCATCAGCACCTTGGCCATCGGCTTGTGCACCCGGCCATGGAAGTCGACGCCGATGCCGACGTTCGGCCCCACCGCATCGCGCACGGCGGCAACGTTGGCCAGCGCCAGATCGACTTTTTCGAAGGTATCGAGAAATTGCAGCTCCTCGGTGCCGTTCATTTTCACCGCCGTAAAACCCCGGCCCACCGCCTCTTTAGCGGCCCGCGCGGTGTCCGCCGGACGGTCACCGCCGATCCACGAATACACGCGGATCTTGTCCCGCACCTGACCGCCGAGCAGATCGCTGACCGACACACCGAGCGCCTTGCCCTTGATGTCCCACAGCGCCTGATCGATACCGGCCAGTGCGCTCATGTGGATCGCGCCGCCCCGGTAGAAGCCGCCGCGATACAGCACGGTCCAGATGTCTTCGATATTGCGTGGGTCTTTACCGATCAGGTAGTCGGACAATTCCTCGACCGCAGCAGCAACCGTGTGGGCGCGGCCCTCGACCACGGGCTCGCCCCAACCGGTCACGCCTTCGTCGGTTTCGACTTTCAGGAAACACCAGCGCGGCGGGACGATGAAGGTGGTGAGTTTGGTGATTTTCATCTGCTTGTCTCTCTTGTTAGATGCAGCGCACGCAGCGCTGAAAAGTCTTAGCGAAGGGCTTTCCAGGCCGCCACGTAGGCCTTGGCATTGGCCGCCACTTGCTCAGTCGTCATGCCCGGCTTGAACAGCCCGGAACCGAGGCCAAAGCCTTTGACGCCGGCGTCGATGAACGCCTGCATGTTGTCCGGCGTGATGCCACCGACCGGCGCCAGGATCGTCCCGACGGGCAACACCGCCAGCCAGGCTTTCACCACCGCCGGGCCCATCTGTTCGGCCGGGAACAGCTTGAGAATGTCAGCACCCTCCTCCAGTGCCGCAAAGGCTTCGGTCGGTGTGGCAACGCCCGGCGACAGGTACAGCCCCGCCGCTTTCGCCGCCCGCAGCACCTTGGCATCGCTGTGGGGCATGACGATCACCTGGCCGCCGGCCTCCTTCACCAATTCGACCTGTTCCGGGGTCAGCACCGTGCCGGCACCGATCAGACAATCGGCGGGCAAGGCCTTACGCAGAATACGGATGCTTTCGTACGGCGAGGGGGAATTGAGCGGTACTTCGATGACGCGAAATCCGGCCGCATACAGGACTTCTCCGACAGCGGCGGCTTCCTGCGGATGCAGGCCGCGCAGAATCGCGATCAGACCGTTTTGCGCCAGTGCTTGCTTGAGCATGTCAGGCCTCCAGTCAGGGTTAACGGGATGAGGAATCGATCAGTCCGGCGGCGAGCGCCAGTTGCCACAGTCCACGCTCGGTGGCTTGCTCGGCCAGGGTCACCCGGGCAAAACCGCAGGTGTCGAGGGCACGGCTGTAGCGGGCGCACAACTGTGCGTTGCCGATGAGGATGATCGAAGGAAGATCTGTGCTGTTGCGTCGGCGCCGTTGCACGGCGGCCAGCGCCGTCAGCTCGTGGCCGATCAGCAGGCCGGACAGATAATCCGGTTGCGCAGTGGCGCTGAGTTCACCGGTCAGGCCCAGGCTGCGGGCGCTGAACAGGGTCGACAGCACGCCGATTTCGCCCTCTGCCGACAATGCCACCTGCACGCCGCGATCGAATGCCTCGGCGTCGAACGTCGTGCTGTGCTGTTGGGTACGGCCGAGAATGCTGTGTTCGCTGAGCACGGCGAACACTTCGCCGGTCATGAAGGTGTCGAAGCGGGTGATGCAGCCGTCGGCCACTTCCACCCATTTCGAATGACTGCCGGGCAGGCCGATCAGCAGATCATTGCCCGCCTCGACCGGCAGATTCTGCAGGACACCGAGGACCTGGGTTTCCTCGCCGCGCATCACGTTCGGCAGCGCCGAACGCTGAATCACACCCGGCACGATATGCACGTCGACACCGCGAAGACTGTGAACGGTTTGCAGGGATTTTCCGAGATCGGCCACGTTGGCCGGCGTATCGCGGTAGGACGCTTCGCGCCAGCCCTGGGCGCTGCCGACCATGCCACAGGCAATCACCGGCAAGCCGGGTTGCGCGTCGAGCCAGTCGCCGCACGCCTCGTCGAACGCCAGTTCAAAACCGTCGGCGCATTCACGACCGTTGATGACCCGCGGCGTCTTCGGCAACTGCATGATCCCGAACGACAGCGACCGCTGCGCCAGCACCTGCCCGCCCGCCGCGATTTTGTAAGCACGTAGTGAGGTCGTCCCCCAATCGAGCGCGATCAATTGCGCCAGCATCGCTTCACCTGTTTTGTTATTGGCAGTGAGTGAGCTGGACTATAGACCTCTCAGGCGAGAAATCTCAATATGTAATTTTGCATCCCATATTTTGGGATTTGCCTTTCTTAAAAGCCCGGACAGCGAATTGAGCAACGAGCACCGCCTGTCCGGACGGATCGCATCCCGTTTAAAACTTATCGATCTCTCTTAACAGATCTGCCGTTGGAACTTTCATGTCCTCCGACAAATATATTTTATAGGAGTAGGAATTAATTCTGACCTTACAGACAATAGACTCTCGGCCCACTAATAAAGACCTCAATGCCTCACCTTCAATGATTTTTTCACTGGTATCGTTTTTTCTTTTGAAAAATAAAACATCCGCCCTGAAAACCGGCCCGGCACTTGAAATTTCAGGCTCGACAAAACCCTCTCCATATCTACCCGCAGAGTGAGGTGCCGAAAAATCAAAATCGTCCTCAAAAGAACACAGCAGCGTCTGGCTTATTTTTGATTTGAAAAGATTGACAACATCAACATCAGACGAAAAACGCACCTGATAAATATTCCTATCCAAATAACGTTCAACACCAACGTATTGTAAATGAGCAGTGGGCTTACCATGATTCATCGCACAGGAAGTGCAAAGCAAGAAAGCCATACATAAAATTATATTACGCACATTTCCGTCCTTTGAAATGAGTAACAACAACCTGCATCAAAGCGTCTCTGGCCGAGATGCCACTTTGCAGGACTGATGTGTAGATAACCCAGGCATCGGCGTGATTCACATTCACTCGCCCGTTCATATTGGGCCCACTTTTCATATCCCATTGCTCTCCAAAATCGGCTACGAGATCGGAAAAATTCCAGTCTTTGGCATCGGCTCTGACGTTAACCCAATATTCCGCCTTCGGCTTCGGCTCCTGACGGTAGATGTTAGAACCCCCCCACACGATTTTTCCTTCGCCAACCGGATCGAGTGTAACCAGACACGGAATTCGATACCCCTTATCAGTCAATACAGCTGACAGGTGCGCACCATTCCATCCGCCCAAGCTATGCCCAATGATATATACAGGCGTGGTCACATCAGCAATCTTCTTCAGCACATTCTTTTTCAGATCATCTTCACTAATAAAATAGTTATAACCAATATGGTGGATATCATAATTATCAGAACAAATACCCTCAGCCTCCATATCCCTGACGAACACCTTCATGACGTCAGCAACGTTATTATTGGGGCCTGTGCTGTAATAACTTTCTTTATCACCCGCACCACCCACAAAAAACAGAACAATCTTTTTGGGAGTGATCGTGGCCTGCTTGACTGTTCCGTCCGTTTTGCAGGTCAGGTCGTGGGTCACGACCAGTCTTTTACAGCCTTTCAGAGCAGGATTTTCAGTAGTCATATCTGCCTACTCCACGAACAGCTTGATCGACTCAGGCAAATGCGAACTCACGGTATGGGTAAACCCCGCGTCATTGGTTACGCCGTGCTCCACGCTCCCATCAGCGCGTTGAATCGCGTAAGGGTGATTTGGCATGGGGTCGGTGACGCGTAGCGCTCGGCCGTCCAGCGGCCAGTTTCCGAGTAGACGTACCAGCCCATCGGCGACAGCACGCCTTGGTGGAACATCGATTGCCCGGCCGGCGCGACAAATCCGCAGCACACGTGCAGGCTCAGCCAGCCTTGATGAACATCGATGAATCCGTTCGGATCAAACGTTCGCAGCGGTATCACCCGGTAGTCATCGTAGCCCGCGCTACGCGCCATCAGCTCGGCATCGAGCCGCGAGACAAACGCACGGATAGCTTTGCAGCCCATGCGGTTGACGGTGCAGAGGATGTCTACCGGTTGGTGGTTCGGGTTGTCGCTGGAGCCGAGGTTTTTGACCAGACCGTAGAGGCGGATCGACGCCCGAAGTCCGCTCATCGCCGGTCACTCGTTGACGCAGCGAAGGCTCCACGGGCGTGGAGAAAGAGTGCCAGAGGCATTGCAGGTGTCGTCCGTGAGCGCGCAAAAATGGCGCACAGGATGCCGGACTAGAGCGGTTTGGACAATCGAATCAACAGTCAGATTGCCACTATTTGTTCAGCCCTCGGCAAACTCGCGCAACACCTTGCCATCCATGCGATACCTCACCCACTCTTCCTGCGGCTGGGCGCCGAGGGATTTGTAGAATTCAATGGCCGGGGTGTTCCAGTCCAGCACGCTCCATTCGAAGCGGCCGCAGTCGTTGGCGCAGGCGATTTTTGCGAGGTGGCGCAGCAGGGTTTTTCCGGCGCCGCCGCCCCGTTGTTCCGGGGTGATGTAGAGGTCTTCGAGGTACAGGCAGTTGCTGCCCAGCCAGGTCGAATAGCTGAAGAAGAACACCGCAAAACCGATCGGCAAGCCGTCGCGCAGGCAGATCAGGCCATGTGCCGTGGCGCCTTCGCTGAACAGGCTGCGTTCAATGTCCGCGACGCTGGCGATGACTTCGTGACGGGCCTTTTCGAAGTCTGCAAGTTCAGTGATGAACGCGAGGATTTGCGGTGCATCGCTGGGGGTCGCCGGGCGGATTTCGATCGTCATGGACGGGCCTTGTCGGAAAAAGGAAAACGCCATACTAAGGCGGCGCGCGGCGCTCGTCACATGGCAATCCGCGGATTAGGCTAGCGCGGCCGATGATTCACAAGGACTCCCATGAACAATCTCGCTTTTTCGCCTCTCACGGAACTCGCCGCCCAACTGCTGCCCCACGCGCTGGAACCGTCGGAGGACGGCGCCCACGATCTGTCGCACCTGCAACGGGTCTGGCACAACGCGCGCACCTTGCAGACCGAGGAAGGTGGCGACCTTGAAGTACTGCTCGCGGCCGTGCTGCTGCACGATTGCGTGGCGGTGGAAAAGAACTCGCCACTGCGCTCACAGGCATCGCGTCTGGCAGCGGAAAAAGCTTCAAAGGTGCTGACAAAACTGAACTGGCCCGAGGCCAAAATAGACGCCGTCACCCACGCCATCGAAGCCCACAGCTTTTCCGCCAACATCACCCCGCTAACCCTCGAAGCCCGACTGATGCAGGACGCCGACCGTCTCGATTCCCTCGGCATGCTCGGCGTCGCCCGCACCTTCTACACCGCCGGACGGATGGGCAGCGCGCTGTATGACCCGCACGATCCCGAAGCCCGGGACAGGGACTACGACGACAAGCGATTCTGCCTCGATCATTTCCAGACCAAACTGCTGCACCTCGCCGACGGGTTCCAGACCACTGCAGGCCAACGTCTGGCACAGCTCCGCCATCAACGCCTGAAAGGCTTCATGGAGCAGTTCAAGGACGAGATCGGCCTCGAAAGCGCTCAGCCCGTCTGAACCGTTCGTCGCTCATCAGGCACCAATCTTTCACGAGGGCAGACCAACGTGAGGTAAGGATTTCAATCACTGGAGACTCCCTATGATCCCGTCAAGGTTGACTGCGCTCGTATTCGCAACCCTCCTCAGTCCGGCGGTATTCGCCGCCTCGACCACCGCCGCCGGCACCGGGCCGACCGATCCGGTCACCCAGCCCAGAGCACCCGCCATCAACAGTGCCCCCGGTATGAATACCGACGGCTCGGGTGTACCGCTGATCAATCAGCCGCCCGCCACAGGAACCGATCCTCGCACCCAGGGCAGCGATCCTGGTCGTCAGGGCGGCATGAACACCCCCGACGCTCCGGCCGCCCCCGACAACGCCGGTCCCGGCGTCGGCTCGAAAACCACCACGGGTGGTTCGGGCTCTGAAGGCGCAGGACAGTGATCCATGCTTCATCCACGCAACGTGTCTTATCCACTTCCCTGAAGAGGTAACCATGAACGTCGATAAAAACCTGGAAAAAGAAGTCCTCACCCGCCTGCTGCATGCCCACCCAAGCGGCCTCGGTAAAGAGGTGCTGGACAATTATCGCGGCGAGAAAGTCGTGGCCAGTGCCCTCGCCGCCCTGCAGGAGCGTGGACTGATTCACCACGGACACATCACTTGCAATGAAGCGGGAGAGCATTCGCTGAATCTGCCGATCAAGCTCAGCGCTGCGGGTGTGGAAGCGGCGCGTAAGCTCGATACCTGACGCTTCCGGTCACTGGCGCAAGCAGTGTTCGAATGCATTGCCTGCGCCGGTTCATACCGAGATTCATCCAACCACCAGGAGACTCGCCATGCCTCGTGGAAGCAAAGCCAAATACACTGAAGAACAGAAGCGCAAAGCCGAACACATCGAAGACAGCTATCAGAACAAAGGGATGTCCAAGGACGAAGCTGAAGCCCGCGCCTGGGCGACAGTGAACAAACAGTCCGGCGGCGGCGAGAAGGCCGGAGGTTCCGGGCGCCGGAAACCGGCCAGCGCCAAAGCTTCAGATCGCAAGGAGTCGGCGCGGCGCGCGACAGTAAGCCGTGAGGGACATTCGCGCGATAGCAAGGCTTCACGCGAAGTGCAGACGGTCGATAGCCTGCGCAAGGAGGCCCGGGAGCGGAAAATCCCCGGGCGTTCGTCGATGCGAAAAGATGAGTTGATTGCGGCGTTGCGCAGAGCCGGCTAGGTCCAGACTGGATGTAACGGCTGAAGGCCTTATCGCTGGCAAGCCAGCTCCCACGGAAATCAAAGGGCTGGCAAAAACTGCGCCCCCTACTGAAACCTGTGGGAGCGGGCTTGCCAGCGATTGCGATCGTTCAGTCAGTGCATTTTTTGCTGATCAGCACATCAACCTCGGCAGTGCCAGGAGCGGTCGCCGGGCCCCAGCGGGTGACGGCCAATGCAGCCGCAGCATTCGCCCGCCGGGCGGCTTCATGTGCCAACAGTCCTTGCGCCAATCCAGCGACAAACGCTCCGGCATGCGCATCGCCTGCGCCATTGCTGTCCACAGCCTGCACCTTGAAACCCGGCACATGCTGACGTTCACCGCGCTGATGAATCCAGCAACCCTGCGGGCCGTCGCGCACGACCATCAGCACCTCCTGCGGCAGGTGCACGGCCAGGCGGTCCAACGCGGTTTCGATATCCGCCGCGCCAGTGAAACGCAGCGCCTCGACGCTGTTGCTGGTCCACACATCGATGCGCGGCAGCAACGCCTGCATCATCGGTGAGTCCGGCGATTCCACCAGCGGGCCCGGATCGAACACCACGTTGATCGTCCTCGGCAGCGCCAGCGTCCAGTCCAGCAACGCCTGGGCCTTTCCGCTGTGCAGCAGGCTGTAGCCGCTGACGTAGACGTAGTCCCCCGACTCGGCGGCAACGCTGTTCAGCTCCGCCGCCGTGACCTCGCCTTCAGCGCCGATGTAGGAAATGAAGCTGCGCTCGGCGGACGCATCGGTCAGCGCCACGCAGATGCCGGTGTCACGCTCTGCAGGCTGGTCGATGCCGATGCGGATGCCTTCGGCGTTCATCGCCTGCCGCGCCAGATCGCCGAACCGACCGTTGCCGTGGCGGCCGAGATAGACCACCGGCAAGCCATTGCGCGCGGCGGCAGCCATCACATTGAAGCCGCCGCCGGCTTCGAAACTGGCGGACTGCGCCAGCACGTCACCGCCAATTTGCGGCAGCGCATCCACGGCCATGACCAGGTCAATGATGACCTGGCCGGTGTGCAACATCTTAGGCATGAGCATTCTCGGATTGCGCAGCGCGGCGATCTCTCGCCCCGCCGAGTACGAAGTAAATGCCGCCGGCGACCACGAACGTCACGATCCAGCCGAGGCCGTTGTGGCCCAGCCAGGAGTCGGACAGGAAGCCCTTGAACCAGACATTTTCAGCCGTGGTGCCGATGGTGGTGAAACTGAAGCCCAGCACGATCGCAATCGCCCACGCGCCGAACGCGCGCCACTCGATGCCGCCGCTGTACCAGTAGGCGCTGCTCGGGCTGACGTCGAGCAGGTCTTTCGGGCTGTAGTAGTGACGGTGAATCAGGTCGACCACGAAGATCCCGACCCACGCGGTGATCGGCACCGCCAGCAGGGAAATGAAGGTAATGAACGGGCCGTAAAAACTGTCGGCGATCAGCATGAAGTAGATCGAACCGGCGAAGATCGCCACGATGTCTACCACCACCGCGTACACGCGCTTGACCTTCAAGCCGAGGGTCAGCGTGGTCAAACCGGCGGAGTACACCGACAGGTTGTTCGACAGCAGCAGGCCACCGAATGCGGTGATCAAGTACGGCACGGCCATCCAGGTCGGCAGCATGTCGCGGATCGCCACAATCGGGTCAGTCGCCGACGCCAGGTCATTGTTGCCCACCGACAGCAGGCCGCCGAGGGTGATCAACAGTACCAGCGGAATCCCCGCACCGAACGCCGCCGAAGCGACTAGGCGCACGGCTTTGACGCTGCGATGCTGATAGCGCGACATGTCGGCGCCGGCGTTGGCCCAGCCGATCCCGGTGCCGGCCGCCATGGTGCCGATACCGATGATCATCGCGCTCATCGGCGCCGGCGTCGCGTTGAACACCGCGCTCCAGTCGATGGTCGCGCAGAGGAAGCCGCCGACCAGAATGTTCAGTGCGCCGAACACATAGGTCGCCCACTTCTGGATCACCAGCAAGGTGGCGTGGCCGAGGCCGGACACCGACAGGGTCAGCAGCACGAAAATCGCGATGAAAATCAGGGTCAGCACCGGCGCGCTTTTGGCTTCCACCGGCGAGCCGAACAGGATCGAGCACAACGACAGCAGCACGAACGCGGCGGTGGTGGTGTTGACGGTTTCCCAGCCTAGGCGCGACATCAGCGACACCAGCGTCGGGCCGATATTGCCGCGTACACCGAAGATTGCCCGCGATAAAGTCAGGCTCGGCGCACGACCGCGACGGCCGGCAATCGAGATGATCCCCACCACCGCGAACGAACCGGCAGCGCCGAGGATCGCGACGATGATCGCCTGCCAGATCGCCAGGCCGCGAAACGCAACCAGCGTGGCGCCCAGCGGCAGGCCGAGGATGGAAATGTTGGCAGCGAACCAGACCCAGAACAGTTGCAGCGGATGACCGTTGCACTCACCTTCCGGCACCGGTTCGATGCCCCGGGTTTCCAGTTGCCCGGCGTTTTGCCCGGCGGTCGATGAACTCATGAAAAATGCTCCTGTTTGCCTTTATTGTGGTTGTGGCAATGACGCAGAACGACAAGACATCCCGCCCCTTCCTGGGCCTGTCTGCGCGATCCATTGCGGGTGAATATTCCGGATTTGTGGTGCGCCCATCGCTGGCAAGCCAGCTCCCACAGGTTGGAAGTGAACCTTGAGGTTTGCACCGTCCCTGTGGAAGCTCCCTCAGGTTCAAAGCGAACCTTGAGGTTTGCACCGTCCCTGTGGGAGCTGGCTTGCCAGCGATGGCGTCAGTCCAATCAACGCAAAGCCAACAGCCCTGTCACCAACGGTTCCAGCTCCAGACCATTGACGGCCTTCACCGTCTCGATCATCGGCACCGGCCAGCTCTGCAGGCCCAGGCAGGCCCCGAGCATGGCGCCGAGAATCGCGGCGATGGTGTCGGTGTCGCCACCCAGGCTCGCGGCCAGGCACAGCGCATCGAACGGCGTCATTTCACCGACCGCGACCTGCTGCGCAAGGGCGAACGACACTACGACCGATTCCTGCGACGCCACCGAGGTGCCGATCACGTCGTACAGCAGATCCGCGAGCAACACCGGGTCGCTTTCGACACTGATGCTGCGCGCCCAACTGATCCGTGAAGCGATGCGCCCACCGGCCACCCAGTGCCCGTGTGTTTCCGCTTGCTGGGCGATCTGCTGGCCGAGGTTCAGCGCCTCGCCCAGATCCAGACCATTGATCCCGGCCGAGACCACCGCCGCCACCGCCGCCGCGCTGGAAATCCCCAGCGTGGTGTTGTGAGTGACCTGACACGCCTGCACCACCGCCGCGATAAAGCGCTCGGGGTCGGCGACATCCGCCGCGATGCCCACCGGGGTGATGCGCATCGCAGCGCCGTTGGTGGTGCCGTAGCGCCCGGCCTCCTCCGGCGAATGGCCGGCGAGGATCATTTCAATCGCACGCTTGGTCGACGGGCCGAGCAAGTCCTGCGAGCCCTTGGCCTGCATCTCGGCTTCCCATTCGATCAGCCGTTGCGCGAGCACCGCCGGTTCGATCCAACCCTTGCCTTCAACCAGCAACTCGCCGACCAGAATCGCCTGTTCGGTGTCATCGGTGATCGAGCCCTTGGGCATGTTCGCGGCAATCGGCTGCAAGGGGCCGGCGTCTTGCAGATCGGTGATCTGGCCGAAGCGCTGCTTGATGGTTTCGCGGTTCAGGGATTGGGTCGGCATGCCCAGCGCGTCGCCCAGGGCCAGGCCGTAAAACGCGCCCAAGGCACGGTCGAGGGCGGTCATTTCGATTCTCCAAATTGCAGGTGCAGACGAAAATGCACCGGGTCGAGCAGGCTTTCGACCTGCTCCATAAAGCGGTTTTGCCGGTCGTAGGTGGTGCGCAATGCCTTGAGGAACACCGTGCCCTCCGGACGGCCGAGCAGTTCGGCATCCACGGCGTTGAGCGGTTCGGCACCGATCCACTGATCGCCGCGCTCGCCGATGTAGCCGTAAGCGGCCAGGGTGATGGTCAGGGAGTTATCGATCAAGCCCACTCGCGGCAGGCTTTCCAGGCCTCCGCTGGCGGGCATCAGAGAGCGTTCAAGGGACACCGCCGTGCCATCGTTGGAACGGCGGCGACGTTCGAGAAGAATGAATTGATCGGAGCCGAAACGCGGCAATAGATCCTCGCGGGTCACGGCTTCCAGGCGCAGCACATCGGTATTGATCAGCGCCCCGCTGTCGGCCAGGGCCTGGGCCCAGCCGCTGCGCTGGTCGAGCGCCACGCCGTCAAACGTGACGATGGAACCGACCCCGCTTTGCGTAGCGATGTAATTGCGCCGCTTCAGTTCAGCCAGGGCTTCGCGCAACGTGCCTCGGCTGACGTTGAATTCCTGAGCCAACTGATGCTCGCCGGGCAACAGAAAGCCGTCCTCCATGAGGCCGCTTTCGATGCGTCGGACGAGCTCGTCGACCACCCGTTGTTTCTTGTCAAATCGTACCTGTCTAATCATGTACAAAGTGATAACCGAAACGGGTTGAGACGGGCAAGGGAAATTTTGGGTTGGTGACAGAAGGCGAGGAAAATCAAAAGCACCCTCACCCTAACCCTCTCCCGGAGGGAGAGGGGACTGACCGAGCTGTATTACGCTCTACATCAACCTGAAAAACCCAGTCGATTATGGATTCAGCAAAACACTTTCAGGTCGATGTATCTCTGAAGCATCCCCCAATTAGTCCCCTCTCCCTCCGGGAGGGTTAGGATGAGGGAGCTCTTGATCTTAGCGTTGCTTGAGACGGTCGATAACCACAGCCAACAGCAGAATCGACCCACGAATCACATACTGATAAAACGTGTCGATATTCTTCAGGTTCATCGCATTCTCGATAATCGCCAGAATCAAGACCCCGGCAATCACATGCCGGATCATCCCGATCCCGCCACTCAGCGACACCCCGCCCAGCACGCAGGCCGAAATCACCGTCAGCTCAAAACCCTGGCCAATCATCGGCTGACCCGAAGTCATCCGCGACGCCAGAATCACCCCCGCCAGTGCCCCAATCACCCCATGCACCGCGAAGATGATGATCTTCGTGCGATCGACATTCACCCCCGCCAGCAACGCCGCCTCCTGGTTTCCGCCGATGGCCATGGTGTTGCGCCCGTAGGTCGTGTAGTTCAGCAGCCAACCGAAAAACAGGAAGCAGACGATAGTGATCAGGATCGGCACCGGCACACCGAACAACTGACCGTTGCCGAACACGAAGAACGATTCCTGCGATACGCCCACCGCTTTGCCGTTGGCAAAGATGTAAGCCAGGCCACGGACGATCTGCATGGTCGCCAGCGTCGTGATCAACGCGTTGACCCGCAACTTGGCGATCACGATGCCGTTGATCAAACCGACGATCAGGCCCATCACCAGCGCAGCGCTGACACCAAGAAACACGCTGTTGGTGTCGCGCATCACCACCGCCGCCACCACCCCGGCGCAGGCGATTACCGAGCCTACCGACAAGTCGAAATGCCCCGACGCCAGGCAATACAACATGGTGCACGCGGCGATCCCGGTAGTGGAGATCGCCAGACCCAGGCCACGCATGTTCAGCGGCGAAAGGAAGTTGTCGATCAGCAGGGTGCAGGCGACAAAAATGCCCACCGCCGCCAGCAGCATCACCCAGTCGTCGAGGAAGCGCCGCATATCCAGAGGTTTGCGCTCGGTCGGCAGGGTTTCGTTTTGGGTTGTCATCATAGTCACCTCTCAGTTCGCCACGCCGTCAGCGCGGTGGCGCGGCAAAGCCAGTTGCAGCAGGTTGGATTCGTTGGCCTGGTCGCGGCTGACTTCGCCACGCAAGGCGCCCTCGCACAGCACCAGAATGCGGTCGGAAATGCCCATCACTTCCATCAGATCGCTGGACACCACGATCACCGAAATACCGTCGGCCGCCAGGTTATGGATGATCTGGTAGATCTCGGCCTTGGCGCCGATGTCGATGCCCCGGGTCGGTTCGTCGAGCAGCAGGACTTTCATCGGCATCGACAGCCAGCGGCCGAGAATGGCTTTCTGCTGATTGCCGCCGGACAGGAACTTGATCTGTTGCCCGGCGTGGGGCGTTTTCACTTTCAGGGCCTTGATCTGTTTCTCGGCGTTGCCCTTTTCCCAGATCCCGCGCAGCAGGCAACCGAGCCCGGAATGCGCACCGCGCGCACTGATGTTGATGTTCTCGGCGACACTGGCAAGCGGAATGATGCCTTCCTTCTTGCGATCCTCCGGGCACAGCAGAATCCCGGCGGCAATCGCATCGCGGGGCGAACGCAGCTTCAGTTCATGGCCGCGCAATTCCAGGCGTCCGGCGGTGTTGCGCTCCAGACCGCTGAGCAGCCGGAACAGCTCCGTGCGCCCTGCCCCGACCAGCCCGAACAGGCCCAGAATTTCGCCCTTGTGCGCATCGAAACTGATCGGCTCGCGCAGGCCCGGGCCGAGCAAGCCATCGACTCTCAGCGCCACGGCACCGCGCGGGCGACCGCGATAATCGTAAATGTCCTGAATGTCGCGCCCGACCATGCAGGTCACCAGTTGATCGTGGGTCAACTGGCTCATGTCGTCGAAGGTGCGCACGTAGCGACCGTCCTTGAACACCGTCACCGCGTCGCAGATGCGGAACACTTCTTCCATGCGATGGGAGACGTAGAGCACGACTTTGCCCTCGTCGCGCAGTCGGCCGATGATCGCCATCAAGCGGTCGATTTCCCGCGCCGAGAGGCTGCTGGTCGGTTCGTCAAAGGCAATCACATGCGCGCCACGGGACAACGCCTTGGCGATTTCCACCAGTTGCCGCTGGCCGAGGGACAAGCGTCCGACCTTGGTCTGCGGGTCGATTTCATCGGCCAGGCCTTTAAGGCAAGCCAAGGCTTGCTGGCGCAGCGCACCACGATTGATCAAGCCGAAACTGGCCGGCAGATGACCGAGAAACAGGTTCTCGGCCACAGTCATTTCCGGCACCAGATGCAGCTCCTGGTGAATCACCGCCACGCCGCTGCCGATGCTGTCGGCAGTGGACTTGAACGCCATCATCCGCTCGCCGATCTGCAGCTCGCCGCTGCTCGGGATGTAGGCACCGCCGAGGATCTTCAGCAGGGTCGATTTGCCGGCGCCGTTCTCGCCCATCAAGGCGTGAACCTGTCCGGGGTGAGCGACGAAACTGATGCCGTCCAGCGCCTTCACGCCCGGGAAGGTCTTGCCGATCCCGTTGAAACGCAGGCTGCCGCTGGCGCTGTGTTCTTGTGTCTGTACTTGCGCGTGCATTTAAGCCACCTCATCACACCGTTCAAGCGGCCCGGCTGGCCGGGCCGCCGCTGCCGTCAGTTCCACAGGCCGATCTTCTCCAGCTCCTGCTTGAAGTTGTCGCGGGTGATCAGGGTGACGTCGTCCATTGCGGTGTACTTCGGCGGTTCCTTGCCGGTGGTGACCCACTCGTACATCATCTCGGCGGTCTTGTAGCCTTCAATGTGCGGGCTCGGCAGCATCGAACCGTAGAAGCCGCTGTTGGGCTTTTTCAGCTCGCCGATGGCGTCGGTGCCGTTGATGCCGATGCCGATCACGTTGGCCGCGGCAAAACCGGCGGCTTCAGTGGCGCGCACGCCGCCCAGCACAGTGTTGTCGTTCATGCCGCCGATGATCAGGTTCTTCGCCGCACTCGGCAGCTTGACCAGCGCCGAGTTGGTGGCGTCCATGCTGCCCGGTACGTCGAGGGTTTTCAGAGCGGCGGTCAGAATGTGCTCTTTCGGCATGCCGGCATCTTCGAGGGCCTTCATCGAGCCGTCGGTGCGCTTCTTGCCGGTGTCGAGTTCGTTGTAGGTGTTGACCACCGCGTAGGTGTCTTTCCAGTCCCAGTTACGCTTTTTCGCCTCGGCGGCCATAGCGGCGCCCTGCTTCTGGCCGACTTCGAACGCGGCCATGCCGAGGTACGGCACGTCTTCCATGAACTTGCCATTGGCGTCGACGAAGCGGTCGTCGACGGCAATCACTTTCAGGTCATTGAGTTTGGCCTTGGCCATGATCGCCGGGCCGAGCGACACGTCCGGCGGGCAGATGACGAAGCCCTTGGCGCCGTTGGCCGCAAGGCTGTCGATAGCGGATAGGGTTTTCTCGCCGTCCGGCACGGCGATCTTGATCAGCTCGAAGCCTTTGTCCTTGGCAGCTTTCTCGGCGAAGGCCCATTCAGTCTGGAACCACGGCTCTTCGGCCTGCTTGACCAGAAACCCGATCTTCACCGGATCGGCGGCCAGCAGGGCACTGCTCAGGCTGAACGCAGTGACCGCCAGCGCGGTACTGCACAGGGTACGAATCCCGAAACGACGTTTCATAAGCAGACTCCTTGTTATTTTTCTTGAGCGTTATTTGAAAAACGTTAAAGCGGTCGAAGCGTTTCCTGCTAATCATGACGACAATAGTCATATCGTATGATGATTGGATTTCAGGCGTACCTTTCCACCTGAAACCCGCTTTTGTCAGTCGTGGTACATGACCGAGCGACCACCATCGATAGTGATGCACGAGGCGTTGATGAACGGCGCTTCATCACTGGCCAGGAATACAGCAGTCATTGCCACTTCGATCGGTTGGCCGATGCGTTTCGGTGGGTGCAGATCGAAGGCGCGCTGACGTTCGGCGTGCGGGTCGGCGAAGCCGTTCCAGTAATCGACGTTGAGCTGAGTTTCGATGTAGCCCGGGGCGATGGCGTTGACGCGAATGCCTTTCGGCGCGTACTCGATGCCCAGCGCGCGGGTCAGCCCGAGCAGGCCATGCTTGGCCACCGGGTACGGGAAGCAGCCGGGAATGATGTTCGTCGAATGGGTCGAGGCGATGTTGATGATGCTGCCGATACCCTGTTCGATCATCTGCGGCAGCACGGCCTTGCAGCCATACCAGGCGCCGTCGAGGTCGATGGCGAAGCAGCGTTTCCAGTCTTCTTCGGTCATTTCCAGCGGATCGCGGAACACGTTGACACCGGCGCAGTTGACCAGCACATCGATGCGACCGTGCAGCTCGATGGCCAGTTTGGCCATGGCGTGCAGATCCTGCTGACGCGAGACGTCGGCCTTGATCGCCTGCACATCGGCGCCCTGCTCGCGCCAGTGGGCGGCGACTTTCTCGACCTTTTCGGCCTGGATATCGCTGATCACCAGTTTGGCCTGTTGCGAGGCGAAGGTCGCGACGATTGCTTCGCCGATGCCTTGGGCAGCGCCGGTCAGCAGCACGACCTTGTTTTTCAGGCGCTCGCCTTTCGGTGGCTCGGGCACCGGTGGCAGGGACAGAGGTTCAGCCATGAATCAGGACTCCTGTTCGAAAGCATAAAAAAACCGGGCATCTGACGATGTCCGGTCTGGAAGGCTTGTGGAACAAAACAGGCGCGCGCACGCCGCAGTACCGAAACGGCCCGAAGCGCTGACTCCGCTGTGGAGTGCGATGAAAATTCGCTGCATCACTTCACCTGTTTTGTTCTTTTTAAGTGTGAGTGCGTGTTACTGCTGGAGCCGACTATAAACCCGACCGCCAAATAATCTCAATATATAATTTTGCATCCCATATTTTGGGATTTAACCAGCGAATCGCGTACAGAGCTTTCCGGCGACGTCCACTCGCAAAGACAGAAGGGCGCCGTCCAGCGGGTGATTCAGCGGACTTTTAGCGCTGGTGATGTACAGGGTTTTCAGGTCGGCACCGCCGAACACGCAACTGGTCGGGCGGCTGATCGGCAGCTCGATCCTGCGGTCGATCTGGCCATCCGGTGTAAGGCGCAGCAGGCAGCTGCCGTCCCAGCGGGCGTTCCACACGTAGCCTTCGGCGTCCATCGCCGAACCGTCCGGGCCACCGTGCTGATCGGCGCTGTACCAAGGCTGGGCAGTGTCGAGGTTGCCGTCGGTGTGAATGAAATAGCGGTACAAGGTGCTGTCGAGGCTGTCGCCGAACAGCAGCGTGGTGCCGTCGTCGCTCCAGAGCAGCGTGTTGGGAATGCCCAGCCCCCGTAACAAGGGTGTGACCCTTTTATCCGGATCAATCCGGAACAGCCCGCCGGAACGACGGATAATCGGCAGATCCTCGCCCCGCTCGCCAATGTTGTTTTGCATGGTGCCGAGCCACAAACGGCCTTGGCCATCACAACGTGCTTCGTTGGCGCGATTGCCCGGTTGCGGATCGGCGACGCAGAACAGCGTCAGTCGCGGCTCGAGTCCGGGGGAATCGAGATCGAGCCGGTAGACGCCGCTGCTCAGGGTCACAAGTGCGTCGCCGCTGGCGCAGGGAATGAACGCCGAGACGTGCTCCGGCATCTGCCAGATCTGCACGTTCTGCCCGATCAGCCGCAGCGCCTGCCTGCCGGCAATGTCGACCCAGTACAGTGCCTGGGTCGGTGCGTCCCAGAACGGGCTCTCGCCCAGTTGCGCCCGATGCTCTGTCACCGCAGTCCACGTCATGCAACCTCCTGTCTTGTTGTTTTTGTCAGCTGGCTTTCTTGTCGGCCATCACCTGCGGGTAGAACCGCTTGATGGCCAGGTCGGCATTGTCGATCAGGGTCATGCAGGCCCACACCCCGCGCGCGGCATCCCGTGCGGCGATGGCGTCGGCCATGTCTTTGTGAATAGGCAAGGTGCGGCGCAATTCGTCGGGGTCGGCTGCGGACACTTCGAAGGACACGGCAAGCAGCGCGCCGAGGGCCGGCACCATTTGCTCGATGAATTGATTGTGGCTGGCGGCGAGAATGCATTCGTGGAAGAACTGGTCGGCGCGGTTGTAATCGATGCCGCTGTCGACCGCCCGTTCCAGCGCGTTGTAGGCCTGCCGCACGGCTTGCACCTGTTCGACGGTCGCCCGCTCGCAGGCCCAGCGCACCGCCATCGGTTCGATGGTGCGGCGCAGGTCGAGCAGGTCATCGACGAAGTTTTCCGGCAGGCCGCTGCGCGACAGCCAGCCCACGACTTGCGGATCGAACAGGTTCCAGCGCTTGATCGGCAGCACTCGCGTACCGACTTTCGGCCCGACTTCGAGCATGCCTTTGGCGACCAGAGTCTTGATGGCTTCGCGGATCACGGTGCGACTGACCCCGAGCTGCTCGCCCAGATCGGCCTCGACCTTGATTGCCTGCCCCGGTTTCACCTGGCCGGCAGCAATCCAGGCGCCCAGCCAGTCAACCGTTGATGCGTGAAAACTGCTCGACATGGACACCCCGAAGCCGTTCGCTGTGGGTGCCTACGCTAATCATCATACGATTGAGAGTCAACGACAAAAAACCGCAGCCTGCTTTCACAGACTGCGGTTTGTCTTAAGGTTCGAGGCCGATGCGGAAGAACTCGCCGCCACTCCAGACGCCCAGCCAACGCTGCCCATCGATTTCATGGCTGACTGCCAGCTCCACCAATTGGTAGAACACGTTGCGGTGGATCAGCGCTTCGAGGTTGGTGCGCACATGCACGTAAGGGGCAGGTTCTTGCGTTGTCGGATCGATCTCGACGCGGATCGGATGTTCCGCGCCGGCCTCGGTGATTTCATCGACATTGGTGGTAAAGCGCAGCACTTGCGCCTCACCCTCGCCTTCCACCTCGACGGCAATCGCCACAAATGGCGCGTCATCGACCTTGATTCCGACTTTCTCCACTGGAGTAATCAGAAAGTAATCATCGCCGTCGCGGCGGATGATGGTGGAGAACAGCTTGACCATCGGCTTGCGCCCGATCGGCGTGCCCAGGTAGTACCAGGTGCCGTCGCGGGCGATGCGCATGTCGATATCGCCGCAGAAATCCGGGTTCCACAAGTGCACCGGCGGCAAGCCTTTGGTTTTGGGGATTTGCCCCAGCAGGTCATTGGCTTTTTGCGGGCCACTCATGGCGTACTCCTTGAATTACTGGTCCCCGACGCCCAGCAGGCTGCGCGCGTACTGCGCAAGCGGTGGGCCGATCAGGTCTTCGGGCTTGTTGTCGTGGAACGTCAGTAAACCGCCACGACTCTTGATCCGTGCAGTATCAATCAAATACTGGGTGCTGGTCTCGATCAACATGATCTGAATCACGCCGCCGTCGATACCGAGGCGATCCACGGCTTCCTGATCCAGCCACTCATCGGAGTTGCCGATGCGGTCGTCAGCCTTGGCGAAACGGGTGTACAGCAGGTAGTGGGCGCCGGCGTCGCGGGCTTCGCCCATTGCCTGGTCGAGGCCTTCCGGCGCGCGGGCGCGGCGGACCATCGGGAAGTATTCGACGAAGCCTTTGAAGGCCTCTTCGGCGACGACGTTGGGACGCGGGTAAGAACCACCCGGCGGCGCGAACGAGCCTTGTGCGATGTAGATAAACGAATCCGGCTGAATGCGGAAATTGTTTACGCGACGGCTGTCGCTGTGATCCAGCAGCCCAGCGTCGCTCATCTGGTAGCGAGTCCCTTCGGCCATGTCACTGACAGTCATACAGCCGCCCAGCGCCAAAACGGCCAGCAGCAAAACCAGGCTACGCATCCTAATCCTCCAGAAGCCGGTGACGGAAAACCGGCGAATGGCCGTAGGATGCAGCTTTTGCGCCAGTCCTTGGAAATGTGCAGGTATCCGCTTTGAAATAAGACTTTGTGGCTAAACCGGGCTCAGCCGCCGATGATCTTCATGACGGTCGCGCCGCCGGAGAACGCGACTTCCTGCTTGTCGCCCAGCGCCTTGACCAGCAGCCGTTGCAACGCCGGCAGCGCCTCGTGACGTGGTTTGTCGAGCAGGTCACCGACGTAGTGGCGGTTGCTCGACGACAGGCAGCCATGCAGCCATCCGGTGGACGACAGGCGCAGGCGCGAGCAGGTTCGGCAGAACGGCACACTTTCGTTGGCGATCACGCCGAAGTTGCCCAGACCGGGAATCGCATAGCGAACCGCCGTGGCGTCCACTGGCGCGTCGGTTTGCGCGTACTCGTAATGTTCACCGATCAGGCTCAGCAGCTGTTGCAGGCTGACGAACTGTTGCAGGAAGGCGTTGGAATCGGTGGCCAGGTGGCCCATGCGCATCAGCTCGATGAAGCGCAGCTCAAAGCCGCGCTCGAGGCAGTAATCGAGCAGCGGCATCACTTGGTCGAGGTTTTGCCCGCGCAACGGCACCATGTTGACCTTGATCTTCATCCCCGCCGCTGCCGCCTGATCCATGCCATCCAGCACGGTGGCCAGATCGCCGCCACGGGCAATGCTGCGGAACGCGCCGGCGTCCAGGGTATCGAGGGAAACGTTGAGGCGTCGCAGGCCGGCATCGACCAGCAGCGGAAGTTTTTTCGCCAGAAGTTGACCGTTGGTGGTCAGGCTGATGTCTTCCAGGCCCATCCTGCCGACGGCGCTCATGAACGATTCGAGTTTGGGGCTGACCAGCGGCTCGCCACCAGTGATGCGCAGGCGCTCGATGCCGGCGGCTTCGATCAGATAAGCCACGCCACGTGCCATGGCCTCGGCCGACAGTTCATCCTGCGCAGCCACCAACCGCTTGCCGTTGGGCACGCAGTAGGTACAGGCGTAATTGCAGGCTGAAGTCAGACTGATCCGCAAATTGCGAAAACGCCTGCCTTGACGGTCAACGATCATGAAGCACTCCGGCGATGGAAAATCGAGCGGCTAAAACTTGACTCACAATTCAAGTTTTAGCAAGCCCTATGCCTGAGTATATTCCTGCGGTACTGCGCCATGTAGCGAAAAACACGGCGCATAAGGCAACTGAATGATTCAGCTGCTTGGCGTTTCAGGATCGCGCTTGCGCTTGTTGCCCATGCGCACGCCGATGTCCATCAGGAACTGGAAGAAACCTTCCTGATCCTCCAGCACGTTGCTCCAGAACGGCGAGTGATACAGCGCCACCGCGCCATGCACCAGCGCCCAGGATGCGCAGTAGTGGAAGTATGGCGGCACGTCTTCGAGCTTGCCTTCGCTGATGCGGCCCTTGATGAGCAGCGTCAGGCGTTCGAAGTTCGAGGCACGGATCTTGTGCAGCTCCTCGACCATCTCAGGCACCTGATTACCCTTGACCACCTTCTCTTCCAGGCGATCGAACAGGCGATAGCGCTGCGGGTCGCGCATGCGGAATTCAAAGTAGGCACGGGACAGCGCTTCCTTGTCCTTGTCGACATCGGCCGAATGCAACAGCTCGTTCAAGTCGCGCTCGTAATCGAGCATCAGGCGCAGATAGATTTCGGCCTTGGACTTGAAGTGCTTGTAGATCGTGCCTTTGCCGATACCCACGGCATCAGCAATCATCTCGACGGTGACACTGTCTTCACCTTGTTCGAGGAACAGCTTGAGCGCGGTATCGAGAATTTCTTGCTCGCGGCGACGAAACTCACGGACCTTACGAGGTTCTTTGTGCATAAGAAAAGGTCTGTAGGGGTCAAAATTCGAAGCCGCGTATTATGCCTAACTTGCGCAAAAATGCACGGATCATCCGACCATATCTGTGTTTCTTGTTCATTTCACGAACGTTTCGGGGGAATGAGAACATAACCGAAGCGAACGTATTCCAAATTTGTTTAAAAACCCCGGCCGGCCAACTGGACTCGGCGCCAGACTGATCAATACTTGAACTGTCGGGCGACATCTCCCCCAAGTGTCGCGCCGGTAAAGGTACCAAGGGACCGCGTGCCTTTGTTTTACTCCTAATGGTCTTAACCCGGATTCACCCCCCAGAACCCGGGTTTTTTTTGCCTGCGATTCAGGCTTTTACATTCGCCAGCGGGAACAGTCGCTTGAAGTTCTCGGTGGTCTGCTCGGCAAAGCGCTCGTAGTTCTCGCCGCGCAGCATCGCCAGAAACTCTGCCACTTCCCGCACGTATTGCGGCAGGTTCGGTTTGCCGCGATACGGGATCGGCGCCAGGTAAGGCGAATCGGTTTCCACCAGCAGGCGATCGGCCGGAACCTTGCTCGCCACATCGCGCAGCGCATCGGCATTGCGGAAGGTGACAATGCCCGACAGGGAAATGTAATAACCCATGTCCAGCGCTGCCTTGGCCATGTCCCAGTCTTCGGTGAAGCAATGCAGCACGCCGGCCTGGGGCAACGCGGCTTCGCGCAACAGCTCGAGCGTGTCGGCACGGGCGCCACGGGTGTGGATGATCACCGGTTTGCCGGTCTGCTGCGCGGCTTGCAGGTGCAGACGGAACGATTCCTGCTGCAGCTCTGCCGCTTCCGGCTCGTAGTGGTAGTCCAGACCGGTTTCGCCGATCGCCACCACTTTCGGGTGATTGAGCTCGTGCAGCAGCCAGTCCAGCGCCGGCGCCGCGCCCGGCTGCACATCCAGCGGATGCACGCCGACCGAACAATCGACGTCGTCGTAACGCTCGGCCAGGGCTTTGACATCGGCCGCGTTGTCGGCGCTGACGCCGATGCACAGGAAGTGCCCGACTCCGCGCTGACGGGCCGCATCCAGCGCGGCATCCAGGGAACCGTCGTGAACGGCGAGGTCGAGGCGATCAAGGTGACAATGGGAATCTACGAGCATAAAAAGGACTGCAACTTACATCGTATGAGTGGGACGGTCGGATTTCAGCGCTCCGGCCAGATGAGTTTCGATGCGACTGCGCGCGGTGTTGTCGCCATCATTGAATTGCACGCCGACTCCGGCTGCGCGATTGCCCTGGGCGCCTTTGGGGGTGATCCAGGCCACTTTGCCGGCCACCGGAATCTTCTCTGCCTCGTCCATCAGATTCAGCAGCATGAACACCTCGTCGCCCAACCTGTAGCTCTTGTTGGTCGGGATGAACAGGCCGCCGTTCTTGATGAACGGCATGTAGGCGGCGTAAAGGACCGACTTGTCCTTGATGGTCAGGGACAAAATGCCGTTGCGCGGCCCCGGACTGACAGGTTCATTCATGTTGACCTCCACTGCTGATCTTCAGAGTCTAGGTACACATTCTTATCTTTGACCAGGCAAGCTCGCCCATTGCACCAGCAATGCTTCCAGCAGTAACGCCGGATTGAGGTTGGCCTTGCTCAGGACTTTCTGGCGCTGGGCGAGAATCCAGTCCTGAATATCGAGCACTTTAGCCTGGGCACTTTTCTGCGCCAGATACTGCACGACCTTGCGCATGTCGGTCAGGCCGAGGCCTGCTTCATCCTGAGTCAATTGGTAGCGCAGGATCAGGCTCGACCAGTCGCAGAACCAGTCGAACAGACGCAGCATCGGAATGCTTTTCCACTCCTCGGCCAGTTGCGTCGGCGATTGCTGCTGCTTGAGCAGCTTCTTCACGCCTTCCACCACCTGCGCGCGCTGCTCGCGCACGCCCTGCCCCTGCAACGTGACAGCGGCCAACGGCGAGCCGGCGGCCAGGGTCAACAGTTCGACACGTTCGTCTTCGGAACATTCCGGCAGTGCCTGAGCCAGCCATTGCAGGCTCATGGATTCGCTAGGCAGCGGACAGGCCTGCTGCACGCAGCGGCTCTTGATGGTCGGCAACAACCGGCTCGGCTGGTGGCTGACCAGCAACAGCACGGTATCGCCGGACGGCTCTTCCAGGCTCTTGAGCAAAGCGTTGGCGGCGTTGATGTTCATCGACTCCACCGGCTCGATCAGCACCACCTTGCGACCGCCCAGTTGCGCGGTCTGCACCACGAAACTGACCAGATCGCGCACCTGGTCGACCTTGATCGCCTTGTCCGCTTCTTCGGGCTCGAGGATGTAATTGTCCGGGTGGCTGCCGGCCTTGAGCAGCAAGCAGGATTTGCACTCGCCGCAGGCTTCAGGCGTTGGACGCTGGCACAGCAGGCTGGCCATCAGCCGCTCGGCCAGCGCGCGCTTGCCGATCCCGGCCGGCCCGTGCAGCAGATACGCGTGAGCGTGCTGAGCGCGACCGGCCAGTTGCTGCCAGAGGCTGTCCTGCCACGGATAGGCCTCAGCCACGGCTCAGCTCCAGCAAGTTCGGAATCAGGGTATCCAGCGATTGTTGAACCTTGGCCAACGGCTGACCGGCGTCGATCCGCACGTAACGCGCCGGATCAGCTTCGGCTCGCTTGAGGAATGCACTGCGCACGGCCTCGAAAAACGCCCGCCCTTCCAGCTCGAAACGATCCAGACGACCCCGAGCGCTGGCGCGAGCCAGGCCGATTTCCACCGGCAGATCGAAAATCAGCGTCAGGTCGGGACGCAGGTCGCCCTGCACGAAAGTCTCCAGCGCCGCGATGCGCTCCAGCGACAAGCCGCGACCACCGCCCTGATAGGCATAAGTCGAATCGGTGAAACGGTCACACAGCACCACCGCACCACGGGCCAGCGCCGGGCGAATGACTTCAGCCAGATGCTGGGCACGGGCGGCGAACACCAGCAACAGCTCGGTGTCCGGATTCATCACTTCGTCGACCGGGGCCAGCAACACCTCACGAATGCGCTCGGCCAGCGGCGTACCGCCGGGCTCGCGGGTCAGCACCACTTCAATACCGGCGGCGCGCAGGCGCTCGGCGAGGTATTCGCGATTGGTGCTTTTGCCGGCGCCTTCCGGGCCTTCCAGGGTAATAAACAAGCCAGTCACAGGCAGTCCTTAATCAAAGTCATTGCGTGTTTTGGGGAGCGGAGGCTTCCGGTTCCGGCGTCGGCGCAGGCTCTTGAGCAGGCGGCTGCGGCAACGACTCCGGTGCAGTGTCGGGAGAGGCGGCAGGTATCGCCTCCTCGGCTGCCGGAGCGGTTTCGGGCGCAGTCGTCGGCGCCGGGCTCGAGCGGTAATCCGCGCGCCGCTTGAGCTGGTACTCGCGCACCGCATTGTTGTGCGCGTCCAGATCATCGGAGAACACGTGACTGCCATCGCCACGGGCAACAAAGTAGAGGCTGGTGCCATCCACCGGGTTGAGTGCGGCGTGAATGGCTTCACGTCCGACCATGGCGATCGGCGTCGGCGGCAGGCCGGGAATCATGTACGTGTTGTACGGCGTGGCTTCCTTGAGGTGGGCGCGGGTCAGCTTGCCGTTGTAGCGGTCGCCCAGACCGTATATCACCGTCGGGTCGGTCTGCAACTGCATGCCCAGCGCCATGCGCCGCACAAAGACGCCGGCAATCTGGCCACGTTCCTGAGGCACGCCGGTTTCCTTCTCCACCAGCGACGCCATGATCAGCGCCTGATAGGGCTCGGTGTAAGGCACGTCGGCGGAGCGTTTTTCCCACTCCTTGGCCAGCACTTCGTCGAGGCGGTCGAAGGCCTTTTTCAACAGTTCGGTATCGGTCACACCGCGCACGAAGCGGTAGGTGTCGGGGAAGAAGCGGCCTTCAGGGAACAGGCCCTTGTGACCGATTTTGGCCATCACATCACTGTCGCTCAGACCGTTGAGGGTCTGCTCGATCTTTTCATCTTTGGCCAGCGCGGCGCGCACTTGATGGAAATTCCAGCCTTCGACCAGGGTCAGGCTGTACTGAACCACATCGCCGCGCTTCCACAGGTCGATCAGGCCGTTGACGGTCATGCCCGGCTGCATGCGGTATTCACCGCTGTGAATCGGCGTGCCGGCAAGGTTGAAACGCCAATAGACCCGCAGCCAGAACGCGTCCTTGATGACGCCATCGGCTTCGAGTCCAAGAAAAGTACGGGTCGGGGTGGATCCCTTTGGCACATCCAGCAGTTCTTCCTGCGTGATGTTCAGGGGCTGTTCCAGTGCCGAATGAATCTTCCAGGCGCTGGCGCCCAACAGCAGCCCTGCCAGAACCAGTCCGGTTTCCAGCAGCAGCAAAAGTTTACGTCTCACGAATCAGGCATCCAGTAGCGCGCGGGCAATGGTTTGCAGTTTACGGGTGAGCGGGCCAACCGGCCAGCTCAGAGCAGCACAGGCGCGTACCGGCCAGACGCCATACACGCTGTTGCAGACAAAGACTTCATCGGCCCATTGCAGCTGTTCGAGGGGGATGTCGGTGATTTGCACGGGGATGCCCAGGGACTCTGCCTGAAACAATATTTCTGCGCGCATCACCCCGGCCACGCCGCAGCGTTTCAGGTCCGCCGTGATCAGCACACCGTCACGCACCAGGAACAGATTGCTGAACACGCCTTCGATCACCCGACCGGCCTGATCGAGCATCAAACCTTCGGCGTGTTCACTGTCCTGCCATTCGGCGCGGGCAATAACCTGTTCCAGTCGATTGAGGTGTTTGAGCCCGGCAAGCAACGGCTGTCTGGACAAACGCGTGCTACACGGAAAAAGGCGAACGCCCTGCTCGGCGTGAGCCGCTGGATAAGCGGCGGGAGGATTGCCTTGCAGAATGCGTCGGCCCTGCGCCGAAGGATCCGGCGCATAACCGCGCAATCCGTCGCCTCGGGTGAGGATGAGTTTGAGCACGCCCTCGCCCATCGCGGCGGCATAGGATTGCAGCTCATGGCGAACCCGCTCGATGTCGGCTGCGATGGCCAGACGCGCACAGCCGTCGGCCAGACGCGTCAGATGCCGATCCAGCAGCAACGGCTGACCGCCTCGCACGGCGATGGTCTCGAACAGACCGTCGCCGTAAGCCAGGCCGCGATCTTTCAGCGACAGAGCGTCAGCCGGCAGACCGTCGACCCAGCAGTCCATCAGCCGGCGAACCGACGGAACGCCAACGTGCCGTTGGTGCCGCCAAACCCGAACGAGTTGGACAGTACGACATCGATATCCATGTTGCGCGCGGTGTGCGGCACGAAATCGAGGTCGCAGCCTTCGTCCGGCTCATCGAGGTTGATGGTTGGTGGCGCCACCTGGCTGTTGATCGCCAGCACGCTGAAGATCGCCTCGACCGCGCCCGCCGCACCCAGCAGGTGACCGGTCATGGACTTGGTGGAGCTGACTGCCAGCTTGTAGGCGTGATCACCGAACACCGACTTGATCGCGTTGGCTTCAGCGAGGTCACCGGCCGGGGTCGAAGTGCCGTGGGCGTTGATGTATTGCACTTGATCGACGTTGATCTTCGCATCGCGCAGCGCGTTGGTGATGCAGCGCGCGGCACCAGCGCCGTCGGCGGGTGGCGAAGTCATGTGGAAGGCGTCGCCACTGGTGCCGAAACCGATCAGCTCGGCGTAGATGGTCGCGCCACGGGCCTTGGCGTGCTCGAGCTCTTCGAGCACCAGGGCACCGGCGCCGTCGGACAGCACGAAGCCGTCACGGCCCTTGTCCCACGGACGGCTGGCGCGGGTCGGCTCGTCGTTGCGGGTCGACAGCGCACGGGAAGCACCAAAGCCGCCCATGCCCAGACCGCACGCGGCCATTTCGGCACCGCCGGCAATCATCACGTCGGCTTCGTCGTACATGATGTTGCGCGCCGCCATGCCGATGCAGTGCGTACCGGTGGTACACGCTGTGGCGATGGCGTAGTTAGGCCCCTGTGCACCCAGGTGGATGGACAGGAAACCGGAAATCATATTGATGATCGAGCCAGGCACAAAGAACGGAGAAATCCGGCGCGGGCCAGTCTCGTGCAGCGTGCGGCTGGTTTCTTCGATGTTGGTCAGACCGCCGATACCCGAACCCATGGCCACGCCAATGCGTTCACGGTTGGCATCGGTGACTTCCAGACCGGCATTGCGTACGGCTTGAAAGCCGGCCGCCAGACCGTACTGAATGAACAGGTCGAGCTTGCGCGCTTCCTTGACCGACAGGTATTCCTCGACATTGAAGCCCTTTACCGAGCCGCCAAAGCGGGTGGAATAGGCAGAAAGGTCGGTGTGTTCGATCAGACCAATGCCACTGCGGCCAGCCAGAATGCCCTGCCAACTGCTCGGCACATCCGTGCCCAGTGGCGACAACATACCCATACCGGTGACTACGACGCGTCTACGCGACACAGCACTCTCCTTTTTCAAATGACGACTTTGCATCAGGCCTAAAGAAAAAACCGCACGCCATGATGGCAGTGCGGTTTTTCCATGACAGCAAGCAACGATTACAAACTATTACGCCTGGTGGCTGGTAACGTAGTCGATTGCAGCTTGTACAGTAGTGATCTTCTCAGCTTCTTCGTCAGGGATTTCGGTCTCGAATTCCTCTTCCAGAGCCATCACCAGCTCAACGGTGTCAAGGGAGTCGGCACCCAGGTCTTCTACGAAGGAAGCGGTGTTGACCACTTCTTCTTCTTTAACACCCAGTTGCTCGGCAACGATTTTCTTGACGCGCTCTTCGATGGTGCTCATACCTTGTTTTCACTCCTAATGGACAAATTCAGGCAGCTGGCCAGTGGGTAAGTGTATAGAAAGACTTTTCAGCTTTTCAACTGAAAGCTTCACTCCTCAAACCCTGCGGCCCTCTGCCTATAAATAGATTGCAGCTTTATAACGGATTTTAGACAGCTCGTATGACATTTTTTTGAAGCAATCCGTCACATTTGAATTACATGTACATCCCGCCGTTAACCGGGATTGTAGCTCCGGTCACGTATGCCGCACCGTCGGACGCAAGAAAAGCGACCACAGACGCGATCTCTTGAGCTTGTCCCAGACGGCCCAGCGGAATCTGCGTCTGCAAGGCTTCACGCTGTGCTTCAGGCAGCTCGCGAGTCATATCGGTGTCGATGAACCCTGGGGTTACCGAGTTGACCGTAATCGAACGCGAACCGACTTCACGCGCCATGGCACGGCTGAAACCTTCCAGACCGGCCTTGGCGGCTGCATAGTTTACTTGGCCAGCGTTGCCCATGGCACCCACCACCGAGCCAATACTGATAATTCGGCCCCAACGCGCCTTGGTCATGCCGCGCAGAACGCCCTTGGACAGGCGATACAGACTGTTCAGGTTGGTATCGATCACGTCGTACCACTCGTCGTCTTTCATGCGCATCATCAGATTATCGCGGGTGATGCCGGCATTGTTGACCAGAATCGCTACCGGAGCACCGAATTGCTCCTGAATGCTTGCCAGCACCTTCGTAACCGATTCGTCGCTGGTGACGTTCAATTCGAAACCTGCGCCCTGGATGCCGTTTTCCTTCAGGGTCGCAGCAATGCGCTCGGCGCCCGAAGCGGAAGTCGCGGTGCCAACAACGATGGCGCCCTGACGACCCAGTTCCAGTGCGATAGCCTGGCCGATGCCACGGCTTGCGCCGGTGACCAGTGCAACTTTACCTTGCAGACTCATGCAAGCTTCTCCTGATTCAGACAGCCGCTGCGCGAGCAGCAGCGAAAGCGTCTGGGGTATTGAGGTTGGAAGTCGAAACGCCTTCGGCGCAACGTTTGTTCAGACCAGCCAGCACTTTGCCAGGACCGCACTCGACCAGATTGGTCGCGCCTTTGGCGGCCAGGGTCTGTACGGACTCTACCCAGCGAACCGGCTTGTAGAGCTGCTCCAGCAGATCACGCTTGAGGGTTTCCAGATCCGCCGGCACCTGGGCGCTGACGTTCTGTACCACAGGGATCTGCGGCGCCTGCCAGTCGATGGCAGCAATGGACTCGGCGAAGCGCTCGGCGGCCGGACGCATCAGCTCGCAGTGCGACGGCACGCTGACCGGCAGCGGCATGGCACGCTTGGCGCCACGAGCCTTGCAGCCTTCAATGGCGCGCTCAACGGCCGCCTTGGCACCGGCGATCACTACCTGGCCCGGGGAGTTGAAGTTCACCGCACTGACCACTTCACCCTGCGCAGCTTCAGCACAAGCTGCCAGCACGTCAGCATCTTCCAGACCGAGGATGGCAGCCATGCCACCCTGCCCGGCCGGAACGGCTTCCTGCATCAACTGGCCACGGCGCTCGACGAGCTTTACCGCGTCGGCCAGGCTCAGGCTGCCCGCAGCGACCAGCGCGCTGTATTCACCCAGGCTGTGGCCGGCAACAAAGGCCGGACGCGCGCCGCCTTCCGCCAGCCACAGACGCCACAGGGCGATCGAAGCGGTCAGGATGGCCGGTTGGGTTTTGTCGGTTTGATTGAGCAGCTCTTCCGGGCCCTGCTGGGTCAGCGCCCACAGGTCATAGCCCAGAGCATCGGATGCTTCTTTGAAAGTTTCGAGGATCAGTGGATGTTGCGCGCCCAGCTCGGCCAGCATGCCGAGGGACTGCGAACCCTGTCCTGGAAAGACGAATGCGAGGGAAGCAGACATGTAACAAGCCCCTAATGATCTTGTCGTCGGAAAAATGGCATCCCGCTAGAGGGACGCAAGAAACTGACAGTTGGATGGCCCTTTGAACCGGGCGGTCACATTTAAGCATTGTCCGACGAAAACGCCTAAGACAACAAATCCTCCAGACGGCCGTGCAGGCGCTCGGGAAGATTCTCCTGTATCTCGATCAGCGCTCGCTGAATGGCACTCTGAAACCCCTGAACCCCGGCCGAACCGTGACTTTTCACGACAATCCCCTGCAAGCCGAGGAAGCTTGCGCCGTTATGTCGCGCCGGCGCCAGATCTGCCTGCAGACGCTTCATCAATGGCAGCGCCAGTGCACCGACAGCGCGGGAGGCGAGGTTTTTCTTGAACAAGGCCTCGATGCGGGCAGCGATCATGGTCGCCAGGCCTTCGCTGGACTTGAGCAGGATATTGCCGACGAAACCGTCGCAAACCACCACATCGGCCTCACCGCGATACAAGCCATCGCCTTCGATAAAGCCGATGTAATTAATGCCCCGCGCAGCCTGCAATAACGTCGCAGCCAGCTTGACCTGCTGATTACCCTTGATGTCTTCAGTGCCGATATTCAGCAGCGCAACGCGCGGACGGGCAATGCCCAGCGTCTGAGCCGCCACGGATCCCATCACAGCAAACTGCAACAGATGCTCGGCACTGCAATCGACGTTGGCGCCCAGATCCAGCAACTGGCAATAGCCTTTCTGAGTAGGAATCGCAGCGACCATGGCCGGACGATCAATCCCCGGCAGGGTCTTGAGCACAAATCGCGACAGAGCCATCAAGGCACCGGTGTTGCCGGCACTGACACAAGCCTGGACCTTTCCATCACGCAGCAACTCAAGGGCAACACGCATCGACGAGTCCGGCTTGCCTCGCAGGGCCTGGGCAGGTTTTTCGTCCATGGTGATGACTTCGGACGCCGGAACAATCGTCAGACGTGCGCGATCGGCAGCCGACTGGCCGGTGATCAATTCTTCAAGAAGGGAGGGTTGACCGACGAGGGTCAGGTGCAGCGAGGGTGTAGCAGAAAGGCAAGCGAGGCTGGCCTGAACAATGCTGCGGGGACCGAAGTCCCCGCCCATTGCGTCAATCGCGATGACTTGAGCGGACAAGTGATTACTCGTCAGCGCCCTTGTCGATCACTTTACGGCCACGGTATACGCCTTCTGGCGATACGTGGTGACGCAGGTGAACTTCACCAGTGGTTTTTTCTACAGACAGGGTGCTAGCCTCGAGAGCGTCGTGCGAACGGCGCATGTCACGGGCAGAGCGGGATTTTTTGTTCTGCTGAACAGCCATAATTGATTAACTCCTAAACGTTTGGGTCACGCTTTAACTGCGCCAATACACTGAACGGGTTGGACCGCGTTACCTCGTCCTCGCTCGGTTCGGGCTCATCTGCTCCCGCCGGCTGCTGGCATTCTTCCGGATGATGAGCAGGCACAATGGGCAAGGCGAGCAGAAGCTCCTCCTCGATCAGTGACTGCAGATCCAATGGATCTTCGCCCAGTTCCAGCACGTCATAACCTTTCGGCAACGACTGGGTATTCGCACCCTCCTTCACTACAGCGTAACTGCATTCGCTGTGGATCGGCAGGGTGACCAGCTCAAGACAACGCTGGCAAACCATTTTGACTTCGGTGTCGATAAAGCTGTGGATCACCACAGATTTACGTTCATCTCGTTCAAAAACGAATTTGGCCTGCACCGTACCGACATCGTCGGAAAGCGGGTCGCAGAGTCTCTTCAAATCGGCCAGCAGCAGTTCACCTTGGAGGGTGGTGCCACGGTCAGCCAATTTGCGCGGGTCAACGTGAGGTGGAATCGGGTCATTCAACATAGGCGCAGCATTATAGGGATGCACCCACCCATGTCAAAGGAAATTGTGCCCTGTCCGTCACTTGCGCGGCTCCGCTAGAATCTGTCGCCTGCCTCTGGAGATGCGAATGCTGCCTTTATTACTCGCTTCAAGCTCGACCTATCGTCGGGAATTGCTCAGCCGCCTGCACCTGCCGTTCGTCTGCAGCTCGCCGGATATCGATGAAAGCCATCGCCCGAATGAGTCGGCAATCGAGCTGGTCAGGCGTCTCGCCGAACAAAAGGCCCGAGCCCTGTCCGACAGCCATCCCGCTCATCTGATCATCGGTTCCGATCAGGTTGCGGTACTCGGCGAGCGCATCATCGGCAAGCCACACACCTTCGAAAACGCCCGCGAACAACTGATGGCCGCCAGCGGCTCCAGCGTAACCTTCCTCACTGGACTGGCCCTGCTCAACAGCCAGACCGGCCACTGCCAGGTCGACTGCGTGCCCTTCACCGTGCACATGCGCGTACTGGATCAGGCCCGCGTCGAACGCTACCTGCACGCCGAGCAGCCCTACGACTGCGCCGGCAGCTTCAAGGCCGAAGGACTGGGCGTGAGCCTGTTTCAATCAACCGAAGGCCCGGACGCCACCAGCCTGATCGGCTTGCCGCTGATTCGTCTGATCGACATGCTGCTGGCGGAAGGCGTACAGATTCCCTGACCCACAAAAAACCGGCCCTCAGGCCGGTTTTTCTTGCAGCATTCGATCAGCGTAACGACGGGCCGTTGAAACCCATCCACATTGCCAGTTTTTCGGCAACGCTTGCTCCGAGCTTTTTCGAGAAGCGGTCGAACGGCGATTCCTGAACGGTGAAGTCCACCAGCTCTTTTTCGCCAATCACATCACGCGCCACCGAACTCGCATTGCCCAAGCCATCGATCAAGCCCAGCGGTAACGCTTGCTCACCCGACCAGACCAGCCCGGAGAACAGCTCCGGATGCTCCTTGTCCTTCAGTCGATCGCCACGCCCCTGCTTGACGCTGTTGATGAACTGCTTGTGCGTGGTATCCAGCACACTCTGCCAGAACGCCGTCTCTTCCGGCTTCTGCGGCTGAAACGGGTCGAGGAACGCCTTGTGTTCGCCAGAGGTGTAAGTGCGACGCTCGACGCCAAGCTTCTCCATGGTGCCGACAAAGCCGTAACCGGCTGCCGTCACACCAATGGAACCCACCAGACTGGCCTTGTCGGCATAGATCTGATCCGCTGCACTGGCAATGTAATAGGCACCGGAAGCGCCCAGGTCGGAAATCACCGCGTACAGCTTGGTGTCAGGATGCAGACCGCGCAGGCGCTTGATCTCGTCATACACATAGCCCGACTGCACCGGACTGCCGCCCGGACTATTGATGCGCAGGATTACGCCCTTGACCTTCTTGTCCTCGAACGCCGCGCGCAGACTACCTACGATATTGTCGGCACTGGCAGGTTCTTTATCAGCGATCATGCCGGTAACGTCGATCAATGCGGTGTAGTTGCCACTGCGCGTGGCGCTTTTCTCCATATCCATCAACGGCGTAAACAGAATCAACGCAACAAACAGATAAATAAAGGTCAACAGTTTGAAGAAGATGCCCCAGCGGCGCGAACGACGCTGCTCCTGCACGCCGGCCAGCAGGGTCTTTTCCAGCAGCTTCCAGCTTTTCGCATCACCGTCGTCGGCAGTTGCCTTGGCCGGTGCTTTCCATTCGTCGGTCATGCCATCCACCCCAGCAAAAACGTATTAAGCCTGCTGCCCCAGCCAGGCGTGCAATTCGGAAAAATGGTCGATCGACAGTCGCGGCGCGAACTGTTGCAGCGATTCGATCGATTGCGCGCCATAGCTGACCGCCACCGAATCCATCCCCGCATTGCGCGCCATCAACAGATCGAAGGACGAGTCACCGACCATCAGCGCCTGCTCGGCACGCACACCGCAGTGAGCGAGGATCTGCTCCAGCATCAGAGGGTGCGGCTTGCTTGCAGTTTCATCGGCAGCACGGGTGATATCGAAATAATCTTCCCAGCCATTGGCCTTGAGCACCCGATCCAGCCCGCGACGATTCTTGCCGGTCGCGACAGCCAAGTGATAGCCCTGCTCGCGAAAGGACGCCATCGACTCGACTACGCCTTCGAACAACGGCGAAGGTACGGCTTCTGCAGCGATGTAGTGATCGGCGTAATACTCGCGGAACAAGGTCATTTCGGCATCACTGATTTCGGGATACAGCGTGCGGATCGCCTCGGGCAAGCCCAGACCGATAATGCCTTTGACGGCAAAATCATCACGCAACTCGAAACCTGAACGCCCGGACGCTGAGTGCATCGCCTCGACAATCCGATGAATGGAATCGGCCAGCGTGCCGTCCCAATCAAAAATCAGCAGCTTGTAATCAGATGGGCGCACTCAATCGCTCCACAGTCTCGGCCCACATTTCATCGACCGGCGCCTGCAACTTGAGCTCACCGCCGTCGGGCAGCGGCACGGTCAGCATGTAGGCGTGCAGGAACAGGCGCTTGCCGCCCAGATCACGGATTTCCTTACTGAAATTGTCATCGCCGTATTTGGTGTCACCGGCAATGCAGTGTCCGGCGTGCAACGTGTGGACGCGGATCTGGTGCGTGCGACCGGTAATCGGCTTGGCCTCGATCAAAGTGGCAAAATCGCCAAAGCGACGCAGGACCTTGAACACGGTCACAGACTCCTTGCCCTCCTCCTCGTCGACCTCGACCATACGCTCACCGGAGCGCAGATTGCTCTTGCCGAGCGCCGCACGGACTTGCTTGATCGAGGTCGCCCAGTTGCCGCGAACCAGGGCCATGTAGCGCTTGTCGACACCGTCACCACGCAACGCGGCATGCAAGTGACGCAGCATGCTGCGCTTCTTGGCGATCATCAGCAGACCGGAGGTATCACGATCGAGGCGGTGGACCAGCTCGAGCTCCTTGGCATCGGGGCGCAACTGACGAAAGGCTTCGATAACACCGTAATTCAGGCCGCTGCCACCGTGAACCGCAATCCCGGCGGGCTTGTTGATCACAATCAGAGCCTTGTCTTCGTAGACAATCGAGGCTTCCAGACGCTGCAACAGGCCTTGGGCCAAAGGCACCGGTTCGTCACGCTCAGGCACGCGAACCGGCGGCACGCGCACGATATCGCCAGCCTGCAGCTTGTATTCGGGCTTGATCCGACCCTTGTTCACTCGCACTTCGCCTTTGCGCAAAATGCGGTAAATCAAAGTCTTGGGCACGCCTTTGAGCCGGGCGAGGAGGAAATTGTCGATTCGTTGGCCGGCATATTCCGGCGAGACCTCAAGCAGTTGAACGCCTGGAGTCGAGGGGGCAGTAGTCGTCATGGCGCGGATAATAACAATTTTTTATGGAATTGAAGCACTTAATCATTGCTGCTATAGTCGCGAACGCCGCCAAAAGCGGCCTGGACAGCGGAACCACGGTCAAAAACCGGCCCTGACCAACGCAATTCACCAGGACGCGAGGCCGTCCTACGGGGCTTTTGCTACGTAACGGTGGAGTTTGCAGCTGTAACAAGCGCAGGTGACATGAGGCCTGAATCACGCCGCAAAGCAGAGTTTTCACTCGCCACGCGAGCCATATTCACGGCCAGTTCACAAAGTGCAGTCAGCCGCGGATGACCCCGAGCGAAGGCTCCGGAAACACCGCCTGAATTAGCCATGATGCGTGACCTCCCCTTTCGGAGCTCACGGTAAATGCCAACCCGCTGCGGATTCTGCGCGCGGCAGCACCCGAATTATCAGGGATACGTGTAGGGTGGAGATGCACAACCGCTGGACTGTGTAACAACAGGCTTTATCAAGACGCTTCATCTCGTCCACAGCCACCGGTTGATTCCTCCTCCTGACTGAGTGCTTAAGTAGCCACAGCAAGCAGGACGCGTACGTCGCGATAACGGCCCAATTGGCCGGACATCGCTGGACACGGGAATGGCCAACCACTCCCGACGCACCTGACACCGACCGTGAGAAGTCGTGTGTGCCGAACGCCGTTTCCGGCAGCCCGGAAACCGACGGTACTACATGAAAAGAATGCTGATTAACGCAACTCAACCCGAAGAGTTGCGTGTTGCACTGGTAGATGGCCAGCGCCTCTACGACCTGGACATCGAATCCGGTGCACGCGAGCAGAAGAAGGCCAACATCTATAAAGGCCGCATCACTCGCATCGAACCAAGCCTTGAGGCTGCCTTTGTCGATTTCGGCTCCGAGCGCCACGGCTTCCTGCCCCTCAAAGAAATCTCCCGCGAATACTTCAAGAAAGCCCCTGAAGGCCGCGTCAACATCAAGGACGTCCTGAGCGAAGGCCAGGAAGTCATCGTTCAGGTCGAAAAAGAAGAACGTGGCAACAAGGGCGCAGCCCTGACCACCTTCATCAGCCTGGCCGGTCGTTACCTCGTACTGATGCCGAACAACCCGCGTGCCGGCGGCATCTCCCGTCGCATCGAAGGCGAAGAACGCAACGAACTGCGTGAAGCACTGAACGGTCTGGTTGCTCCAGCCGACATGGGCCTGATCGTGCGCACTGCAGGCCTTGGCCGCAGCAGCGAAGAAATGCAGTGGGACCTCGATTACCTGCTGCAACTGTGGACAGCCATCAAAGAAGCTTCGCTGGATCGTTCCGCGCCGTTCCTGATCTACCAGGAAAGCAACGTGATCATCCGCGCCATCCGCGATTACCTGCGCCAGGACATCGGCGAAGTGCTGATCGACAGCGTTGAAGCCCAGGACGAAGCCCTGACCTTCATCCGCCAGGTGATGCCGCAGTACGCCAGCAAGATCAAGCTGTATGAAGACAGCGTTCCGCTGTTCAACCGTTTCCAGATCGAAAGCCAGATCGAGACCGCTTTCCAGCGCGTCGTCGAACTGCCGTCCGGCGGCTCCATCGTCATCGATCCGACCGAAGCCCTGGTGTCCATCGACATCAACTCGGCGCGCGCCACCAAAGGCAGCGACATCGAAGAAACCGCCCTGCAGACCAACCTTGAAGCCGCCGAAGAAATCGCCCGTCAGTTGCGCCTGCGCGACATCGGCGGCCTGATCGTCATCGACTTCATCGACATGACCCCTGCCAAGAACCAGCGTGCCGTGGAAGAGAAAGTCCGCGAATGCCTGGAAGCCGACCGCGCCCGCGTGCAGATCGGTCGCATCTCGCGCTTCGGCCTGCTGGAAATGTCCCGTCAGCGCCTGCGTCCTTCGCTGGGCGAAAGCAGCGGCATTGTCTGCCCGCGTTGCAGCGGCACCGGCATCATCCGTGACGTCGAATCGCTGTCCCTGGCGATCCTGCGCCTGATCGAAGAAGAAGCCCTGAAAGACCGCACCGCCGAAGTTCGCGCTCAAGTGCCGATCCCGGTGGCCGCGTTCCTGCTCAACGAAAAACGCAACTCGATCACCAAGATCGAACTGCGCACCCGCGCCCGCATTGTCATCCTGCCGAACGATCACCTCGAAACCCCGCATTTCGAAGTTCAGCGTCTGCGTGATGACAGCCCGGAAGCCGCGACCAACCAGTCCAGCTACGAAATCGCTGCCGCTGCCGCCGATGTCGAAGACGTCCAGCCAGCCGCCGCAACCCGCACCCTGGTTCGCCAGGAAGCCGCGGTCAAGACCGCTCCGGCTCGCGCCAACGCTCCGGTTCCGACCGAAGTCGCCGCACCGGCCGCGGCACCTGCTCCGGTTGCCGCGCCAGAGCCAAGCCTGTTCAAAGGCCTGGTGAAGTCGCTGGTCAGCCTGTTCGCCACCAAGGAAGAGCCAGTTGCTCCGGTGGTGGTTGAAAAACCTGCCACCGAGCGTCCGGCCCGCAACGAAGAGCGTCGCAACGGTCGTCAGCAGAGCCGTAACCGTAACGGTCGCCGCGATGAAGAACGCAAACCGCGCGAAGAACGTGCACCGCGTGAAGAGCGCGCACCACGTGAGCCGCGAGAAGAGCGTCAGCCGCGCGAACCACGTGAAGTCCGCGAGCCACGCGAGTCCCGTGACGAAGCACCGGTAGCCCGCGAAGAACGCGCACCACGCGCCCCTCGTGAAGAACGTGCACCACGTGCTCCGCGTGAAGATCGCAAGCCGCGTGGCGAGCGTGAAGAACGCGTACGTGAACTGCGCGAGCCGCTGGATGCCGCTCCGGCCGTTGCTGCTGCTGCCGCCACCGCTGAAGAGCGTCCGGCCCGTCAGCCGCGTGAAGAACGTGCACCACGTCCTCCGCGCGAAGAGCGTCAACCGCGTGCCGAACAGGCCGCTGCCGCTGTCGCCGAAGAAGAAACCCACACCAACGAAGAGCAACTGCCGGAAGACGGTTCGGAGAACGCCGAAGGCGATCGTCCACGCCGCCGCTCCCGTGGTCAGCGTCGCCGCAGCAACCGTCGCGAGCGTCAGCGTGATGCCAACGGCAACGTGATCGAAGGTTCGGAAGAGTCCGCAGAGAACACTGAAGCCGCACAACCGAGCACAGCCGATCTGGCCGCCGGCCTGGCCGTCACCGCAGCGGTTGCCAGCACCGTGATCAGCGCTCCAGCCGAAGCTCAGGCTCACGAGCAAGCTGAACGCGCCACTGCTGCCACGCTGGAAAGTGCTCCAGTTGAAGCGCCGGTTGTTGAAGCGACCACGCCAGTCCAAGCGAAGGCTGCTCCGGAAGTCGAAGTAGCTCCGGTTCGCGAAGCTCAGCCTCAGGTTGAAGTCGCTGCCGAACCTGCCGCGACCTTCGAAGCTCCCGTGATTGCTGAAGAGTCGGCTGTCGAAACCGTAACCGAAACCGTACGTGAAGTTCGCGAAGAACAAACCGCGTTCAACTGGGTAGCCGAGCCGGCTGTCGCTGAAACACCAGCGCCTGCTGTTGAAGCGCCTGTTGTTGAAGAAGCCAAGGCTGCCGAGCCAGTGGTGGTTGCCGAACCGGCACCGGTCGTTGAAGCCCCTGTGGTTGAAGCGCCAGTTGTCGCCGAAGCACCTGCCCCGGTAGTTGAAGCGGCTCCAGTCGTCGCCCCGGTCAGCGCCCTGACCCCAAGCGGCCGCGCACCGAACGATCCGCGTGAAGTGCGTCGTCGCAAGCGTGAAGAAGAGCGTCTGCAGAAGGAAGCCGAGCTGGCTGCCGCCGCCGCTGCTGCTCCAACTGCCGAAGTGGTCGAGGCTGCTCCTGCCCCGGTCGCTGAGGAAGTTGCCGTTGAAGCTGTGATTGCCGAGGCACCACGCTCCGTTCAGGAAGCGGTCGAGCAACACGAAGAGGCCCAGGAAAAAGAACACGAGCCTAAACCCCTCGTCTGATTCCAAAAGCCACTAAAAAGCCCCGCCTGGTAATCCAGGCGGGGCTTTTTTATGCCTCAAAATTCACACAACTCAATAGTAGGTGCGAGCTTGCTCGCGATAGCGGTCTGTCTATACCTGTTCCACTACCTGACACTCCGCCATCGCGGGCAAGCCCGCTCCCACAGGAATCTGTGCGTACTTCAAACTTGAGGGAAAACCAGCGCTTGCGGCACATCGATATCCCACAGAACGCCGGGATCATCTACCACCACTTCCACCACACGCCCCTGCTTGAACAATGGCCTGGCGCCTCGGTCACCGGACAAAGCCATCAGCCCCGCTCCGAACGAACGACCAAACCCGACCGGATGCCCATAATCACCGTTCAACGTCGGTACGCTGACCGCATCCTCGGCAATCGCCGCCACAACCCGCTCAATGCTCGACGGCAGGATGAACGGCATGTCGCCCAGCACAATCAGCCAGCCATCGGCATCCGGGCAAGCCGCCACACCCGCCGCGATGCTGTCGCCCATTCCGGTGGACTCGATCGAGACAATGTCACACCCATAAGCCTGCGCCATACGCATAGCCTGCGGCCGCGCCTCAGTCGTCACCAGCACTCGCTTGTCGAGACTCGCCGGCAGATTCACCAGCACCTGCTCGACCACCGAACGCACCGCGCCATCGCGCCCGGTGCAATCGGCCAGCAGCTTGTCCTTGTCAACGCCTGCCACCTCGCGAAAGCGCCTGCCCTCGCCCGCCGCCAGCACAATCACTCCGATGGATCGGCTCATACGCTCTCCACTGTTTTCTTCTGCTTGAGCTCGACACCATTCTTGATCGCGACGATTTCCGCCAACAGCGACAAGGCGATTTCCGCCGGGGAATGGCTGCCAATATGCAAACCGATCGGCCCGTGCAAACGGGCGATGGCCGCTTCCGACAAGCCTAGCTCAGCCAGGTTTTCCCGACGCTTGCGGCTGTTGACCCGTGAGCCGAGTGCGCCGACGTAGAACGCCTTGGAGTCGAGCGCCGTGAGCAGCGCCATGTCGTCCAGCCGTGGATCGTGAGTCAGCGCGACAATCGCCGTGCGTTCATCGGTCTGGATGTTCAGCACCGCTTCATCCGGCATACCGGGCACAAACCGCCCATGCTGCTCTTCCCAGCCATAGACGAATTCGGTGCGCGGATCACAGATCAGCACTTCGAAATCCAGCAGCCGCGCCATCTCGGCCACATACCGTGACAACTGTCCGGCGCCGATCAACAACAGGCGCCAGCGTGGGCCATAGATGGCGCGCAGGGTCTGGCCGTCGAAGCTCAAGGTGTCAGTCTTGCCGGCCGGTCGCAGCACCACCTCGCCAGTGCCGATGTTCAGCTCGCGAGCGACAATTTCGTGAGCCTCGCAGCGATCCAGCAACTCGGCGACCCACGCCGGATCGCCGACTCGCTCCTCGGTCAGGCGCAGAGTGCCGCCGCACGGCAGGCCGAAACGCGCCGCCTCTTCCTGCGTCACGCCGTAGGTGATCAACTGCACCGGCGGCCCGTCGGCGGGAATCCGTCCGTCGTGCAGCCGAGCGATCAGATCGTCCTCGACGCAACCGCCGGACACCGAGCCGATCACCACGCCATCTTCGCGCAACGCGAGCATTGCGCCGGGCGCCCGGGGCGCGGTGCCCCAAGTCTGCACGACACTGAACAACATCACTCGCTGCCCGGCGCGACGCCATTCGAGCACACTGCGCAGGACATTCAGATCGGCGCTGTCCATCACGCTTGCGCCTTCTGCCAGCCCTGCAACTGGTAACGCACCGGCAGGTTACGGATGCGCTGACCGGTGGCGGCGAAGATCGCGTTGCACAGCGCCGGAGCGATCGGAGGCACGCCGGGCTCACCGACACCACCCAGCGGCACCTCGCCCGGCGGGGTCACCAGATGCACCGCGACTTCCTTCGGCGCCAGCGACATGCGTGCCACTTCATACATATGGAAGTTGTCCTGTTGCACCTTGCCGTCCTTGAAGCTGATTTCGCCCCACACGGCATTACCCAGGCCCATCACACAGGCGCCCTCGAACTGCGAACGGATCCGCTCCGGGTTGATCTGCGGGCCGCAATCCACGGCGATATCGGCCTTGTGCACGATCAATGTGCCGTCGTCCTTGACCTCGACTTCGATCACCGCCGCCACATAGGTGACGAAGCTGTAATGCACCGCCAATCCGAGACCACGACCCTTGGGCAGTTGACGACCCCAACCCGCCGCCTTGGCCGCGGTTTCGAGCACGGTGCGCATGCGCCCGGTGTCGATCGGATAACGCTCGGGAGATTCGCCGTAGTTCCATTCTTCACTGAGCGTACGCGGGTCGATCTGCCGATCCGGGCCGAGCAACTTGATCTGATACTTGAGCGGATCTTCCTTGGCCTTGTGCGCCAGTTCGTCGACAAAGCTCTGAATCGCAAAACCATGGGGAATGTTCGACACCGAGCGATACCAGCCGACCCGCGTATGCACCGTGGCTTCAGGGTTTTCCAGGCGCACGTTGGGAATCGCGTAGGCCATGTTGGTAAAGCCCATGCCCAGCTCGAACGCAGCTTCGTGATTCATTCCCGGCGCAAACAGCGCGGTAATGCTCGGCGCCACCGTGCGGTGCAACCAGGCAGACGGCAAGCCGTCCTTACCGACGCCGGCCTTGAGGTATTCGGCGGATACGGTGTGGAAATACGAGTTGTGGATGTCGTCTTCCCGGGTCCATTGCACGCGCACTGCCTTGCCAGGGAATTCCTTGGCGAGCACGGCCGCTTCAACGACGAAGTCCGGTTTGGACTTGCGGCCGAAACCACCGCCCAACAGCGTGACATTGAAGGTGACGTTATCGAACGGCAGCCCCAGGCGTTCGGCGATCCGCTCGCGGGTGACCTGCGGCGCCTGGCTCGGTGCCCAGGCCTCGCAGGTGCCATCCTTGTAACGGGCGATGGCGACCATCGGCTCCATCGGCGCCTGTGCCAGATGCGGCAAGTAATAAGAGGCTTCCAGCGTGCTGGCGGCACCGGCGATGGCTTTGTCGATGTCGCCGGTGTTGCGCACCACTTTGCCCGGTTTCAGCGAAGCAGCTTCGATCTCCTTGCGATAGGCGACCGAGTCATAAGTGGCGTTCGGGCCATCGTCCCACTCGATCTTCAGCGCTTCGCGGCCCTTCAACGCCGCCCAGGTGTTGCTGGCCACCACGGCCACGCCACCCAACGGCTGGAATTCCGAAGGCAATGGCCGGGGTTCGATCTGGATGACTTTGAGGACGCCCGGCACTTTCAGCGCGACGCTGTCATCCACCGATTTGACCTTGCCACCGTACACCGCCGGACGCGCAATCACCGCAAACAACATGCCGTCGAAATGCACGTCGGCGCCGTAAACCGCGCGACCATTGACGATGTCGGCACCGTCGATGGCCTTGGTGCCTTCCTTGCCGATGTAACGGAATTCCGACGACTGCTTGAGCCGCAGGCTGTCACGGGGCGGCACCGTCAGCGCACTGGCCGCAGCGGCCAGCTCACCGTAACCCAGCTCGCGCCCGGAAGGTGTGTGAATGACTTTATGCAGTTGCGCGCGACATTCGCCGACCGGCACCTTCCACTGGGCGGCGGCCGCTTGTTCCAGCATGGTCCGGGCGGCGGCGCCGCAACGGCGCATCGGTTCGTACCAGTGACGCATGCTGCGCGAGCCGTCAGTGTCCTGGTTGCCGAAGCGCACTTCATCACCCGGCGCCTGCTGAACCTTGACGTGCGCCCAGTCGGCTTCCAGCTCATCGGCAACCACCATGGTCAGGCTGGTGCGCACGCCCTGGCCCATTTCCGAACGGTTACAGACCACGGTCACCGTGCCGTCGGCGGCAATGCTGACGTAAACCTTCGGATCGTCGATCCAGCCGTTGGGCATGCCGTCGGCGCCAAACTTCTTGGGCTTGTCTTCGGCCAGCGCATCCTGCCAGCCCCAGCTCGCCGCCAGCACCAACGCCCCGGTGGCACCGACGCCCTTGAGGAAGCCCCGACGGCTCAGGTTGCTCAGGGCGAAATCGTTCGGTAGACGGCTCATGCCTTGGCCTCCTTCAGGTGAGTGGATGCCTGACGGATCGCGGTCTTGATCCGGTTGTAGGTGCCGCAGCGGCAGATGTTGCCGACCATCGCCTCTTCGATCTGCTCGTCGCTCGGGTTCGGGTTGGTCTTGAGCAACGCGGTGGCGGACATGATCTGCCCGCCCTGGCAGTAACCGCATTGGGCCACGGCGGTGTCGAGCCAGGCTTGCTGAACGATCTGACCGACCGGGTCGGCATGCAGGTTGTCGATGGTGGTCACGTTCTGCCCGACCACCGAACCGATCGGGGTGATGCAACTGCGCGCCGGCGCGCCGTCGATATGAATGGTGCACGCACCGCACAGGCCCATGCCGCAGCCGAACTTGGTGCCGTTGTAACCGGCGACGTCACGGATCGCCCACAACAGCGGCATGTCCTCGGTGACATCGAGTGGATGATCTTGACCATTGAGTTTCAGGGTAATCATGGGCACGCCCGCATATTCTTGGAGGTTATGGGGTCGAGCCATCTGCCACCGCAGGGACGGTAGTGGTTCGCGCAGATCGGCTCAGGCTAATCAGGCTCTCTTGTGCCGACGGGAATGTCTGCACCGGGCCTTTGGTGGAGCAAATGGTTGGTATCGTTAGCTGGCTACGTTAACCCGCGATTAACAAAAAAGCCCTGCACTTTTTTAAATAGTGCAGGGCTTTGGGTCCAGACTTGAAAGCGTAGCCTCAATAGCGATTGGGCTCCATTTCCAGCTCGACATTGAAACGTTCTGCAATGTCTTTCTGGATGCGCTGGGCCAGATCGAGCAATTGCAGCCCGGTCGCCGCGCCGTAGTTGACCAGCACCAGCGCCTGCAATTTATGCACGCCGGCATCGGCCTCGCGGAAACCTTTCCAGCCCGCTCGCTCGATCAACCAGCCCGCCGCCAGTTTCATCTGCCCGTCCGGTTGCGCGTAGGCCACCAGATCCGGGTGCTGCGCCTTGATCTGTGCGACCACGGCCGCCGACACCAGCGGGTTCTTGAAGAAGCTGCCGGCATTGCCGAGTACCGCCGGGTCCGGCAGTTTTTCACTGCGGATGCTGCAAATGGCGCGGCTGACATCCGTCGGCGTCGGCTGCTCGATGCCCTGCTCGGTCAGACGCTGACGCACCGGGCCGTATTCCAGGTGCAGATGCGCGATTCGATTCAATGCGAAGCGCACTCGCAGGATCAACCAACGACCCGGCTGCTGTTTGAACACGCTGTCGCGGTAGGCGAACCGGCATTCCTCCAGGCTGAAGTCACGCAGCTCGCCGGTCTGGCGATCCAGCGCCGTCAGGCCGGCGAACACATCCTTGATCTCGACACCGTAGGCACCGATGTTCTGCATCGGCGCGGCGCCGACAGTGCCGGGGATCAGGCTGAGATTCTCAAGCCCGGAAAAACCCTGCGCCAGCGTGTGCTGCACAAACGGATGCCAAGGCTCGCCAGCTTCTGCTTCGATCACCACGCGGTTGCCGTCGTCGTTGATGACGCGGATGCCTCGACTGGCCATGCGCAGCACCAGCGCCGGGATGTCCGCCGTGAGCAACAGGTTGCTGCCGCCGCCAATCACCAGCAACGGCACGTCGTGAGCAGCCGCGTAAGCCAGGGCTTCGCGCACATCGGCGTCACTGTGGGCTTCGGCAAACAGCTGCGCGCGAACGTCGACGCCGAAGGTGTTGAAGGGTTTCAGGGAAACCTGCGGCTGTATCTGCAAACTCATAACCGCCCCTTCACTTCGATCAACAGCTGATCGCAGGCACGCTCGATCAGATCCAGCACCTGCTCGAAACCCTGATCGCCGTCGTAATACGGATCCGGCACCTCGTCGACCACGCCTGCATAGCGGCGCAGAAACAGGTCCAGCTCGGCCTTGCCGGTGGACGGCTGCAAGGCCTTGAGGTTGCGCAGGTTGCTGTTGTCCATGGCAAGGATCAGGTCGTAACTGGCGAAATCGGCGCGGCTGACCTGCTGCGCGCGCTGCGCCGACAGGTCATAACCACGCAACTTGGCCGCAGCCTGACTGCGCTTGTCCGGCGGATTGCCGACGTGCCAGTCACCGGTGCCGGCGGAGGCCACTTCGACCTGATCCGCCAGCCCTGCTTCGCGCAACTTGTGGCGCAACACGCCTTCGGCTGTGGGCGAACGGCAGATATTGCCCAGGCACACGAACAGAACGCGCATCAGGCCTCCAGCAGGCGACGGACGCGCTCGAGGTCTTCGGCGGTGTCGACCCCGGTCGGCGGCGCGATCAACGCGTCAGCCACATGAATCCGCACGCCGTGCCACAGCGCACGCAGCTGTTCGAGGGATTCGGTGTTTTCCAGCCAGCACGGGCCCCAGCTCACAAAGTCCTGAAGGAAACCGGCGCGGTAGGCATAAATGCCGATGTGGCGACGGTACGGCACGCCTTCCGGCAGTACGTCGCGGCTCTTGGCGAAGGCATCGCGGGCCCAGGGCAGGGTCGCGCGACTGAAGGTCAGCGCCAGACCGTTGAGGTCGCTGACGACCTTGACCACGTTCGGGTTGAACAAGGTTTCCACGTCTTCGATCGGCTCGGCCAGAGTGGCCATGCGCGCTTCGGTGTGGGCCGCGAGGTTGGCGGCGACCTGATCGATCACGCTCGGCGGGATCAGCGGTTCGTCACCCTGCACGTTGACCACGATGGCATCCGGCTCCAGACCCAGCTTCGCAGCCACTTCGGCCAGACGATCAGTGCCGGAGTTGTGATCTTCACGGGTCAGCACCACTTCGGCGCCAAAGGCCTTGCAGGCCTCGACGATGCGCGCATCGTCAGTCGCCACAACCACACGGCTGGCGCTGCTTTTGCTGGCCTGTTCCCAGACATGCTGGATCATCGGCTTGCCGGCGATGTCCAGCAGCGGTTTGCCCGGCAGGCGGGTCGAGGCATAGCGCGACGGGATGACAACGGTGAAGGCGGTGGTCATTTATCCAGACGCTCGTCGGTGGTCAGGGTGCGGGCTTCGCTTTCCAGCATCACCGGGATGCCGTCGCGGATCGGGTACGCCAGACCGGCGCCCTTGCTGATCAGTTCGGTCTTGTCGGCGCTGAGCTTGAGCGGGCCTTTGCAGACCGGGCAGGCGAGGATGTCGAGCAATTTGGTGTCCATGAACATTCCCTGGATAAAAACGGATTAAGGCAAAAGACGATCCGGCAACAGGCGCATCAACTGTGTGTCGAACCAGGCCACAAAGGCCGGCGACGGCACGGCATCGACCGCCAGGTACCACCAGTCGACGGCGGCGAAGGCACGGCACTTCACCGCGTCCTTCTCAGTCATCACCACCGGCAATGACGGCGTGAAACTCAAGGCCTGCACGCTGTATTCGGCGTGGTCGGCGAAGGCGTGGGGCACAGGCCGCCAGTCTAGCGCTTCGAGGGTATTGAAGAAACGTTGCGGGTTGCCGATCCCGGCGACCGCGTGCACGGCCTGACCGGGCGGAAAATGATCGAGCGGCTTGCGTTCACCGCTGTGCAGATTGACCAGCGTCGAAGGTTGCAGACGGAAAGCAAAACCGCCGTCGCGATCCTCAAGGGCGCCGTTGAACAGCACACCGTCAACGCTTTGCAGGCGCTCGGCCGGTTCGCGCAGGGGGCCGGCGGGCAGACAGCGCCGGTTGCCAAGCCCTCGGGCGGCGTCGATCAGCACCAGTTCCAGATCCCGCGCGAGGCGGTAATGCTGCATGCCGTCATCGGACAGGATCAGGTCCAGCGGCTCGCTGTCCAGCAGGGCCCTGACAGCGGCGCTGCGATCGGGATCGATCATCAGCGGCACGCCGGTGCGCTGCACGATCAGCAAAGGTTCGTCGCCGGCGATGTCGGCAGTCTGATCGGCTTGGACTCGCCATGGCAGTTGCGCCGGTTTGGCGCCGTAACCACGACTGACCACACCGACCCGCAGCCCGTGGCGTCGGCAGTGCTCGATCAGCCACAGGATCATCGGGGTCTTGCCGGTGCCGCCGACAGTGATATTGCCAACCACGACCACCGGCACCGGCGACTGGTAGATCTCACCTTGGCCATCGAGAAAACGCTGACGCTTGCCGGCCACGACGCGGCGGTACAGCCACTCCAGCGGCCGCAACAGCGTCAGGGCCGGGTGCCCCTGATACCAAGCGGCGAGCAGACGATCGGACATGGCCATCAGGATTTGGGCGCCGCCTCGACCGTGGTCATGCGCAGATGGCTGAAACCGAGCTTGCCGGCCGCGTCCATGGCGGTGATCACGGATTGATGCTGAGCCTTGCCGTCAGCACTGATCGACAACGGCATGTTGGTGTCGCCGTTGGATTCTTTCTGCATGGCTTCCATCAGGGTGGCCAGATCGTTTTTCGGCAGAATCCTGTTGTTCACCGAGAACACGCCTTCGGCGCTGATGGCCACGTCCAGTTGCTTGACCTGCTGATCCTCGGCCGGCGAGCCGCTGACCGCTTCCGGCAGATCGACGCGCAACTGGGTTTCGCGGGTGAAGGTCGTAGTCACGACGAAAAACAGCAACAGGATGAACACCACGTCGATCAGCGACGCGAGGTTGATGTCGATCGTTTCCCGGGGCTTGCGACGGAATTTCACGCTTTGCCCCCGGCCAGATCGACGTCACGGTCGCCCTGCACCACTTCCACCAGTTTGATCGCTTCCTGTTCCATGCCCACCACCAGTTCATCGATGCGGCGTTGCAGGAAACGGTGGAAGAACACTGCCGGAATACCGACCATCAGGCCCGCAGCAGTGGTGATCAGCGCCTTGGAAATACCGCCGGCCAGCACCGCCGCATTGGTGGTCATGCCGGAACCGGTGAAGGCGCTGAAAATATCGATCATGCCCAGCACCGTGCCCAGCAGACCGAGCAGCGGCGACATGGCGGCGATGGTGCCCAGCGCGTTGACGTAGCGCTCCAGCTCGTGGATGACCCGGGCGGCGGCCTCTTCGATGCACTCCTTCATGATCTCGCGACCATGCTTGGAGTTGGCCAGGCCCGCAGCGAGGATTTCCCCCAGCGGCGAGTTGGCGCGCAATTCCTTGAGCTTTTCCTTGTTGAGCTGCTTGTCCTTGATCCAGACCCAGACCTGACCCAGCAAATGCTCAGGGGTGACGCGACTGGCGCGCAGGGTCCACAGGCGCTCGGCGACGATCGCCATGGCGGCGATGGAACTCAGAATGATCGGCAACATCATCCAGCCGCCGGATTTGACCAATTCCCACACAGTGACAGCCCCCTCGAAAAAGTGCGCCACTTTACCATACCGGTTCGCGATAAAGACTCGTCGCCCCGACGACCGTGCTCAACGGTACTCCGCCCCCGGCAACGGCGGGGCGCGCCAGAACCGGCGTTGTTGACGCATCGACCGGGCCGGCTGAAACCGCCCCAGTTGCAGATGAATGGCACCCTGCTCGGCGCTGTCATGGATATGTATGCCCTGTTTGCGGTAGCGGGCAATGACCGTCGGGTGCGGATGGCCGAACGAATTGCCCTGCCCCCGGGAAATCAGCACGGCATGAGGCTGCAAAACCTTGAGCAAGGCCATCGATGAGGAACTGCGGCTGCCATGGTGCGGGGCTTGCAGCCACTGGGTGGGAACTGCCAGCACGCTGTTGAGCAGGTCCCGTTCAGCGGCGCTGTCGATGTCGCCGGTCAGCAGCAACCGTTCGCCATTGGCTTCGATCTGCAACACGCAGGAACGCTGGTTGCTGTCATGGGCGTCAGCCCACTGCCATAGATGGAAGGCCACGCCGTCCCACTGCCATTGCCGCCCGGTTTCACAGGCCTCGGCGTTGAGCGCTTCGGGCAGACCCGGCGGGTCGCCGCTGATGACGAAGCTGACCGGCAAGCCTTTCACCACGGCCAGTGCTCCCCCCGCGTGATCGGCATCGGCATGGCTGAGCAGCATCAGGTCGAGGTGGTTTACGCCCAGTTTGTGCAAGGCCGGCAGCACCACCCGCTCGCCTGCATCAAAGTCACCGAAGCGCGGGCCGCTGTCGTACAGCAAAGTGTGATGCCGGGTACGGACCACTATCGCCAGGCCCTGGCCGACGTCCAGTTGCCAGACATCGGCCACGCCTTCGGCCAGTCGCTCCCGGGGCGCAAATGCCAGCACCAGCAGCAACGGCCAGCCCAAGGGACGCAGGGGAACGCCTCGGGGCAGCAATAACAGCAGTGCACCGATGCAGCCCAGCGCCAGACCCCATCCCGGCATCGACGCCGCAACCCACGCCGGCCACCGCCCGGCAATCAGGGCAAGTGATCGGAACAACCCGTCGATCAGTCCGCCCGCCAGCCACAGCAGCCCTTCCCCGACATAAGGGATCGGCAGCAGCAATGTGCCCAGCAACGCCGGAGGCAACACCGCAAAACTGACCCACGGCACCGCCAGCAGATTGGCCAGTGGCCCGCTGAGACTGATCGGCAGACTCAGCGCCAGCAGCACCGGGCACAAGCCGATCGCGATCAACCACTGCGCGCGCGTCCAGGTTTGCCACCAGCGCCACGGCCCCAGACGGCCGCCGAAGGTGAAGATCAGCACGGCGACCGCGATAAAGGATAGCCACAACCCCGGACGCAAGCTGGCCAGCGGGTCCATCAACAACACGCCGTTGAAGGCCAGCAGCAACGGCCACCAGGCACCGAGATGGCGAAATCGCAATCGCCACAGCAGCACCAGCGCAACCATCACGCAGGCCCGTCGCACCGGCACATCGAACCCGGCCAGCAGGCCGTAACCCAGCGCCGCCGCGAATGCCAGACCGCACGCCCAGGGCAGCCAGGGCCAACGCAGCGGCCAAATCCCGACCCGTGCCATCCCGGCGACCAACACATACAGCAACGCCGCCAACAGCCCGATGTGCTGACCGGAAATCACCAGCAGGTGCACGGTGCCGGTGTCCTGCAAGATCTGCCAGTCCTCGCGACTGAGCCCAGAACCATCGCCGAGCACCAGCGCAGCCAAGGCTCCGTTGCGTCCCTGGGCATCCACTGCAAGCAGGCGCTGCCGGATGCTGTCACGCCAAGCCCACTGCGCCGGCGCCAGACGCTGGCCATCTTTCACCGTCCCGGTGGCGCCGATGCGCTGCGCCAGCAGCCAGGCTTCGTAATCGAACGCATCCGGATTGAGCAGGCCGCCGGGACGCTTGAGCTTGACCGCCAGTCGCCAGCGTTCGCCACTTTTGACCTCAGGCCCGGCGTACCAGGCCAGACGCATCAGCGACGGCAGTTTCTCGTGACGCGAACGCGCATCGGCCAGTTCGAAGCGCACGACACCTTCGGCATTCTGCGGCAAGCCGACGACCCGCCCCTCCACCCAGCGCGTTTCGCCATCCAGCCGGGAAGGTAGTCGATCATCCAGCGCCAGCTGCGCGCTGAAGCTCGCCCATGTAAATCCAAGCAGTAAAAACGCCAGTGGATAGCTGCGAAACGGCAGCAGCATCAGCGCCACCCACGGCAACACCAGCAATAACCCGACCGGCGGCAAGGCCGGTAAAAAAACCGGGGCCAGCAGACCGACCGCCAGCGCCATCATCCCTGTGCGCATAAGCCCGTCCTTGAGAGTCCCACCTTCAGGCATAGCGGTTGCCGGGCACGGGCGTCGTTATCAATTGTCACAAAGTCTGAATAGGCGGTTCATGGAATCCAGACATACTTGCCGCCTTAACCGACCGAGAAGCCTTATGCCCCGGCGCTTATTCAAACGTTACATGCCCGACCCGACGAGCATCAGGGAACACAAATCCTTACGCTTTCTCGGCACGTTGCTGCATGACCCGAACCTCTGGCACCTCAACCGACATTCGGTGGCCCGCGCCATGGCCGTTGGCCTGTTCGCCGCGTTCCTGCCGATTCCCGCACAAATGCTGGTGGCCGCCGTCCTCGCGATCATGGTGCGCGGCAACATGCCGATTGCCGTCAGTCTGGTCTGGCTGACCAATCCGATCACCATGCCGGCGGTGTTCTTCTGCACTTATCAGGCCGGGGCCTGGCTGATGGATGTGCCCGCCCGCACGCTCCCCGACGAATTGACCTGGGAATGGATCAGCGGCGAGCTTTCGACCCTGTGGCAACCGTTCTTGCTGGGTTCGGTGGTGGTCGGGCTGGCACTGGGCGCCCTCGCCTACTGTCTGGTGATGATGTACTGGCGCTGGTGGGTGGCCCGGCAATGGGCGCGGCGCAAGAAAAGTCGTCAGTCCTGAACGCAAAACGGCCTCCACTTTGGGAGGCCGTTTTTCATTGCAGCATTGAAGAAATCAGGTGCGCATTCCGCGCCCGCTCACCAGCAGCCGCGCACAACCGAAATACAGCACCACGGTTGCCACCAGCATGAAGGTGATCGCAATACCGATACGGATATCCGACACACCAAGGATGCCGTAACGGAAGGCGTTGACCATGTGCAGCACCGGGTTGGCCAGCGACACGGTTTGCCAGAACGGCGGCAGCAAGGTGATCGAATAGAACACGCCACCGAGGTAGGTCAGCGGGGTCAGCACGAAGGTCGGGATGATCGAGATGTCATCGAAGTTGCGCGCAAACACCGCGTTGATGAAGCCCAGCAGCGAAAAGATCGTCGCCGTCAGCACCACCACCAGCACCGTCACACCGAGATGGTGTACCTGCAAATGGGTGAAGAACAACGACAGAATCGTCACGATCACACCCACCATCAGGCCTCGCAAGACGCCACCGATCGTGTAACCGATCAGGATCGTATGCGGCGACACCGGCGACACCATCAGTTCTTCGATGGAGCGCTGGAACTTGCTGCCGAAGAAGCTCGACACCACGTTGCCGTAGGAGTTGGTGATCACCGACATCATGATCAGACCCGGCACGATGTACTCCATGTAGGTGAAGCCACCCATGTCACCGATCTGCCGGCCGATCAGGTTACCGAAGATCACGAAATACAGAACCATGGTGATCGCCGGCGGCAGCAGGGTCTGCGGCCAGATCCGGGTGAAGCGTCTGACTTCGCGGTAAACGATGGTGTTAAGGGCAACGAGGTTGGGGCGCAGCTCGGAACTCATACCGCCACCTTCGACAGATTTTTCTCCACCAGGGACACGAACAGCTCCTCGAGGCGATTGGTTTTATTGCGCAGGCTCAGCACTTCGATGTTCTGCAGGGCCAGTTGGCCGAACAGCGCGGTGATGCCCACGGACTTGTCGACCTGGACTTCCAGGGTATGGCCGTCCAGCAGACGCGCCGGGTAGCCCGCCAGTTGCGGCGCGGCGCTCAGGTCGTTCTTCAGGTCCAGCAGGAAGGTCTCCACATGCAACTGGCCGAGCAGCTGACGCATGCTGGTGTTCTCGACAATGGTGCCGTGGTCGATGATGCCGATGTTGCGGCACAACTGCTCAGCCTCTTCCAGATAGTGCGTGGTGAGGATGATGGTGATGCCTTTCTGGTTCAGTTCGGTGAGGAACGTCCACATCGAGCGACGCAGTTCGATGTCGACGCCGGCAGTCGGCTCGTCGAGGATCAGCAGACGCGGTTCATGCACCAGCGCCCGCGCGATCATCAAGCGACGCTTCATGCCGCCGGACAGCGAACGCGACGGCACATCGCGCTTGTCCCACAGGCCGAGCTGGGTCAGGTATTGCTCGGCGCGCTCCTTGGCGATCCTTGCCGGAATGCCGTAGTAACCGGCCTGGGTCACGACGATGTCGAAAGTCTTTTCGAACTGGTTGAAGTTGAACTCCTGGGGCACCACGCCGATGGAGCGCTTGAGCGCCGCCGGGTTCTTGTCCAGGTCGTGGCCGAAGATGTTCACGGTGCCGCTGGTCTTGTTGACCAGGGTCGAGAGAATGCCGATGGTCGTGGATTTGCCGGCGCCGTTGGGGCCGAGCAAGGCGAAGAAGTCACCTTCGGCGACGTCCAGATCGATACCACTCAAGGCCTGGAACCCGTTGCCGTAGGTTTTGGTTAGCTGCCGGATGGACAGAGCGGAACTCATATCGGATTTACGCACCCAGTAAGGAAAAAAGGACTGATAAAAAGCCGGCGGCGAGGAAGACAACCGCAGCGCTCGAGCGCAATGGTGCTTGCCGTCGCCGCACAAGTACAGTCAAGTGTGTCGATAGTAGGTATTAAGTCAACGCGGTCATGACGGCTTTCTGATACGCCGGACGCTGCTTCAACCGCGCGTACCAGGCTTCGAGATTGGGCTGTGGCGCGCGTTCGATCGGCATCTCGAACCAGGCATAAATGAAACTGCCGAGCGGGATATCGCCCATGCCGATTTCACTCCCGGACAGATACGGCTGGTGCTTCAGCGCCTGATCGGCCATCGCCAGCAAGCTGTCGCACTCCTTGATCGCCGCATGGATTGCCGGCCAGTCCTGCTTGTCTGCCGGGGTACGCAAAACGCCCCAGAACACCGTGCGAAACGGCCCTGCGAAACTGGAAGTCGTCCAGTCCATCCACTTGTCGGCGGTGGCGCGGGTCTGCGGATCCGCCGGGTACCACGAGGTATCGGCCGCATGTTTTGCCAGCAGGTAGCGCACGATGGCATTCGATTCCCACAACACGAAACCGTCGTCCTGAATCACCGGCACCCGCCCGTTCGGGTTCATCGCCCGATACTCCGGCGTGTCGACCACACCAAACGCGCCACCGGCATCGATGGCCTCGTAGGCCAGCCCGAGCTCTTCGGCCGCCCACAACGGTTTTCTGACATTCGACGAATTCTTGCGACCCCAGATCTTCAGCATGTCCGCCTCTTTTCCAGTAAATGGACAGGCAGCATACGCCGGATCAGAAGCGGCCGACATCACCACGCATGTCACTGGACAGGGGCGTCTGCTGATCGTTGAACAGGTGCGGATAACATTTCTGCAGATGTTCGAAGAAAAAAGATTCCGGTACATCGGCGAACTGGCCGTGATCGACGAGGTACTCCATCAGCAGCGCGCCATCGCTGTTGTACGGGTGGAAAACGCTGTCGTTCATGCCGTCGAATTCCAGCGGTGCAACGTTGAACATTTCGCAGAGCTTCTGGTTGAACGCGGGGGTGGCTTTGACCCAGCGATCATTGAGAAACAGCTCCGTATAACCATGCATGGCGAACACTTCGCTTCTCAGCAGTTCAAGCAGACGCGGCGTCGACAGATGATTTTTCACATCCGCCAGGCCGATGCGCGCGGGGATCCCGCAATGGCGCGCGCAACCGGCGAGCAACGTGGCCTTGGGCACGCAATAACTCTCACCCGCCGCCAGCGCGTAGCTGCCGCGCAAGGTCTGCGGGTCGCGGCTGAAGGTATACATGTTGTAACGCACCGCCTCGCGCACCGCGTAATAAAGACTGATCGCCTGCGCGAGCGGATCGCGACTGGCACCACGGTGCTGCTCGGCGAACTCCACCACCGAGGGGTGGTCACTATCGATGAAGCGGCCGGGGCTCAGATACTCGTGCATGACGACATTCTCCTGATTGAGCCCCGAGTCTAGCGAGAGGTTCAGCACAGAGATAACGACGTTTCGGCCAAACATGCACGCAAAGACGCGGAAGCTGCGAACGATTTCCCACGCGTGTTGCCCACCGAACCTACAAAAGACATCCGGGGTTTCCCACGATTTCAATCACCTTGCTCTGACCGCCCCGTTTTGCAGATGCCGTCTAAGCTCTGGAGGGTCGGTTCGCCCTGGTTCACGGAGGATTAAATATGCTGTTGTTGTGGATACTGGTTCTGATCGTCGGCGTGGCGTATCTGGCCCACCGGCGCATCGCCCCGCTGCCGGCACTGGGTATCGTCGCCGCTTACCTGTTGGCGATGGGGATTTTCAGCCAAGCGCCAGGCTGGTTGCTGCTGATTTTCTGGGTCGTGCTGGCCCTGGTCGCCGCCCCGCTGCTGTTGCCTGACCTGCGCCGCAAACACTTTACCGCGCCGCTGTTCAGCTGGTTCCAGAAAACCCTGCCCCCGATGTCGCAGACCGAACGCGACGCGATCGACGCCGGCACGGTGTGGTGGGACGGCGAACTGTTCAGCGGCCGTCCGGACTGGGACAAACTGCTGTCTTATCCAAAAGTGCAACTGACTGACGAGGAACAAGCGTTCATCGACGGCCCGACCGAAGAGCTCTGCGCGATGGTCACCGACTGGCAGATCGGCCAGTCGATGGATCTGCCGGCCGAAGCCTGGACCCACATCAAGGAACACGGTTTCTTCGCCCTGATCATTCCGAAGGAGTTCGGTGGCAAGGGTTTCTCCGCCTACGCCCACTCCCAGGTGGCGATGAAACTGGCGACCCGCAGTGGCGACCTCGCTTCCACCGTGATGGTGCCCAACTCCCTCGGCCCGGCCGAACTGTTGCTGCATTACGGCACCGACGAACAACGCAATCATTACCTGCCACGGCTGGCCCGGGGCGACGACATTCCGTGCTTTGCGCTGACCGGCCCGCTCGCTGGTTCCGACGCCGGCGCCATGCCCGACACCGGGATCATCTGCAAGGGTGAATGGGAAGGCCAGGAAACCCTTGGCCTGCGCTTGAACTGGGAAAAACGCTACATCACCCTCGGCCCGGTCGCGACCTTGCTCGGCCTGGCCTTCAAGGCCTATGACCCGGATCACCTGCTCGGCGACAAGGAAGACCTGGGCATCAGCCTGGCGCTGATCCCGACCGACACCCCCGGCGTGGAAATCGGCCGCCGCCACTTGCCGCTGGGCGCGGCGTTCATGAACGGCCCGAACTCCGGCAAGGACGTGTTCATCCCGCTGGACTACCTCATCGGCGGCCAGGACATGCTCGGCAAAGGCTGGATGATGCTGATGAACTGCCTGTCGGTCGGGCGTTCGATCTCGCTGCCGGCAGTGGGCACTGGCGCGGCCAAGTTCACCAGCCTGGTGACCGGGCAGTACGCGCAGATCCGCGAGCAGTTCAACGTGCCGCTGTCTGCCTTCGAAGGCATTCAGGAAGCCATGGCGCGGATCGGCGGCAACGCCTGGATGATGGACGCCGCACGGATGCTGACTGCCAATGCAGTGGATCTGGGCGAGAAGCCGTCGGTACTGTCGGCGATCCTCAAGTATCACCTCACCGAACGCGGTCGCGAGTGCATCAGCCACGCCATGGATGTGCACGGTGGCAAGGCGATCATCATGGGCCCGAACAACTACCTGGGTCGCAGCTGGAACGGCGCACCGATCTTCATCACGGTGGAGGGCGCGAACATTCTCTCGCGCAACCTGATGATCTTCGGCCAGGGCGCGATCCGCTGCCATCCGTTCGTGCTCAAGGAAATGGCCCTCGCCGGGCGTGAAGACAAGGATCAGGCACTCAAGGAGTTCGATGGCCTGCTGCTCAAGCACATCGGATTTGCCGTGAGCAACGCCGCCAGCACGCTGGTGCTGAACCTCGGTTTCGGCCATTTCGAACATGCGCCGGGAGACAAGCTCAGCCAGGGTTATTTCCGTGCCCTCAACCGTCAGGCTGCCGCGTTTGCCATGCTCGCCGACCTGAGCATGATGCTGCTGGGCGGCGAACTGAAGCGGCGCGAGCGTCTGTCGGCCCGATTGGGCGATGTGCTGAGCAACCTGTATCTGGCGTCGGCGGCGCTCAAGCGTTATCACGATCTCGACTCCCCGGCGTACATGGAACCGCTGTTCCGATGGGCGATGGAAGAAAGCCTCGGCCAGTCGGAAAAAGCGCTGGACGAACTGCTGACCAACTTCCCGAACCGAGTCTTCGGCTGCTTGTTGCGCCTGATCGTGTTCCCGTTCGGCCGCCGTCACAAAGGGCCTTCGGACAAACTCGGTGCCGAAGTGGCTGCGGTCATCGGCCGGGCCAAGGGCGATCCAGCGCTGGAAGAACTGCTTGCCGGCTGCTATCGCCCGCAATCGGCCGACGATGCGGTCGGTGCGCTGCAACATGCCTGTGATCAGTTGAGTGCAGCACAACCGCTGCACAAGAAACTGCACTCGTCGCTCAAGAGCGGTCAGGTCAAACCGGTTGCCGGCGAGCACGCCATCGATGCGGCACTGGAGGCCGGGGTGTTGCAGGCTGTGGAAGCCCAGACCCTGCGCGATGCCGAAGCGGCGCGGCGCAAGGTGATCGATGTCGATGATTTCGACAAGGAGCAACTGAAACCGGCGGAAGGCAAAATCCGCTGATCCCTTCAATCAGTGAAAAACGGGCGCAGGGGCTTTATACTCCCGCGCCCGTTTTGCTCTTGAGGACTTATCTCGTGTCCAACGTCGTTGCCGATCATCTGGTTTTGCTCGACCATCTGCGCAGTATCCTGGTCGCCGTAGGTGAGGCCGATCAGGTTCCCGAAGAAAGCCATGCCCTGTTCCTGGAGCGTTTCGACGAACTGCTGGCGTCACTGCCGATCGAGCCGATCGAAAGCCAATACCTGGGCCAGGACATCCTGACTCAAGTGATTACCCGTTACCCGCAAATTGCCCACCTGATCCCGCGGGATCTGCTGTGGTTCTTCGCCGGCGACTGCCTGCATTACCTGTCCGACGAAGAAATCGACATGTATCAGGCGCTGGAAGAACGCCGCTACGAAGCCGAACAGAACGACGAGCCGTTCGACTGGAACCAGGAAAAACAGCTGCTGGCGATGTCCGCCCAGGACAGCAAGCACTGATTTTCGCCCGATAAAAAAGGCCCGCACGGTGATCCATGCGAGCCTTTTTTTTTCGGGTCAGAGCAACCCTTCACTCTCGGGCAATTCGTACTCGGCCAACGGTTTTGCACCGCCAGACTTTCCCGGTTTGCTCAGGGTCGGCTCTTTCTCCAGGCACTCCACCAGATAGTCGATGAATACCCGCAACTTCGGCGGCAGATAGCGCGTCGGCGAGTGCAGCAACCACAATCCGCCGTGGTACGAGGCCAGGAATGTCCATTCCGGCAGCACCTGCACGATCAGCCCCTGCTCCAGCGCATAACGCGCGGTGAAATACGGCAGGCTACCAATGCCGATGTGCTGCAACACTGCGCCCAGACGGACGCCGGTGTGATTGGCGGCATACCGGCCGCGCACGCCGACGGTGACGGCTTTCGTGCCTTTCTTGAATTTCCAGCGCGCATCACTCGGGGTTTCGCCCAGGTAAATGCAACTGTGGTTGAGCAAGTCGTGGGGATGAGTCGGCGTCCCGTGCTCAGCCAGGTATTGCGGCGTCGCGCAGAGCAAATGGTCGATGGTCAGCAGTTGTCGTCCCACCAGTCCGGCCGGTGGCCGATCCGTGATGCGAATGGCCAGGTCGACATGGTCGTCGATCAGATCGACCTGACGGTCTTCCAGCAACAACTCCACATCGACCTTCGGGTAGCGCCGCAGAAACTCCGGCATGTGCGGGTGAATCACGAAACGCCCCACCGCTTTCGGCACGCTGACCCGCACCAGCCCCTCGGCTTCGTGGGTGAACTGGCCGCTGATCTCCATCACCGACTTGGCTGCGCTGACCATTTCCTGGCAGCGCTTGAACACCTCTTCCCCGCCATCGCTCAAGCGCAGTTTGCGCGTGGTGCGTTGCAGCAGCCGCGTGGCCAGCGCCTTCTCCAGCCGGGAAATGCTGCGGCTGACTGCCGACGGCGATGAGCCCAATTGGCGAGCGGCTTCGGAGAAGCTGCCGGTCTCGACGACCTTGACGAAAATCGCCATTTCACCGAGCAGTGGCAGTGGAAGATTTATGCTCACAGCGCAACAGTCCTTTGATGTTTGAACGGATTATCACGTTATTGCACGATTCATATAATTAAAAAAGAAACTTTAATAAGGGCATGGAATATGACGCTTCGCCTCTTTTTCCATAGTGATGACCTCAAGGCCAATGTGGAAGTCCTCGACTGCACGCCCCACGAGAACGAATTCGCCGTTGTGTTGCGCGCCACGCTTTTCCATCCCCAGGGCGGTGGCCAACCCTGTGATACCGGCTGGATCGGCGACAGCCAGGTTCTGCGCGTCGTCCAGGAACCGGACCGGATCATTCATTTTGTCGATCAACCGGTGCCACTGGGCATGACCCAGATCCGTGTCGATGAAGAGCGCAGACGCTTCAACACCCGCATGCACTCTGCCGGACATTTGATCGGCCACTTCGTCCAGGCCATGGGCTGGATGCCGGTCAAGGCGCACCACTGGCCGGACGAGGGCCGGGTTCAATTCAAACCCGGAGATTCGGCCCAGGAAGTCGATGCGCAAACCGTTCAATACGGCATCGGCCAATGGATCGAACACGACCTGCCGCGCCTGACGTCCCTGCGCGAAGGCGCGCGGGAAATCGGTTTCGGTGAACTGCCAGCCTATGGCTGCGGTGGCACCCATGTACGCAGCCTGAAGGATCTGGGCACAGTCACGATCGCGTCCCTTTCGCAGAAGAAAGGCACGTTGTCCGTCCACTACAGCGTGGATTGAGGATTTCGGGCGCTGTCAGATGCAGCGTCCGACGCCGGGGGAACCGCGTTCGCCGGTTCCGTTGACTATTCGATAGATGGACCTGAAACCATGATGCTTGACGTCGAGCGTCTCGATGAGACGTGCATAAAAAAACTGGCCAACGAAGAAGTCCTTGCCATCCGCGTCAAAGGCTTTCTGCCCGAGGCGCAGGCGATCCAGATTGGCGACAAGATCCTCGCCCCCGGCTTCGAGGGCTACATCAACGCGCCCAGCATCGGTCGCATCGGCATGGCGTTCTACGAGGCGGAAAACCAGCCGCTGCTGATCGAAGACTACTTCGAGCGCGCCACCCGCAACATCGCCGAACTGCGTAACCGCTGCGCGCCCTACTCGTCGCCGGTCGACACCCTGCGCTGCATGCTCGACGAATCCTGGCCGGCAGGTGCCCACCTGGAAAACCTCTACGGTCGCAAGATGTACGTCGGCCTGTCCCGGGTGGTGAAACCGGGCGTGTGCTTCCTGGCCCATCACGACATCTTCGCCAAGGACGCCCCGGAAAGTTTTCAGGCCCGCAGCCTCGAGGCGCAGTTCGCCTGCAACGTCTACCTCAACATGCCAACCGAAGGCGGCGCATTGCAGATGTGGGAAGACGACATTTCTCCGGACCGCTTCGACGAAATGCGCGGCGACAGCTACGGCATCGACCCGGCGCTGCTCGGCCCGCCCGCCCTCGAAGTACGCCCGGAACCGGGGGATTTCATCATGTTCAATTCGCGTCGCATGCACTCGGTGACGCCGGGCGTGGCCGATCCGCGCTTGAGCCTTTCGTTTTTTGTCGGCTATCGCGGCAATGCTTCACCCCTGACTTTCTGGAGCTGAAATGACATCGAATTACCTGGGCGAGTTTCTGGCGCTGGCCACCATCCACTTTCTGGCCGTAGTCGCTCCCGGACCGGACTTCGCCGTGACCATACGCCAGAGTGTGCGCTTCGGCCGCTTGGTCGGCATCTGCACGGCACTGGGCATCGGCGCGGGAATTTCCGTGCACGTGCTGTACACCCTGTTGGGCGTTGGAGCCTTGATGCACACCACGCCCTGGCTGCTGACTGTCGCCAAAGTGGTCGGCGGCGCTTACATCCTCTACCTGGGCGTCAGCCTGATCCGCAGCAAACCCAAGACGGCACTGGAGGGCGAAAAGACCAGCGACGAACCACTGGTCGAGCAATCGCTGTTCAAGGCGTTCTCCACCGGCTTCCTGACCAACGCCACCAACCCCAAGGCCACGCTGTTTTTCCTGGCGATCTTCACCACGATCATCAGCGCCAGCACACCGCTGCAGATCCAGGCGCTGTACGGGTTGTGGATGTGCGGGGTGAATGCGTTGTGGTTCGTGATCGTCGCGCTGTTCTTTTCAAGCAGCAAAGTGCGCGTGCTGTTCATGCGCATGGGCCACTGGTTCGAGCGCAGCATGGGGGTGATTCTGATCCTGTTTGCCGGGCGCCTGGTGTTGTCGATGTAAGCAGGTTGATCGGAGAAGCCCGATCCAGACAGACCGGACGGGCTTTTTTCGATTCTGCGCCGCTTTTGCATTTCTGTGCGACGCATCCCACTTCGGGGGCTCCCCTATCACTTGCGGGTGGTGTTAGTTTGCGAAACCGTCTGACGCATCGATCAGACACTTCCTACTCACTGCCTGCAAAGGAATGCCCATAGCAATGGACTTTTCACTCAAGCAACTGGCCGCGTCGACGCTGATCCTGGCCAGCCTTTCGTCCGTGACACTGCCAGCCCACGCGAACCTTACCGAGCAGCAGAGCGCGACCATCCTAAAGACATTCAATGAGGCAAAGGTCAGTGACTTCAGAGCGTTTCTCGGTGATCTGGCCAAGAACGACCTGAGCAAGGCCGACGATCTGCGTCCAGCCATCAGCGCTTTCCTCGACAACAAGACGCTGATCGCCGAACAGCAGAACGAAATCCATCGCCTGCTCGGCCTCTACACCCGCGTGAAGTACGGCAAAGCTGCGCTGGAAACCCTGCGTGAACTGGTGGAAATCCCGACCTTCCGCAAGGACGGTGTCGATCAGCACAACAATCCCGAATTCATCAAGATCGCCGGCAAGATCAAGGAGCTGGCCGAGTCTTTCGGCTTGAAGTATCGCAACATCGACAACCGCGTTTACGAAATCTCCCTCGACGGCAGCGGCAAGGACGTAGTCGGCATTCATGCTCACGCCGACGTGGTGCCGGTAACGCCGGAAAACTGGGTGCTGAAGGACGGCACCAAACTTGATCCGTTCAAGGTCACGCTGATCGGCGACCGCATGTACGGCCGCGGCACCGAGGACGATAAAAACGGCATCGTCGTGACGCTGTATGCCATGAAAGTGATCAAGGAAGAGAAGCTGCCACTGGCGCGCAATTTCAAACTGCTGGTAGACACCACCGAAGAAACCACCGGCGACGCGATTCCTTACTACTTCGAAAGCAACCCGACGCCCGAGTACAACCTGGCACTGGATGGCGGCTATCCCGTAGTGATTGCGGAAAAAGGCTACGGCACCGTCATGGCCAAGTTCGCCAAGCGCAACGCCGAGGGCAAAGGCGCAGAACTCATCTCGATGACCGGTGGCCTGGCGACCAACCAGATCCCTTCGGTTTCGGTCGTCACGCTGGTGACCGACAAACCCGCCGACCTGGCGGCCAGCCTGCAAAAGGCCGGCACCGAATACGCCAAGCGCAATGGCGGCGATTTTGAAGTGAACGCCAAGGTCGATGGCAAAGACGTCAAACTCAGCGTCACCGGTGTTTCCGCGCACTCGTCCGAGCCAGAATCCGGCGTCAACCCGGTCGCCCGCATGCTCGACTTCATCCATAGCGTGGACGGCAAGATCGCCTTCAAGCACAACCACATCACCGACGCTGCGCACTACGCCGCCGACAACTGGGGCCTGGATTACAAGGGTGGCAAGCTGGGCGTCGGATTCGCCGATAGCTTCATGGGGCCGCTGACCACCTCCCTGACCTACGTCGGCATGGACGACAAAACCTTCAAACTCGCAGTCAACCTGCGCGTGCCGAAGGGCAAGTCGCCGGAAGTGCTCAAAACCGAAATCGCCGACAAACTCGCGGCCTGGAGCAAAAAGACCCATGTCGCGGTGAACTTCGACTATTCGATCGCCGAGCCGATGTACCGCAACCCGGAAGGCGAATGGGTCAAGGCGCTGCTGGCCGTGGCCACCGAAAACCTGGGCATGAAACACGAATTCGGTACCTCGGCCGGCGCCACCTCGGTGCATGAACTGCCGAACGGCGTGCAATTCGGTCTGGCGCGACCGGAGGTCAAGTACACCGGCCACACCGATGGCGAGTTCAAGACCGTTGACCAGTTCTTGCTGGACCTGCAGATCGTCACCGAAATGATGGGACGCATCGGGCAATTGCCGAAGCTCTGATCGCGTATCGGGCCCGCCAGATTGGCGGGCCCACAAAAAAAGGACCGCGAGGTCCTTTTCTATTGCCTGACAAAAAACGCACAAACAAAAACGCCGCTCATTACTGAGCGGCGTTTTTGTGAATTTGGAGCGGGAAACGAGACTCGAACTCGCGACCCCGACCTTGGCAAGGTCGTGCTCTACCAACTGAGCTATTCCCGCAATGGCGTCCCCTAGGGGACTCGAACCCCTGTTACCGCCGTGAAAGGGCGGTGTCCTAGGCCACTAGACGAAGGGGACAGGCTACAACTTTCACTAATAAAAACGCCGCTCTTTGCAAAGCGGCGCTTTTTGAATTTGGAGCGGGAAACGAGACTCGAACTCGCGACCCCGACCTTGGCAAGGTCGTGCTCTACCAACTGAGCTATTCCCGCAAATGGCGTCCCCTAGGGGACTCGAACCCCTGTTACCGCCGTGAAAGGGCGGTGTCCTAGGCCACTAGACGAAGGGGACACGCTACCCGGAACACATGGTGTGTGTTTCGGTGTCCAGATCCGCCTCCGAAGATTGGGTTCTGGTTTCACTCAGCACCGCCCGAAAGCGTTGCTGTTTAAAATTGGAGCGGGAAACGAGACTCGAACTCGCGACCCCGACCTTGGCAAGGTCGTGCTCTACCAACTGAGCTATTCCCGCATTGGCGTCCCCTAGGGGACTCGAACCCCTGTTACCGCCGTGAAAGGGCGGTGTCCTAGGCCACTAGACGAAGGGGACACACTACAACATTCACTTCCTGCCGCGTTTCGCTGTGTGCTTTACGCTGCAAGTGGCGCGCATTCTATGGATGGATTGAAAGGTCGTCAACCCCCAGATATAAATTTATTTAAATCAATGACTTCGACCTGCTTTGCGCGCCATTTCCGGCTTTTGCGTCGCCCGACGATTGACGCCTATATTCCGACACTCGCCAAGGCGTTATAGTCCACGGCACAGGTGATGGCAATCTGCACCCCAAGGGCCGGCATTTATATAAGCGGTTCCTTGGCCGATACAGATACAGCTTCGCCGATCCAAACCCGTCGAGCGGCGCTAGGCTCCTGTATGCCAAGCCACTACACTCGCACGCGAACCCTATAAAGAGGTCTTACCGGTGACACCACTCATGATCACCCTGCTAGTCATAGCCGGGATCGCAATCTTGATCGCCATTGGCTACATGAACCATGTGGTGGAAAACACCAAACTGGAGAAGGCCCGCACCAAGGTCGAACTCAACGACCGCCTGCGCCGTTGTGGCGAACTGACCGAAACCTTCCCCGGCCAGTTCATGACCCCGGCCCTCAAGCTGCTGCTGACCCGCCTTGAGCTGAACGTCTGCCAGCGCCTGCTGAACCTGGAAAAGACCAGCGCCACCACCAAGGCCCGCATCACCGAACTGAGCGCCCTCGTGGCCCAGGGCGAATCGATCCCGGTCAACAACCCGCCGGCCCCGATCCAGACCGAAGCCAAGGCCAAAGACGTGCGCTTCCTCCTCGAAGCCCTCCACGGCCAGATCACCCGCGCCGCGCAGGACGGCTTCCTGCCACCGAACGAAGCCAAACACTGGATCCGCGAAGTCCGCCACATCCTCGTGCTGCTGCACATCGAGTTCTTCAACAACCTCGGCCAACACGCCCTCCAGCAAAACCAGCCAGGCCAGGCCCGCCTCGCCTTCGAACGCGGCGTGCAATATCTGCGCAAACAGCAAGACCCGCAAATCTACGCCGAACAACTCCAATACCTGGAAAAACTCCTGGCCCGCGCCAATGCCCAGGTCATGGACAAAATCGCCCCGGTCGAAGGCGAAGAAAACCAGCTGACCGCCGGCCTTAAAGATGTCGAGGCTGACGCGGACTGGAAGAAAAAAGTGATTTACGACTGAGTACAGTCAAAGAGAGAAGCCACCGGAAGGTGGCTTTTTTATTGCCCGCGAGAAAGATCAAAATCAAAAGCGCCCTCACCCCAGCCCTCCCGAAACGTCGGACCGCCCGTAGGGAGAGGGAGCCGACCGAGTTGATTGGGAGAGCCGACGTGAAAGACCGAGTCGCACTCGGGTTTTGAAACGCATGCAACCCAACTCACACTGCGGCACCGTCTGCTGCTTCTTCAGCTTCTTCAGCTTCTGCGTTGGCTTTGGCTTTGGCTTTGGCTTTGGCTTTGGCTTTCACCACTCAACACAATGAGCGTTAGCTCGAGTACCGCTCTTGACGTGCCGGCCCCATCGGAAGGCTGAGTGGAGGGATTTATCCGGGGGTGGGAGCGCAGCGACCGTGCGGCGCAGCCGCATGCATCGAGAGGAGGTGCAGCGAAGCAAACCGTAGGCGATGCCCCCGGATGAATCCCGGAACGAAGGAACCTCGAGCCTCAGCGAGAGGCCGAACGCAGGGGCCCAGCGTTTTGGTTCCTTTGGGGCGTTTGCCAAAGGGACTCGCCGTAAGGGCGAAACCGCCAGCCGCAACACCCAAAGAAACGGATATTCACCCAAAACACCCCAAAACCTGGTCGGCCCAAAGGCCGCCAAGGTCAAATCCAAATCAAAGCCGAAAGTGCCCCACCATCCCCCTGAGCTCACTCCCCAACTGCGCCAGCTCAACACTCGAAGCCGCATTCCCGCGCATGGCAATCGAAGACTGATCCGCACTCGCCCGAATACTCGTCACACTGCGATTGATCTCCTCGGCCACCGAACTCTGCTCCTCGGCCGCCGCCGCAATCTGCTGGTTCATCTGCTGAATCAACGAAACCGCCGCCGCAATGCTCCCCAACGCACTTTCGGTCTGCAACGCATCGCTCACCGCCAGTTTCACCAGTTCGCCACTGCTCTGAATCTGCTGCACCGACGAATGCGCCGCCGAGCGCAAGGCGCTGACCAGCCGCTCGATTTCCTCGGTCGACTGCTGCGTGCGCCGGGCCAGCGCCCGCACTTCATCGGCGACCACCGCAAAGCCCCTGCCCTGCTCGCCCGCTCGCGCCGCTTCGATCGCGGCGTTGAGCGCCAGCAGATTGGTCTGCTCGGCAACACTCTTGATCACTTCCAGCACCGTGCCGATGTTCTGGATTTCCGCGCTCAGACTTTCGATGCTCGAACTGGCCGAGGTCGCCGAGTCCGCCAGTTGCTCGATCCGCGCCATGCTCTGACGCACCACCTGCTGACCGCTTTCGACCTTGCCATCAGCGGTCTGCGCTGCGAGCGCCGCTTCTTCGGCGTTGCGCGCCACATCATGAACGGTGGCGGTCATCTGGTTCATCGCCGTCGCCACCTGTTCGGTTTCCTCTTTCTGGCTGCTGACCTCAAGGTTGGTCTGCTCGGTCACCGCCGACAGCGATTGCGCCGAACTCGCCAACTGCTCGATCCCCGCCTGCAACCCGCTGACAATCGTGCTCAGGCCCGCGCCCATCTGCTGCATGGCCAGCATCAGTTGGCCGATTTCGTCGCGACGGGAGACCTCGATCGTTGCGCTCAGATCACCGGCAGCAATTTGTTGCGCCACATGAATCACGCTGCGCAACGGTGCGACGATCAACCGGGTGATCACCCACGCCGCAATCAGCCCGACCAGCAACGCCAGCGCCGATGAACCAATGATCAGCACCGAATTCTTTTTCAGTTCGCCCTGCATCGCGGCGTCTTGCGCGACATAGGCCTGTTGGACCCGCGCCACGACTTCGTCGGCCCGTTGGTGCAGCTGTTGATAAACGGTCTTTTCCTGGGCCAGCAATCCGGTGTACTCGGCCAGCTTGTCGCTGAAACCGGCAATGTGCCCCGACACTTCATTGAGCACCGTCAGGTAACCCTCATCCTTGACCGTGGATTTGAGCTGCTCGGCCTGGGCCTGAGCCTGGGCAGCCTGCTCGATATTGCCCTGACCGGCACTGTCGTCACCCTTGCGGCTCTGATCCAGGCGTACTCGCGCTTCGTTCATCGCCTGCAACATCAAGCGTGAGACCTGACTGACCTGACCGGCCTGCTCGATGAATTGCGCCCCGTCCTTGCCCTCGCTGTCTTTCAGGGTGTACGCGCCGTCATCGGCAAGTCCTGCCTGCAACACATCGAGATTGTTGGCAACGCTGGACACCGACCAACTGGCCATTTCCAGCGCCAGGTCCTTGGCCTGGGACAACGAGACGAATTCATCGAACGCCTTGCGATAAGCACCCAATGACTGTTGGACGTCATTCATGACCGACTCATTGCCCGGCGACAAAATCTTGAGTTGGTCGGCCATGGCGATCAGACCGTCGACGCCTTCGTGCAAGGCATCGACGGTTTTCGGGTTGCCGTGCAGGGCGTAGTCCTGCTCCAGCAGGCGCACCTTGAGCAAGCCACTGTTGAGCGATGACATCTGCTTGAGGCCATCGAAGCGCTGACTGATGGTTTGCAGGGACCAGACGCCAATGGCGGCCACCAGCGCCGTCAGCAGCAACACCAGCACAAACCCGATACCCAGTTTTTTTGCCATACCGAGGTTGGCAAAACGTCCTTGCACGGCCGAAATCATTGCGCGTAGTCCCCTGCCATAGTCTGTTGTCGAAGATTCGCAATGGCCTCGAACCAGCACAAGTCTCTGGCGTCGGAATAATGGCAAAAAGCTACGCTCGCGTCGTTTTCAGAACGTTCGAGGTCGATCCATGGCTGTATCGCGGAAAAACTGCCGTGCCCGTGGATCACAGGCGTAAGCCACGTTGATCCGCTGCCAGTCGCAGGCTTCGCCACTGGGGCTGAACGACGTTGCGCAGGCCAACCGCACACCGCATCGCAGAGCATGCCTGCGCAAGCGCGCCTCATCGGCCACTGGCGAACGTGCCCAGATGAACAGACCGCCGGTGGGCTTGCCGAACACCTCCCAGTCAGCATCTTCCAGCGCCTGAAGGGCAGCCGCACGATCGGTGGAAAGCCGCTGACGCTGACGCTGTACCAGTTTTCGATAGGCACCACTGGCCAGCAATCCGGCCAGAACCGCCTCGCAGAACCTCGAGGTGCCCATGCAACTGATCATCTTGACCCGCGCCATACGCTCGATCAGCTCGCCATCGGCCACCACGAAACCCACACGCAGCGAGCTGCTCAAGGTCTTGGAAAAGCTGCCGACGTAAATCACCCGCCTCTCGTCATCCAGCGCTGCCAGTCGAGTACCGCTACCGTTGTGCAAGTCGGCGTAGACATCATCTTCGATCAGCCTCAGAGCGTAGATCCTGCTCAACTCCAGGATTCGTCGGGCGACCGCCGGCAACAGGCAACTGCCCGTGGGATTGTGGTGGTGACTGTTGATGAACAGCGCCGACGGCCGAAACTGCTGCAGCAACGTCTCGAGCGCTTCGACATCCGGCCCGCCCGCCGTGCGACGAACCTCCAGCATGCGCACGCCGTGCAGGCGCAGGAGATCGAACAGGGGCGCATAACCGGGGGTCTCGACCACGACGCAATCACCGGCCTTGAACAACGTCCGCACGATCAGGTCCAGTCCGTGGCTGGCGCCAGCGGTGGTCATCACCTGTTCTTCGGCGGCCTTGATATTAAGCAACCCCAGGCGTTTGACGATCTGTTCGCGCAACGCCGGCAGGCCCAGGGGCGTGCTGTAGTTGAACAGACTGGCCATGTCGGCGCGCGTCACCTCGCGGATCGCATAGCCAAGATCATCAGGCTCGCGCCAACTCTCCGGCAGGACGCCACTGCCCAGCGTCAAACCGCCGCGCCATCGGGTGGCTGGATCGCCCCCACTGCACTGCCCCTCACTGGCGGAGCCATCGATCGCCTTGCAACACTCCGGCAGCGAAGCCGCCACAATGAAACCCGAGCCCTGGCGCGAGGCCAGAACGCCCTGCGTCACCAGCCGCTCGCAGGCCTCCATGACGCACGACTGGCTGAGCAGATTGCACCGGGCTATGTGTCGCACGGAGGGCAGGCGCGTCGTCGGCGGCACCTGCCCTTGCATGATCCAGTCGATCAACCCGTCAACAATCTGCTGTACGACCGGCACCATTGCCTGTCGGTCAATTCTCAATTCCATGAGCACGCAAACTCCTGTCCGTTTTTGCTGGCGGCAGTAAATCACAGCCACGTCCTTGAGACTGTGCGACAAAACCGCCAAAAACCTCCTTTCTCAATATTTGAAACACATTGTTTAGCGAATTCACGGAGCCACCCCCGAGACGATAAAAGCCCGCCGATGGGCGGGCTCGTTCATGCATCAGCCAATGGCCTCTCAGAAGGCGGTCACGCCACCATCCACGGCCAGCGAATGGCCGGTGGTAAACGCCGCGCCATCACTGCACAGGTACAGCACGGCGCTGGCAATTTCCTCGACCTTGCCGATACGACCGACCGGGTGCATCGCGTTGGCAAATTCGCCTTTCTTCGGATCCGCTTCATAGGCGCGACGGAACATGTCGGTGTCGATCACTGCCGGGCATACGGCGTTGACGCGGACTTTCTTCTTGGCGTATTCGATGGCGGCGGACTTGGTCAGGCCGATCACCGCGTGCTTGGAAGCCGCATAGATGCTCATCTTCGGCGCAGCGCCCAATCCAGCCACCGACGCGGTGTTGACGATCGCCCCGCCGCCCTGAGCCAGCAGCAACGGCAGCTGGTACTTCATGCACAGCCAGACGCCCTTGACGTTGACGCCCATGATCGCGTCGAACTCGTCCATCGAGCCTTCGGCCAGTTTGCCCTTCTCGATCTCGATCCCGGCGTTGTTGAAGGCATAGTCGAGACGGCCGTAGGTATTGATTACCTCGTCCATCAGATTCTTCACTTCGCTTTCGACGGTCACGTTGCAGCGCACGAAGGTCGCTTCGCCGCCGGCTGTACGAATCAGCGCCACGGTGCCCTCGCCCCCGGCCGCATCCAGATCGGCCACCACCACTTTCAGACCTTCGGCGGCGAACGCCTGGGCCGTCGCGCGGCCGATGCCGTTGGCCGCGCCGGTGACGACGGCTACCTGACCGGAAAACGTCATGCTCATTGTTATGTCCTCGAATGCGGGGGGATTGATGAAGGCAGCATAGCCAGAGGGGCCTGAGTGACGTCAGCACTATCAAAAGGCCGGTTAGGCTTGCATGAATCGCAGTGATGAAACCCATGGATCGACTATCACCGTACTGGATCGGCCTGCATTCGCCCCGTGAGCCAACCTTGCGGCATCGCTCATGAAGGTCTATCAACAAGGCTTCATTCAACTCGAGTGCCTGTCATGACCAACCAGACCAATCGCCAGTTCCTGCTCGCCAAACGCCCGGTGGGCGCCGCCACCCGCGAGACCTTCACCTATCAGGAAGTCCCGGTCGGCGAGCCGGCGGCAGGGCAGATTCTGGTCAAGAACGAATACCTGTCCCTCGACCCGGCCATGCGCGGCTGGATGAACGAAGGCAAGTCCTACATTCCGCCGGTGGGTCTGGGCGAAGTCATGCGCGCGTTGGGCGTGGGTAAAGTCGTCGCCTCGAACAACCCGGAGTTCGCGGTCGGGGACTACGTCAATGGTGCGCTGGGCGTGCAGGATTATTTCCTCGGTGAGCCCAGAGGTTTCTACAAAGTCCATCCGAAACTGGCGCCGCTGCCGGTTTATCTGTCCGCACTGGGCATGACCGGCATGACCGCCTACTTCGCCCTGCTCGATGTCGGCGCACCGAAGGCTGGCGATACCGTGGTGCTGTCCGGCGCTGCGGGCGCGGTGGGCAGCATTGCCGGGCAGATTGCCAAGATCAAGGGTTGCCGGGTAGTCGGGATCGCCGGCGGCGCGGACAAGTGCAAGTTCCTGGTCGATGAACTGGGCTTCGACGGCGCCATCGACTACAAGAGCGAAGACGTGTTGGCCGGCCTTAAACGCGAATGCCCGAAAGGTGTGGACGTGTATTTCGACAACGTCGGCGGCGATATCCTCGACGCCGTGCTCAGCCGTATCAACCTGAAAGCACGCGTGGTGATCTGCGGCGCAATCAGCCAGTACAACAATAAGGAGGCGGTCAAAGGCCCGGCCAACTACTTGTCGCTGCTGGTCAACCGCGCGCGGATGGAAGGCTTCGTGGTGATGGATTACGCCGCGCAGTACGCCAGCGCCGCCCAGGAAATGGCCGGCTGGATGGCCAAGGGTCAGCTCAAGAGCAAGGAAGACATCGTCGAAGGCCTGGAAACCTTCCCGGAAACCCTGGGCAAACTGTTCAGCGGCGAGAACTTCGGCAAACTGGTATTGAAGGTCTGAAAACGAGGAAGGGAGCCATCGGGCTCCCTTCATTGCATCTTCAGCTGTTCGCTCAGGCCAGTTCGGCAACCACCGAGGCCAGGGCCTTGGCCGGATCCGCCGCCTGGCTGATCGGACGGCCGATCACCAGATAGTCGGAACCGGCATCCAGCGCCTGACGCGGGGTCAGGATGCGACGCTGGTCGTCCTGGGCGCTGCCGGCCGGACGAATCCCCGGGGTCACCAGTTGAAGCGACGGGTGCGCGGTTTTCAGCGCAGTGGCTTCCAGCGCCGAGCACACCAGACCGTCCATCCCGGCCTTCTCGGCCAGTGCCGCCAGACGCAGCACTTGCTCCTGCGGCTCGATGTCCAGACCGATACCCGCCAGATCCTCACGCTCCATGCTGGTCAGCACGGTCACGCCGATCAGCAACGGTTGCGGGCCGCTGCGCTTGTCCAGCTCTTCACGACAGGCCGCCATCATGCGCAGGCCGCCGGAGCAGTGAACGTTGACCATCCATACGCCCATCTCGGCCGCGGCCTTGACCGCCATCGCCGTGGTGTTGGGAATGTCATGGAATTTCAGGTCGAGGAATACTTCAAAACCCTTGTCACGCAGGGTGCCGACGATTTCCGCGGCGCAGCTGGTGAACAGTTCCTTGCCCACTTTGACCCGGCACAGTTTCGGGTCCAACTGGTCGGCCAGCTTCAGTGCGGCGTCACGGGTAGGGAAATCCAGGGCGACGATGATAGGAGTCTGGCAGGCGGACATGGATGGGCTCTCAGGCAAGTCGAAATCGGCGCGCATTGTAGCGGAACCGGCGACGGCGCGGCACCCGATGATCGGTAAATCGTCGCACCAACCGTGATCAGCATAGCCTTGCAGGGTATTGTGTCGAACCCGATACACAACCGACACGCCGGCAACATGCGCCCGCGCTAGCCTCGCCAGCCGCAACAAGTCCTTACAGCAGCCCTTCCCGCCTCACGGCCGGACGCCTATGCTGAAACCACAACCTCGCAGCCTATCTTTGTGGTTGGCGGCCTACTGGCAGATGAACAGCCTCATGCACAACTCCCAAGTCTCCGTGAACGACGAGCAGAAAGACGACAAGCGCTGGAGCATCCGCGCGCTGATCGTCGACGATGACGTGCCGATCCGCGAACTGATGATCGACTACCTGGCCCGCTTCAACATTCACGCCAGCGGCGTCACCGACGGCGCGGCGATGCGCCAGGCGATGCAGGCCGAGCATTTCGACGTGGTGGTGCTCGACCTGATGCTGCCCGGCGAAGACGGCTTGTCGCTCTGCCGCTGGCTGCGCGCAGAGTCCGACATCCCGATCCTGATGCTCACCGCCCGCTGCGAACCCACCGACCGGATCATCGGCCTGGAACTGGGCGCCGATGACTACATGGCCAAACCGTTCGAACCTCGGGAGCTGGTGGCGCGGATCCAGACGATTCTGCGTCGGGTGCGCGACGACCGCACCGAACAGCGTGCGAATATTCGCTTCGACAACTGGCGCCTGAACAGCGTCCTGCGCCAGCTCATCGCTGACGATGGCCTGGTGGTGCCGCTGTCCAACGCCGAATTCCGCCTGCTCTGGGTGTTCATCGAACGTCCGCGCCGGGTGCTCAGCCGCGAACAGTTGCTGGACGCCGCCCGTGGCCGCTCGATCGAAGCCTTCGACCGCAGCATCGACCTGCTGGTCTCGCGCCTGCGGCAAAAACTCGGCGACGACCCGAAAGCCCCGCAGTTGATCAAAACCGTTCGCGGTGAAGGCTACCTGTTCGACGCGCGAGACATCGGCTGATGCGGGCGCGCTTCGACACGCTGTTCGGCCGCCTGTTCGGCGTGCTGTTGGTGGCGATCGTCCTGGCGCACTTGCTGGCTTTCGCCTGGTTCCGCCTCTACGGCCCGCCTCCCCCACCTCCGCCGCCAGAGTTCTCGCAAAACCTCGACGGCAAACAGCCGCCGCAGGATCCACGTTACCCGCCCCGTCCGCCGCGCCCCTGGTTCGGCGGGCCGATCGTGCCGCTGACTTTCCAGTTCATCTCGCTGATCATTGCCGCGTGGTACGGCGCCAAGCTGCTGACCCGGCCGATCCAGCGCCTGAGCGACGCCGCCGAGCGCCTGAGCGAAGACCTCGACAGCCCGCCACTGGACGAAACCGGCCCGCGGGAAGCACGGCAGGCTGCGTACACCTTCAACCTGATGCAACAGCGCATCCGCGAACAGGTGCAGCAGCGCGCGCGGATGCTCGGCGCCGTCTCCCACGACCTGCGCACCCCGCTGTCACGGCTGAAACTGCGCCTGGAAAACATCAACGACGACAAACTGCAGGGCCAGATGCGCCAGGATCTGGACGACATGATCGGCATGCTCGACGCGACCCTCACCTACCTGCACGAACAACGCACCAGCGAAGCGTTGCAGTTGATGGACGTGCAAGCGCTGGTCGAATCGCTGTGCGAAAACGCCCAGGATCAAGGCGCCGACGTTCAGGTCAGCGGCCACTGCGCCCCGTTGCAGGTACAGCCGATGGCCCTGCGCTCATGCATCAACAACCTGATGGACAACGCCCTGCGCTACGCCGGCCAAGCGCACATCGAACTGCAAGACCAGCGCGAACAACTGCTGATCCGCGTCATCGACCACGGCCCGGGCATCGCGGCGGACAAGCATGAAGCGGTATTCGAACCGTTCTTCCGCCTCGAAGGCTCACGCAACCGCAACTCCGGCGGCGTCGGCCTGGGCATGACCATCGCCCGGGAAGCGGCGCAACGCCAGGGCGGACAACTGACCCTGACAGAAACACCCGGCGGCGGCCTGACCGCCGTGATCCAGCTGCCCCGCCACTGATTCCGACTGTGTACCGGCCGGTACAAAACCCACATACCCACGACACCTTGCACCTTGAGGCTGCATAAGCCGGTACACCCACCGGTTTTCCAGTCCAAGGAGTGAGCCCGATGATCGGTAGCGTCAGCAACTACACGAGCTATACCAGCACCAGCAGCACCTCCACCCAAAACGCCCGCAGCCAGCAACTGCAAAAGGAACTGTTCGCCAAGCTCGACAGCAACGGCGACGGCGCGGTGGATCAGGACGAACTCGGCAGTGCCCTGTCACAAAAGTCCAACGACGGCCTGCTGGTCAGCCTGAGCAAACAATTCGGCGATCTGGACAGCGATTCCAGCGGCAGCCTCAGCGCCGAAGAAATGACCGCCATGGCCCCACCCCCACCGCCCCCAGGCGACCAGGCCCCCAACACCGAACTCGCCGACGCCCTGATCAGCGCCCTTGACGCCGACGGCGACGGCGCCATCAGCAGCGACGAGCTGAGCAATGGCCTGACCAGCGCCGGCAGCACCGCCGACAGCAGCAAAATCTTCTCGGCCCTGGACAAAAACGAAGACGGCGTCGTCAGCCAGGACGAACTCGCCGCCAGCCTCACCCCACCGCCACCCCCGCCGCCGCAAGCCTCCAGCGACGAACTCTTCAGCCAGCTCGATGCCGACGGCGACGGCAGCGTCACCGCCACCGAACTGAACAGCGCGCTGCAGGCCAGCGACGACACCTCATCGAACAACACCGACACCGCCGCCGCCCTGCTCAAAGTGCTGGACAGCGACAGCAGTGGAGGCGTCAGCAGCGACGAACTGAAAGCTGCACTGCACGCAGGCCGTGAGCGCCCGGATGACGAACGGACCGCCAGCAATACTCAAACCACTACCGAGGCGCTGAACCGGATGATTGCCAATCTGAGCAAGCAGTACTCGCTCGAAAGCACCGCGTCGGTGGGCAAGTATTTGAATGTGGCGACTTGAGATTGGGTGAGGATTTGAGGGACGACTGAGGTTGGCTGGGTGAGTGGTTTGCTTCGACTTAGCGGTGTGTCAACAAAGCGCCCTCACCCTAGCCCTCTCCCGGAGGGAGAGGGGACTGACCGAGGTGTTTGGAGAGATACGCCGACGTGAGATACCGAGGTGAACTCAGGTTTTGAAACACATAAGTTCACTACTGCCAACGCGCCCGCGCCTGCTCCTCATCGACATTGGCACCAGCACCAGAATCTGCTTTCGCTTTGGCTTCCCACCACTCAACACAATGAGCGTTAGCTCGAGTACCGCTTTTGACGTACCGGCCCCGTTGGGAGGCTGAGTGGAGGGATTTATCCGGGGGTGGGAGCGCAGCGACCGTGCGGCGCAGCCGCATGCATCGAGAGGAGGTGCAGCGAAGCAAACCGTAGGCGATGCCCCCGGATGAATCCCGGAGCGAAGGAACGCCGAGCCACAGCGAGGCGCCGGACGTTGGGGCAAGCCCTTTTGGTTCCTTTTGGGGCGTTTGCCAAAAGGGACTCGCCGTAAGGGCGAAACCGCCAGCCGCAGCACCCGAAGAAACGGATATGTACACAGTCAACCCAAAACCTGGTCGGCCCAAAGGCCGCCAAGTCCAAAGCCTCAAACCCGAGCCTGACTCTTACTCCAATCCGTCAACAAACTATAAGCAACAGCCAAAAGCGTAGGCCCGATAAACAACCCGATAAACCCAAACGCAATCAACCCGCCAAACACCCCAAGCAACACAATCACCAACGGCAGATTCCCGCCCCGGCTGATCAGATACGGCTTGAGCACGTTATCCACGCCACTGATGATGAACGTCCCCCAGATCCCGAGAAACACCGCCATCCCGTACTCGCCCTTCCAGGCCAGCCACGCCGTGGCCGGAATCCACACCAGCGGCGGTCCCATCGGAATCAGACTGAGCAGGAACGTCACGATCCCCAGCACCAGCGCCCCCGGTACCCCGGCAATCAGGAAACCGATCAGCGCCAGCACCGCTTGCGCCGCCGCCGTACCGATCACCCCGTTGACCACCCGTTGCACGGTACCGGCCACCAGATCGATGTAGTACCCGGCCCGGTCACCGATCAGGCGTTGCAGCAGACTGTGCACGAACGCCGCCAGTCGCGGCCCGTCGCGGTAGAAAAAGAACACGAAGACAATGCTCAGGGTCAGCTCGAGAATCCCGCTGCCGATCTGCGCACTGCGCGCCAGCAACCAGTTGCCGACCTGCCCCAGATAGGGTTTTACAGTCACCATCAGCGCCGCGCCCTGCTGATCGATGCTGTTCCAGATCCCGACAAGACGCTCACCCACCAACGGCACGCCGCCCAGCCAACTCGGCGCCTCAGGCAATCCGTCGACCTGCACATCCTTGATGAACGCCGTGGCATCACGCACGTGATCGGCCAGATTGAACCCCAGCCACACCAGCGGCCCCGCCACCAGCAACATCCAGCCCATGGTCAGGACCAGCGCCGCGAGGGATTCCCGGCCATTGAGCCAGCGGGTCAGCAAGCGCATCAGCGGCCAACTGGCAAACGCCAGCACCGCGCCCCAGAACAGCGCCGACCAGAACGGCGCCATCACCCAGAAACTGGCACCAAACAACACCAGCAACAGGATCTGCACCAGCAGACGATCATTATTGGGCATGTGAAATCTCGAAAAAAATCAGTCAGGCAAAGAGTAGGCGAACACGTCGAGCGTGTCCGCCAAAGACACCTTATCGCAATAGATCGATGCGCAGACCTTCGCCGTCGACACTGCCGGTTTCCATTCGCGCGGCGCGCACGCCCTGCCCGATCAGCGCCTGCCGCCAGGCCTCGGCCTTGGGTCCGGACACCGTCACCCGCAACGTGGTGTCGAGGTTCAAGCCACGGGACAGCAAGCGCAGCCAGGTGTCATCCGGATCGCCGGCCAGTTTTGGAAAATCCAGTTCGCCGGTGCTTTTCAGTTCCCGCAACAGCGTGGCCGAGGTCGGCAGCAGCTCACCGAGCGGTGCCAGTGCTTCAAACTGTTCAACGTGCAGATAAGCTTTGCGATTGCCGCGGGTGATGCTGTACAGCGCCACCAGCGTGTTGTCGCGCGGGGCCGCGAGCCTCAACAGCAGATAGGCCTGCTGCTCGTCGGCACCGTACAGCTTGGCGTTGCCGAACACCTCGTTGGCCCACAGGCTGCTCTCGCCGCAATCCCGGGCCTGGCACCAGAACAACAGCTGGGCGTCCTGCTTTTGCAGGGCTTCGCGAGCGAGGGTGAAAGCTTCGGTGGCGGAATGTTCCGGCGGCAATTCATAGGTCACCGAGGTGGTTTGCCCCCGGGCGCTGACCTGGCCGTCGAAACGCAACTGGCCGCTGATCTTGCGGATCGAGCCGAGCGGGTAGATCCGCTCCAGCTCCACGGCGGGGCGATAGTCGACGATCTGTGCATCGGCCACACGCGGCACGATCGGCAGGTCCTGACTGCCCGGCAGGTCGGCAGCGAATAGAAAGGGACTGAAACAGCACAGCGCCAGCAGACTGATAGATCGCATGGACAGGCTCATCGCAGGGGCATGGCCTGGGTGCCTTGAGGGCAGTTCGAAGTCGCAGCGGTGTAGAAATCCATCTTGGTTGTCTCCCATTTCAACCTGCCCAGCCTCGACAGTTGCCGGGAGCAAGTCAAGGAATGGCGAAGAACCGATTGAAACAGTCTGCGACAAGGTCGGCCCCGGCCTCATCGTTCAGGTGCAGATGGTGCCCGCCCGGCAGCTGTTCCCGGTCAAAGGGTAGACGCTCCAGCAGCTCCGAATGTTTGGCCAGCATGCCGTCAGCGGCGACCACCAATTGCGCGGGGCAGGCAATGCGCTGGACGAACGCCATCGCCTGCTCCTGGGTCAGGCGCAGCGGCGATGGCAGGGTCAGGCGGTTGTCGGTGCGCCAGGTGTAACCGCCGGGCACCGGCATCAGACCGCGCCGGGCCAGCAGTTCGGCGGCCTCGCGACTGACCGCCACCAGCCCTTTCATCCGCGCCTCGATGGCCCGGTCGAGAGTGTTGTAGACCGGTTTGCGCT